>JAQWFM010000009.1 GCA_028704415.1 Oscillospiraceae bacterium | reverse complement strand
GATGAACATCAAACTGCATGAACGGACCGGTCAGGCTACCATCATGACCGAGTTCAATCATCCCGGGACCCCGGTTGATCCCGCCACCGCTGACCGGGTCCTGAGCAGTCTGCAGCCCCTGCTCAAACGCCGCTTAGTCCTGGTGCTCAGCGGCAGCCTGCCCCCCGGACTTACCCGCTTTACTTACCGGGAGATAGCAGAACAGGTCAGGTCAAAAGAAGGTACGGTGGTTCTGGACTCATCCGGTGAGCCGCTCATGCAGGCGCTGGCGGCCCGCTGTGACATCATGAAACCTAACCGCAAAGAACTCCGCGAAGTGACAGGGATGCCTTGTGACAGCCTTGAAGGCGTGACCCAGGCCGCCAAAAGCCTCTGCCGTTTAGGCTCTAAATTAGTTTTAGCGTCATTGGGCGAAGAAGGCGCGGTTTTGACCGATGGACAGGAAGCCTGGTATGCGCCCAATCCCAGAGAGGTCAATGCCCGGAGTCTTCAGGGCGCGGGGGATGCCATGACAGCCGTGCTGGCCATGGCTGCCGCTGCCTGCCCGCAGAGCCTGAGCGAGATCGGCTCGCTGCCGGCCTTGCTGCAGCTGGCCATGGCCGCCAGCCAGGCTACGGTGCAGCTGCCCGGGACGACTATGGCCGGCCGGGTAGAAACGGAAGCCTGGGTTCAGCGGATCGCCGTGCGCCGGCTGCCGCGATGACTTACCCCGGGGCAGGCGAAGCCCTGGGGCAGCTGCGGCTTTGGCGGGAGCTGCAGCTGCAAGGCTAAACCGCAAACAACCCGGCAGTGGTTCAGACCACTGCCGGGTTGTTTAGTATCTCAGCCTGTCTCCGGCCGGCCACTCGGCCGGCTGAGCACAAGCTGATCAGAATTTGAAAGATTTTTTGCCCAGATAAACAGCCTCATCGCCCAGCTCTTCCTCAATGCGGAGTAACTGGTTGTACTTAGCGACCCGGTCCGTACGGGACGGCGCGCCGGTTTTGATCTGGCCGGCATTCGTGGCGACCACGATATCTGCAATCGTGGTATCCTCAGTTTCACCGGAGCGGTGAGAGACGATTGCGGTATAACCGGCCTTGCCGGCCATTTCCATAGCCTGCAGGGTCTCAGTCAGCGAACCGATCTGGTTAACCTTAATCAGGATAGAGTTAGCGCAGCCCAGTTCAATACCCTTGGCCAGGCGTTTGGTATTGGTCACAAACAGGTCATCGCCAACCAGCTGGACCTTTTTGCCCAGCCGGCGGGTCAGTTCCTGCCAGCCCTCCCAATCCTCTTCAGCCAGTCCGTCTTCCAGGGAGATAATGGGATATTTGTCAATCAACTCTTCCCAGTAATCAATGACCTGATCACGGGTCATATATTTATCCGACTTCCAGAAGTAGTACTCACCCTCATGGCCGTTGGCTTTAGCCGCGTCAAACAGCTCCGTCATAGCCGGGTCCATGGCAATGTGGAAATCTACGCCGGGCTTAAAGCCGGCGGTCTCAATCGCCTTGACCAGATACTGCAACGCCTGCTCATCAGAGGAGAAGTTAGGTGCAAAGCCGCCCTCATCACCGACACTCGTGGCAAAACCATCCTTTTTTAAGACGGATTTCAGGGCGTGGAACACCTCTGAAGCCCATTGCAGCGCCTGATGGAAGCTGGAAGCGCCGGTTGGCATAATCATGAATTCCTGCAGGTTGACGGAGTTATCCGCGTGCTTGCCGCCGTTGATGACGTTCATCATAGGGGTGGGCAGGACATGGGCCTGAACCCCGCCCAGATATTTGAACAGGCTGACGCCCTGTACCTGCGCTGCGGCTTTGGCCGCGGCCAGGGACACACCCAGGATAGCGTTAGCGCCAAAGGTTGCTTTGTTGTCGGTGCCGTCTAGCTTCAGCATTAACTCATCAATGCCGTATTGATCAAATACATCATGCCCGATTAACCGGGGGGCAAGATCATCATTGACATGGCCGACAGCCTTTAGCACGCCCTGGCCGCCATAACGGGATTTATCACCATCACGCAGCTCCACCGCCTCAAACTGACCGGTGGACGCGCCCGAGGGAACTGCCGCGCGGCCCAGAATGCCGCACTCAGTTACGACATCAACCTCAACCGTAGGATTGCCGCGGGAATCCATAATCTCGCGGGCATGCACTCTGGCAATTTTTGCAGATTTCATTATATTGGTACCTCCTGATAATGCTCCTAACCCGGCTTAAACCGGGACAAACAACGGTCGGCCCAGGTCCGGTAAGATCCGGGACTTTAAGCGTACCGTTCTTTTTTTATTATATCGTATTTTGGCAGCTTTGTATCCCGCTATCCCCAATGGCTCATGAAAATAGCGCCGCTTTTGATATAATAAGTAACACTGAAATGTCAGGCTGCCACAGCAAAGCAACCGGGGCAGGAGAAAGCAGGATTTATTAAACATGGCCAATCGTGCTGAATTGCTGTATTTTACCGTCCAGGAACTGGAGAGCCAGCTGGGACAGCTGCGCCTGCCGGCTTTTATAGCGCACTGTGAAGCGGATTTTATGCGCCAGTTAACCGACCTGGCTTATGAGGCCGCCTGGTCAGACCGCATTCGGGCTATTTACATCTCCGGGCCGTCCGGCTCCGGCAAAACCACTTTTACGGAGCGCCTGGCCGCAGCGCTGCACTTGTACGGCCGGCCGACGACGCTGCTTTCCCTGGACGACTACTACAAAGATCAGAGCAAGCTCAAACAGATTGAAGGCCGGCCGGATATGGAAAGCGCAGACACGCTGGATTTCAGCCTGCTCCGGCAGGATTTAACCGCTTTGCTCAGCGGCCAGACCGTCAGCCGGCCCAGCTTTGATTTCCTCTGCCGACGCCGGTTTTACCGGGAGGAAGAGGTATATCAGCTGTCTCCGCGCGGAATTTTACTGATTGAGGGCCTGCACGCGCTCCATCCGGCTATTTTGGAACTACTGCCTCCCGCCAAGCGGCGCGGCGTCTTTATTATGCCCTGGGCCAAACTGGTCGGCGACCGGTCCCTGCTGGACGCCCGTGATATCAGGATGCTGCGGCGTATTTCGCGGGATGCCGCCCATCGCGGTACCCCGGCCCTGGCTACTATTGATTACTGGCCTATGCTGGATTGGTCTGAAGCGCAGGTGTTCCCCGACTACATTGCGGCCGCGGATCTCTTTGTGAACTCAGCCATGGCCTATGAGCTCTGCGTTATTCCGGCCCTGGCCGCGGCAGAAATACAGGCTGACCTGCAGTTGGCGCAGGCCGGCACCCTGCCCCCGTCGCGCTTCATCAGCGGACCGCCGCCAGGCTACGCAGACCTGCCGCAGGCCCTGCGGCAAGCCCGCCATCTGCTGACCTCGGCCGCGCGATTGCCTGCGGTTTCGCCTGCCCGGATCCCGGATAATTCCATCCTCAATGAGTTTATTCATTAGCCGTCGCCCCGGCCCCCGCCGGTATTAAATAGAATAAGGAAGCACGCTTATGCCAATTATTATTCCTTCTGACATCCCCGCCGCCCAGACTTTAGGTCAGGAAGGCGTCTTTTACATGGATGAAGCCCGCAGCTTTCATCAGGACATCCGTCCGCTGCGGATCTTGATTGTGAATCTGATGCCCAATAAAATCAGCACGGAAACACAGTTGTTTCGCCTGCTGGGCAATACCTCCCTGCAGATAGAGCCCTACCTCCTCTATACGGAATCCTATCAGCCCCGGCACACGGCCCGGCAGCATCTGGCCCGTTTTTATAATACCTTTAGTGAGGTGGAGGAGTATTACTTTGACGGTATGATTATTACCGGTGCGCCGGTTGAACTGATGCCGTTTGAAAAGGTGACCTACTGGGATGAGCTGTGCCGGATCATGAACTGGAGCAAGACCCATGTCTATTCAACCCTGCATATTTGCTGGGGGGCCCAGGCGGGTTTGTATTATCATTACGGGGTGCCTAAATATGAACTCAGCAAAAAAATGTTTGGTGTGTTTGAACACCGCCTGAATGGGCGCTGGCCCAGCAAATTATTCTGGGGCTTTGATGATGCTTTTTATGTGCCGCATTCCCGCTATACGGAAAATCGCGAAGCTGACATCCTCCGGCAGCCCGAGCTGCGCCTGCTGTCCAAGTCCCAGCAGTCAGGGGTCTTTGCCGTAGCCGACCGCAAAGGCCGGCAGATATTTATTACCGGTCATGTGGAGTATGATCCTTTAACCCTGAAACAGGAGTATGAGCGGGATATAGCCCACGGGCTACCCATTGATCTGCCGGTTAACTATTATTCAGAAGATGATCCGACCAGGCCGCCGCTGGTGCGCTGGCGCTCCGTTGCCAATATTCTTTTCGCCAATTGGCTGAACTATTTTGTCTATCAGGTTACGCCCTACCAGGTGGAGCATATTTCGGAACTGGATGCACCGTCCGGCACCGATCCTGCGTAAAGTTACAATAAATCGGGCGGCAGGCGGCCGGTAACTCCAGTTACTGAGTCTTGCGGCTGCCTCCTTATAATGGATTTACACCCCAACTGTACCGTCGTAGGAGGACTGAACATGACACTGACCATTACGGAAAATAATTTTGATGAGCTGGTTTTGACCAGCAGCAAGCCGGTTCTCTTGGAGTTTTGGGCCAGCTGGTGTGGCCCCTGTTCCATGATCGGGCCGTCTATTGATCAGGCTGCCAGGGACTTTGCCGCCACCGTGACGGTTGGGAAGGTAAATGTGGATACGGAAGAAGAAATATGTGACCGCTATCACATCACCCACATTCCGACGCTGGCCGTGTTTTGTAACGGCAAGTTGGTTGAACAGAAAATTGGCGCGATGCCCTATAAAGAGCTGGCGGTTTGGCTGACTTCTCTGAACCGGGAGGCGTAACCGGCTTATGCGGACGCTGGGTAAAGCAGAACAGCGGATTTTAGACAGGCTGGTCAGTCAGGATAGTGGCTTGCCGGCCCTTCTTTTAATGGAAGGCGCGGCCCGGGCGCTGGTCGCCTATGTGACGCAGGTCATTAAACCGGCAGGGGGCAGCACGATAGCGGTGTGCTGCGGCCGGGGCAACAACGGCGGGGATGGCTATGCCGCCGCCCGCCTTTTGCTGGCCTGCGGAGATTACCGGATACAGGTATATGAAACGGCGGAAGCGGCCGCGGCGCAGGGCGATGCGGCGGTTAACCGCCAGGCCTGGCTGCAGATGGGGCAGATCATTCAACCGCTGGAGCAGTTTGTACTGCCGGCGGGTCTTGTCCTTGACGCTGTTTTTGGGAGCGGCTTTTCCTGTGACCGCCAGCTGGACGCGCCGGTGGCAGCCTGGACTGAAAAAGTTGAGGCCGGCCGGGCCGGCGGCAGGTACAAAGTATTGGCGGTTGATATCCCCAGCGGGGTGGAGGCCGGCACGGGCAAGGCGGATCCGCACGCGCTGCATGCGGATGTGACGCTGTCCTTTTTTTATGCCAAAACGGGCTGCTATGCCTATCCTGGCCGGAGCTTTGCCGGCTTGACCGTGGTCAGTGATCTGGGCCTGCCCCGGCCTTATCTGGACCGTCTGGCCAGGCAGGCCGGCCTCCTGGCGCCTGAAGTGATAACCCGCGAGGATCTGATTCCCTGGGCACCGGCCAGACCAGCTGAAAGTCATAAGGGCAGTTTTGGCAAGTGCCTGCTTTGGGCCGGCAGTCCGGGCCTGGGCGGCGCTGCGATATTAGCCCTGCAGGCTGCCCTGCATAGTGGCGTGGGCTATACCAAGGTACTGCTCCCGGCCTCCCTCTATGCCGCGGCCTTGACTGCCTGCCCCTCTGCCTTGATTCAACCGGTAACAGAGCTGGAGCAGGGGACCGAGGATCCGGCGGTTTTAACAGCTGAACTGAACGAAGGCCTGAGCTGGTGTGATAGCTGTCTGGCCGGGCCCGGGCTGGGGTTGCCGGCAGATATATCTGCCCGTCAGTTTCGCTGGCAGGCCCTGGCACGCTTGATAGAAAAAGCGCCCCGCCTGGTTTTGGACGCGGATGCGCTGAATGAACTGGCCGCTCAGGGCGCGGCCGGCCGGGCACGCCTGCAGACCCGGTTTGAGTCCGGCCTGGCCCCGGCTGTTCTGACGCCTCATCCGGGTGAATATCAGCGCCTTTGTCCGGAGGGCGCTGAGCTGGTCAAAACTGACCGGCTGCAGGCTGCCAGGTTGCTGTCAGACCTAACCGACGCGGTGGTGGTTCTGAAAGGTGCCGGCACCGTTGTGGCTTTTCCGTCGGCTGCAAATCAGCGGTCGTCATGCCAGCAGCTGCCGCATAACCGGCTGTGGATCAACAGCAGCGGCAACCCGGCTCAGGCTAAAGCCGGCAGTGGGGATATCCTGGCCGGCCTGCTGGCCGGCCTGCTGGCGCAGCCTCTGCCGTTAGGGCAGGCTGTTCTGGCCGCTGTCTTCTTGCATGGCAGCGCGGCTGATCTGGCCGCCAGCCGCCAGGCTGGGCGGTCGGTCTTACCGGGAGATACGCTGGATACGCTGGGCCTGGCTTTCCGCAACTGCACCTGGCAGTAGTTCGGGCAGCTTTGCCAAGCCGGCTGTCGGGGTATCCTGGTTGGGTGCCGGGACTTGCCGGCCGCCGGGGTATCCTTGGTTTTGTAACAGGACTGCAACTGCCAGGCCATCCTGCCGGTCACGATCTGCGCTAAACTGATAATCAGCAGTTGACTCGCTGTATGTCATGGTAAGAGGGGAAACGTAAATGATTAAGGAATCCTATATTGTCAACCGCACCTGGGCAGAAGTCAATCTGGACGCTCTGGCTGCTAATGTCAAAGCAATTCGCCAGCAAGTGTGGAAGGGCACAGAAATCATGGCGGTGGTCAAGGCGGATGCCTACGGGCATGGCGTCGCCGCGGTGGTTCCCCGGCTGTTGGAGGCCGGAGCCGACCGGCTGGCTGTCTCTATGCTGGATGAAGCGATTGAGCTTCGCGAAAGCGGCGTGACGGCTCCCATCCTGATTTTGAGCTACACGGATCCGCGCCGGGCCGAAGAACTTGTGCGCTATAACATCACGCAGACGGTCTATAGCTGGGATCTGATCCAGGCCCTGGACCGGGCGGCTGACCGGCTGGGCCGGCTGGCCTCGGTCCACATCAAGATAGATACCGGGATGGGCCGCGTAGGGTTTACCGCCGGCTTTGACACCGTAGAGACCGTCAAAGAAGTGGCCGCCATGCCCCATATTAGTGTGGACGGCATCTTCACCCATTTTGCCACCGCGGATGAAGCCGATACCGCTTATACGCGCCAGCAGTTCAACCGCTTTATCAGCTTATGCCAGGAACTGGAGCGCAGCGGCATCTTTATCCCCATTAAGCACTGCTGCAACTCCGCGGCCACCCTGCGCTTCCCGGAAATGCAGCTGGATATGGTCAGGCCCGGTTTGATCCTTTATGGCCAGCTGCCGGACGCCTGTCAGGATTTTGCGCCGCTGTTTAAGCCGGCCATGACTTTAAAATCCAACCTCATCATGGTCAAAGATCTGCCGGAAAACAGCAGTATCAGTTACGGACGCATCTTTACGACCAGCCGCCAAAGCCGTATCGGCACCGTGCCGATTGGGTACGCAGACGGCTACAGCCGCAATATGAACGGGAAGGCGGAAGTGCTGGTCCATGGCTACCGGGTGCCGGTGGTAGGCTCCATCTGCATGGATGCCTGCATGGTCGATCTGACGGATATACCTGAAGAGGTGCATGTGGGGGATGAGGTCGTCATCTTTGGTCAACAGGCCAGGACAGACGGAACGGTCGGCACCATTGAAGTCAGCGAACTGGCCAGCTGGCAGGGCACCATTACTTATGAGGTGCTTTGCGTCATTGGCAAGCGTGTTCCCAGGGTGTATACCAGCCAGGGCAAAACCGTGGCCATCTATTCCGGCATCATTTAGCCCGGTATCATTTATTCCGGCAGGATCAGGCAAAGCAGATTCCGTGCATAGCCCCGGTCGTGGGACTGACTGACCAGCCGGAACCCCAGACTCTGATAGAAGTGCATACTATGCTGATTGGCCGCCGCAGTGTGCAGATACACCTGCTGATAGGACTGTTGTCTGAGCCAGGTGCAGGCTTGCTTAAATAAAGCCCGGCCGACACCGGTGGACTGGCAGTCCGGCCGGACCACAAAGCGGGTCAGATACGCGGCTGTCCGGGACTCCGGCTGCAGCCGCAGCGCCCCCAGTATCCGGCCCTCTCGGCTGTCCGTGGTCTCCGGCTCCGTACCTGAAGCCTTAAGCTCTCGGGCCAGCAGCAGGACCTGCGCGGGCTGCCGCAGAAAATCCTGCAGATCCGCGGCGGTTTCCCGCAGCGCTGCCAGCTGCTGCGTTGCCTGTACGGCGGTCAGGCCGCTATCTCGGGCGTATTGCCGCATGGCGCTCTGCTGGACTAAAATCAGTTCAGGTACATCCGCCGCCCCGGCCGGACGGATGCGCAGGGTCAGACGGCTGGCGGCTTTACTTAAGCAGGGCATATTCAGGATTCATCAGGCTGACCATGATCGCTTTTTGGGCATGCAGCCGGTTTTCGGCTTCGTCAAACACCCGGCTTTGCGGCCCTTCAAAAACTTCTTCGCTGACTTCATAGCCCCGGTAAGCTGGCAGACAGTGCAAAAAGATAGCGTCAGGCCGGGCCAGCTTCATGCGCTCGCGGTTGACCTGATAATCCCGGAATACCCGGACGCGCTCCTGCTTTTCGCTTTCCTGGCCCATGCTGACCCAGGTGTCAGTGTAAATGACATCCGCATCGGCGATGGCTTCATCCGCTGACTCACTCCAGCTAACCGCGGAGCCATTTAGCTTAGCTGCCTGCCTGGCGTCTTCCAGTACCTGGGGGTCGGGCTTATAGTTAACCGGGGTCGCGACCTGAATATTGATCCCGCAGACCGCGCAGCCTTCCAGCAAGGAATTGGCCATATTGTTGCCGTCGCCGACATAGGCTAATTTGAGGCCTTCCAAGTGCCCTTTCTCTTCACGGATGGTCTGCAGATCCGCCATAACCTGACAGGGGTGATGCAGGTCAGTCAGACCGTTGATGACGGGGATGCTGGCATAGCGCGCCAGTTCCACCACGTCACTGTGCGAAAAGGTCCGGATCATGATGCCGTCCAGATAGCGGCTCATGACCCGTGCTGTATCTGCAATGGTTTCGCCCCGGCCCAGCTGAATATCGTTAGAGCTTAGAAACAAGGCTTCACCGCCCAGCTGATACATGCCGACTTCAAAGGAAACCCGGGTGCGGGTGGATGACTTGGCAAAAATCATGCCCAGACTTTGCCCTTTAAGAAGCGGATGTTCCCGGCCGGCCTGCCGGTCAGCTTTGAGCTGATCGGCCAGGTCAAGGATGGCCTCCAGCTGGCTGCGGCTGTAATCGTACAAGCGAAGAAAGTCTTTCATAATATCCTCCATTTTAACTTTAGGTTCAAGTGAGCGGTGGCGGTTCGGAGGCGCAGGCCCGGCCCCGGGGCCTGGCCGGTAAACGGTTCAGGCCTGAGCTTCAAGGCGGCTCAGCGCGCGGTCCATCGCGGTCAGGAACGACCTGGCTTCAGCCTCGGTCAGAATCAGCGGGGGCAGCAGGCGCAGGGTGGCAGGTCCGGTGGCGTTGACTAAAACATGCTCTTGGGTCCGCAAATCTTCCCGTAAGGCCAGCGCCTGAGGTTCCTGAAGATCTGCGCCCAGCATCAGGCCTGCGCTGCGGATTTCTTTAAGCAGGGGGTGCTCTTTTTGCAGCTGGCGTAAGCCGGCCGTGAGTTGCCGGCCCCGCTGCCCGGCCTGGTGGGTCAGGTCCAGTCGTTCATATTCATCCAAAACAGTTAAGGCGGCGCTGCAGCAAAGCGGCCCCCCGCCAAAGGTACTGCCGTGATCGCCGGGGTGAAAGGCTGTGGCCAGCTGTTCCTGACAAAGCAAGGCGCCAATCGGCAGACCGCCGCCCAGTCCCTTGGCCAGGGTGACTATATCAGGTTTGATCCCGTAAGCCTGGGCGGCTAAAAAGTGACCGGTGCGGCCCATGCCGCTCTGGACTTCGTCAATGATCAGCAGGGTGCCGTTTCGGGTACATAAATCCCGGGCCGCTTTGGCATAGGCCGGATCTACCGGATGAACCCCGCTTTCGCCCTGCACCAGCTCCAGGATGACCGCGGCGGTGTCCGGCGTCAGCTGCTGCTTTAAACTGGCGAGGTCATTGAACGCCACATAGTCAAAGCCCGGCGGGAGCGGCGCATAGGGCAGATTGTATTTAGGCTGACCGGTCGCGGTGACGGTGGCCAGGGTCCGGCCGTGAAAGGATTGGCGGGCTGATAAAATGCGCGCGCGCGGCTTGCCCTGGCGATAATAATAGATCCGGGCCAGCTTAAAGGCCGCTTCATTGGCTTCCGCCCCGCTGTTGCAAAAAAAGGCCCGGTCCTGACCGCACAGCTGTGTCAGCCGAACGGCCAGTTTTGCCTGTTGTTCAACATAATACAGGTTAGAGCTGTGAATCAGGCGCGCCGCCTGCTTCGCGATGGTATCGGTCAGGCGGGGGTTGGCGTAACCCAGGACATTGACCGCTATGCCGCCGACCATATCCAGGTAGTCCTGGCCGTCCGTAGCGGTCAGCCGGCAGCCCTGGCCATGATCAAAGACCAGGGGGATGCGCTGGCCGAAAACCGGCAGATACGCCGCCTGGTCAGCTGCGATGGTACGGGCCAGTCTTGGATCTGGGGAACTTATATTGTCTGTCATTTGTTTGCCTCCTGCCAAAGCTCAGATCATTTCACCGGGGTAATAGGGCCGTTTTTGCTGGGTGAACATGGTCCCAATGCCTTTGTGGGTAAAGATTTCCAGCAACAGGCAATGGGGAATGCGGCCGTCAATAATGTGCGCCCGGTTGACGCCCTGGCTGATGGTATCAATACAGGCTTGTACTTTCGGAATCATCCCGCCTGAGATCACGCCGTCACGGATCATCTGCCGGACTTCACTGGCCACCAGTACATGAGCGATTTCCAGACTCCCGTCCGCCGCCGGGCGCTTGACGCCTTCCACATCAGTCAGCAAAATCAGTTTCTCCGCCTTGAGCGCTACGGCCAGCTGACTGGCTACGGTATCTGCGTTTATATTATAACTCTGGCCGTTATAGTCTGAGCCGATTGGCGCGATCACCGGAATGTAGTCTGCGGTCAGCCGCTCAATTAACTCAGTATCAACGGCGGTAATATCCCCCACAAAACCCAGCGGCCCGGTCCGCCCCTCTTCATCCGCCTGCAGCGGCCGGCAGCGCAGCAAGCCGGCGTCGATACCGCTGATGCCGATAGCCTGAGCGCCCTGTCGGGATAAGCCGGCCACAATTTCTTTATTGGTCTTGCCAATAAGGACCATCTGTGCGACTTCCAGTGTCTGGCGGTCGGTCTTGCGCAGGCCGTTAACAAACTCGGACTGGATTTTAAGCTTGTTCAGCATGCGGCTGATATCAGGCCCGCCCCCATGGACGACCACGGGCTTGATCCCGACAAAGCGCAGCAGGGTGATGTCTTCCATGACCTGTTGCTTCAGTTGTTCGTCAATCATGGCGTTGCCGCCATATTTGATGACGACAGTCTTGCCGCTGAGGCTTTGTATATATGGCAGCGCCTCAATTAAAATCGCTGCTTTGTCAGACGGCGTCAGCGTCGCCGGATTTAACTGTCCGCCGGCTTGAGCGGCGAAAGTATCTGCGGTCATAGCTAAGCCTCCTTAAAGCACCCTGCCTGGGGCTGACAAGCCGGCGGTTTCAGGGTAACCCAGACAAATATTCAGGGCCTGAACTGCCTGACTGGCCGCGCCTTTGCCCAGATTATCCAGGGCGGAAAATACCTTGATCACACCGCTGTGACCGTCCCACACCGGCACCAGATCCAAAAAATTGGATCCGGCCACCTGACTGGTAGCCGGCAGCTGGCCTGGCCTGAGCACGCGGATGAAGGGTTCGTTTTTATAGTGCTCGGCAAACCGCCGGTACAAAAAGGCATCGCCGGTGGTCTGCTCCAGCTCCCTGCGCCCCGCCGCATTCGGCCGGGCGTATAAAGTGATGAGCATGCCCCGCTTCATCGGGGCCAGATGTGGCGTGAAACTCAGGGTGACTGCTTGCCCGGCCGCCAGCGACAGCTCCTGTTCCATTTCAGGCAGGTGCCGGTGCCGGGTGACGCCATAGGGCTTGTAGTTTTCGGCCAGCTCGCAGTAGTTGTAATCTGCACCGGCCTTTCGGCCAGAACCGCTGATGCCGGAAACCGCGTCGGCGATCAGGCTGTCCGGCTCAATAAGGCCTGCGGCCAGCAGCGGCCAGGCGGCCAGAATGGTGCCGGTTGGGTAACAGCCGGGGTTGGCGATCAGCCGGCAGCCGGCTAACTGCTGGCGGTGCAGTTCCGGCAGGCCGTAAACCGCGGTCTGGAGCAGCTCCGGACAGGGGTGCTGCAGATGATAGGCGGCTTCATAAACCGCCTGATCCTTAAACCTGAAATCCCCGCTGTGGTCCAGTACCGTCAGGCCAAGCGCCAGCAGCTGCGGCACTAAAACTGAAGATACGCCGTGCGGCAGGGCGGTGACGCAGCAGTCGCAGGCTTCAGCTATCTGCCGGGGATCCGGCTCTATAAAGTCCAGATCAATCAGCCCCCGGAAAGCGGGGAAAAAATCTGCGAAGCGTTCACCGCAATGGGTGTGCGACGCAACGCAGGTAATGTCAAAGTTAGGATGACCGGCCAGCCAGGTGATGAGTTCAAGCCCCACATAACCAGTGGCGCCGATAATGCCGATCCGTGTTTTGCTGTTCATAGCTGCAAGCCTCCTGAATAAATGTCTTTGCATTGTAGTATATGGAAAGACGATATGCAACAAAAATCATAAATATGCATTATAAACCGGCTTATAACGCATATTTATCCGGATGATCCGAACCGAACCAACCCTGTTCAGCAGCGCCGGACCCCGCAGAACTCAGTACTTGACCAAATTATGACGAAAAGTTTTGTACAATATTGCGAGTGGTCATGATTCAATGCGGATGATATAGTAGTGGCAGGCTTACATAAGCGCTGGTCAAGCGCGTGTGCTGTACGGAGGTTAAATATGGCAAACGTTATCCTGAAAAATGTTTACAAGAGGTATGACGGCGGGGTGGTAGCCGTCAGTGATTTCAACCTCAACATTGAAGACAAGGAGTTCATCATTCTTGTCGGTCCTTCTGGCTGCGGTAAATCCACTACCCTGAGAATGATCGCAGGTCTGGAAGAGATTACTGAAGGTGAAATCTACATTGGCGATAAACTGGTCAATGATGTTCAGCCTAAAGACAGAGACATCGCTATGGTGTTCCAGAACTACGCGCTGTATCCCCATATGACCGTGTTTGACAACATGGCTTTTGGTCTGAAGCTGCGCAAGACGCCTAAAGAAGACATCAAGCGCCGCGTGCATGAGGCTGCCAAGATTCTTGAAATTGAACATTTGCTGGATCGTAAACCTAAGGCTTTGTCCGGTGGTCAGCGGCAGCGTGTTGCCCTGGGCCGCGCTATTGTCCGTGATCCTAAGGTCTTCCTGATGGATGAGCCTCTGTCCAACCTTGACGCTAAACTGCGTGTGCAGATGCGGGTTGAGATCACTAAACTGCATCAGCGCTTAAATGCTACGATCATATATGTTACCCATGACCAGACTGAGGCCATGACCATGGGCACCCGTATCGTGGTTATGAAAGACGGCTTTATCCAGCAAGTCGACACGCCGGGTCAGCTGTATCTGCATCCCAACAACACCTTTGTTGCCGGTTTCATCGGCATGCCGCCCATGAACTTCATTAACGGCAAGCTGGTCAGAACGGATAAAGGCCTGGCCGTCAGCTTTGGCGACATTAAGCTGGCTATCCCGGCAGAGAAGTATGATATTGAGGAAGTCACGGCTTATGTGGACAAGGACATCATTATTGGTATCCGTCCGGAAGCGATTGATGATGACCTGAACTTTGTTGCCCAGCATCCGGATGATACCTTTATGGCTCATGTGGATGTGGTTGAGATGCTGGGTGCTGAAACCTATATTTACCTGACCGTGCAGGGCCTGGCTATTACCGGCCGTGTTGATCCCACCAGCTCGATCGCAAAAGTCGGTGAGGAAGTTAAGGTGGCGGTGGATCCTAACCGTATTGCTCTGTTTGACAAAGAGACTGAAAAACGGATCATCACCTGATTCAGGCTGCCACAATTGTTCAAAATTCAGGAGAGAAGTTCCCTCGGGGGGGCTTCTCTTTTTTGTTACGGATATGTTACAATTTAAAAAGCTTTGACCTGGCCGGTATACTTGCAAGCTGGCGGCTGTACCGGTAAGATAAATACAAACTGTGGATAAGCCGCAAACGGGCTGAATTTCAAGTCAGGTGTTTGCAGGAGCCTCCTATTACGGTTTATGAAAGGTGCAAACGATATGGATGAGATTAATCAATGCATAAAAAAAGCGGCAGAGATTCTGGACCGTACCGCCGGCGTGATCAGCACGCAGGGCGTGATTGTTGCGGCCACAGACGCTTCTTTAAACGGACAGGAAGATCAGCAGGGCTTAGGCCTGCTGTCTTCAGAAGATAGCCTGCTGATTGGTGATCAGCGCAGCTATAAAAAGCTGGTGCTGGACGGCCAGGCTGAGTACAGTGTCTTTATTGACGGCACGGATCAGGTGTCCCAGACTTATCTGGAGCTCCTGTTTAACTGGATTCTGACAGCTTTAGCGGAAGACAGCACGGATTCTGAACGGGAGAATCTGTTGAAAAATATCCTGCTTGAAAACGAGCTGCCGGGGGATATCCCCCTTAAAGCCCGGGAGTTTAAAATCCCTTATGCGGCTTTAAGAGTCTGCTATCTGATTCACATTGAAGAGGGCGACAGCCTGTCTTGCCTGGAGACCCTGCGCGGCATGTTCCCTCGCCGTAAACAGGATTTCCTGCTGGCTATGGATGAAGATACGGTCGTCCTGCTTAAAGAGATTAACCGCAGTGAGAAAGATAATATTGAAGCCCTGGGCGTGCAGGTCCTGGATACGCTGAACGCGGAATCCATGGCCAAGGTCAGAATTGGTATTGGGATGCCGGCGGAAACCCTGAAAGACTGTGCCAAATCATACCGGGAGGCGTCCTTATCCCTGACCGTCGGTTCCATTTTTGAGAATGAGAGCTACCTGATGCGCTATGACAAACTGGGCCTGGGCCGGTTGATTTATCAGCTGCCGCCGACGCTTTGCCATATGTTCCTGGATGAGGTTTTCCCCGATGGCTGTTATGACCAGTTGGACAGTGAGACCCTCCTGACCATTCAAAAGTTCTTTGAAAATAACCTGAATGGTTCTGAAACCAGCCGGCAGCTATTTGTCCACCGTAATACTTTGGTTTATCGTCTGGATAAAGTACAAAAGATTACTAACCTGGATCTGCGGAACTTTGATGATGCCGTCTTGTTTAAGCTGGCTTCTATGGTTCGCATGTATCTTGAAAAACAAGACGGCAGTTCCCTGGCTTCCAAAAACAGCAACAAATGGTGGCGCAACTGATGTTCCAGCGCGCGGATACCCGGCTGTAAGCGGAGGATACGGTTTGATTGAGTTTGACCATATCAGTATGGCTTATGCGCCCAAGGCCCCGCTGGCTTTGAGCGATTTATCCTTCCGGATTCAGGATGGAGAGTTTGTTTTTGTTATTGGCCAGAGCGGCTCCGGCAAGTCTACTTTAGTCAAGCTGCTGACTTGTGAGGAAAAACCCAGCGCAGGGGAGGTCTATATTGACGGCCTCGCGCTGACGCAGCTTAAGCGCCGCCTGGTTCCGTACCTGCGCCGCAGTATCGGGATGGTGTTTCAGGACTTCAGGCTGATTCCCACTAAGACGGTATATGAAAATGTTGCTTTCGCCATGGAGATCCTGGGGGCCTCGCGCCGTTCAATCAGCCGGCAGGTATCCATGGTCCTGAGTACAGTCGGGCTTCGCTCCCGTGAACGGGCTTTACCTAATGAATTATCCGGTGGCGAGCAGCAGCGGGTGGGCATTGCCCGGGCGATGGTTAATAATCCCAGTATTTTATTGGCCGATGAGCCAACCGGTAACTTAGACCCGGTTAATTCTGAGTCTATCATGGCTTTGCTGGAAGAGATTAACCGCAACGGTACGACGGTTGTAGTTTGTACGCATGACCGGGAAATGGTTGACCGGATGCAAAAACGCGTGATAGAAATTGCGGACGGCCGCTTGCTGCGCGACGCGACCCGGGCTCTATACGGCAGCGGGGATAAGTATTTGCTGGACATTGAACCAGCTGCCGTACCGGTGTCTGAGCCGGCCGGCCAGGATCAGGCGACAGCTCAACCGGCCGAGACCGGACAGCCGCCCCAAAATCATCGGGATAAGCTTTTTACATCCTATGACTATTACTATAAAAGAAAAAGCCGGTAGAACCTGGTTTGCCACATCCTGCCTGCCCGCTTAAGCCCGGACGGCGGCGTTTACCGCCGCAGCCCGGAGCGGCGTGCGCCACAGAGGTAACTGAATCAGATGAAGCTTAGAAAAATACTCACCGCTATCAGGGACAGTCTGCTGAATATTGTTCGCCATCCCCTGCTTACCCTGGCTTCCGTCACCACGGTAACCTTGATGTTATTACTGATGGGGGTTTTTATTGTTGTGTCCCTGAATGCCGGCAATTTGGTCAAGGTGGTAGCCCAGCAGCCTCCGGTGGAGGTCTGGTGTGACGCCACCATGACGGAGCAGCAGCAGGAGGACATTGCGGCTTACCTGGCGGCTGACAGCAATGTGCTTTCTTTTACCATGCTGACCCCGGAGGAAAACTTTGAGCAGTTAAAACAGTCTATGGGTCAGGATCAGTCGGCGCTGGATAACTTTGATTATGCCAAGCTGCCATATGTGTATCAGGTTAAACTGCAGGACCCGGATTTGGCGGAGGCGTTTGTGGCGCAGATCAAGGCTTTCCCCGGGGTGACCCAGGTGGACATGGCAGAATCCGTCATGCAGAAACTGACGAAAATCATCAACTGGGTTAACGCGGGGACTTTACTGGCTTTTATTATTTTGCTGGTCATCTCTCTCTTTATTATTGCCAACATGGTGCGGCTTTCAGTCTTTTCCCGGGCGGAGGAGATTAATATCATGAAATACGTGGGTGCCACCAACGCGTACATTCGCTGGCCCTATATCCTTGAGGGAACACTGATCGGTACCGTGGGAGCTTTGCTCAGCAGCGGCTTAGTCTACGGTATCTACCAATGGCTGTACCAGCGGCTGGTAACCGGACAGTCCAGCTCAGACCTGGGAGTGCTGGCCCCGCGCAATTTTGTCCTGCCGCTGTCGCAGCTGGCCTGGATTTTTATTTTGGTCAATCTGGGCCTGGGTGTTTTAATTGGCGCGGCCGGCAGTGCGATGTCCGTACGAAAATATATAAAGGTTTAACTTAGGGCTTGGAAAGGCAGGATAAAAGCAGACATGAAACGTCATCTGAAACCCTTGCTGAGTGGCTTGATAGCAGGCGGCATACTGGCTGTAACGCTGGGGGTGCAGCAGACCCCGGTTGAGGCGGCAGACGCGGCTTATGAAGAGCAGCTGCTGCAACAGCAGTCAGATAACGCTGCCGCCCTGGCCAGCCTGAATGAAGAGATTGCGGCCTATCAGGCCCAAAACAACAGCATCAGCGCCAGGCTTGAAGAGCTGAAACAACAGCAACTGGCCTCAGAGGCTGAATATGAAAGCTTTATGCAGGAACTTGAGGTGGCCCGGACCGCTTTAGCGGACGCTTTGAGTGCCTATCAGGCTGCGGTGGAGGAGGTTAATGCCAAGCAAGCGGAATATGAAGACCGCATTGTCGCGCTCTTTCCCTACCGTCAAACCTCAACCCTGCAGATTTTGCTTGAGTCAGACGGTTTATCCGGCTTTTTTACCAATATGCGGCTGATGGAGTACATCGCCTCTGAGGATAATGAAGCGCTGGAAGCCTTGCAGGCCGCGGCGGAGACCGCGGAACTAAGCCGGCAGAACGCCCAGGACGCAGCCACGGAAGCACAGGCTTATTATGAACATGCTGAAACCATGCTGGAACAGATCAATAACAATGTGGCGGTTACCCAGACGGATCTGGAAAGTGTGGAAGGTGCGCTGCTGAATCGGTCCAGCGCTTATGACGATGTCCTGACCGAACAGAGTAATGTGCAGGCTTCGCTTGATACTTATTACGCTCAGGTAGCGTCGGAGCAGGAGGAGTCTATCCGGCAATCCAGCCTGGCTCAGGCCGCGGCGGAGGCAGCGGAGGCGGCACAAAGCCAGAGCGCCGCGCTGGCAGCCCAGGAGGCTGAGGCGGCCGCGGCAGCAGCCGCGGCCGCAAGCCAGCAGGAGGCCCAGCAGGCTCAGGAGGGCCAGACAGCCCAGGCGGTTCAGGAAACTGCCGCGGCTACCGCCGCCGCGGCCTCAGACGTGGCTGAGACCACCGCGGCCGCGACACAGGCTGCCCCGACAGCCGCGCCCGCTTCTGCGGTGGTCAGCGGATCAGAATCAATGATCACCCCGATTGCCAGCGGCTATACCATTACCTCCCAATACGGCTCCAGGGTACACCCCATCACCGGCGCGGTTGAATCCTTCCATTATGGCACAGACTTTGCCGCTGCTTTTGGTACGCCCATCCGGGCGGTTTTAAGCGGTACGGTTATAACCGCGTCCATGCCGTATCCCAATCAAAACTATACCAGCAGCAAGTCTGGCTATGGTAATTATGTGGTCATTCAGCACGCTAACGGTATGACAACAACTTACGCTCATATGAAATATGTGGCCGTCAGTGCCGGTCAGCTGGTCAGCCAGGGCGATTATCTGGGGGATGTAGGCAGTACCGGCGCCTCAACCGGAGCTCACTGCCACCTGGAAGTGAGTATTAACGGGTCAACCGTGAATCCGATGAATTACATCAATTAAGTAAAAATCAGCCGCTGAACGGCTGATTTTTACTTAAGCACGCAACGCTGGCGGCCTGATTCTGTTATAGTGATGCTGTCAGTAATTTAAGCCGGCCGGTGTACTCCGGCCTTAAGTTTAGGTAGGAAGACAGGGAAAAGCCATGTATCAGATTGAGCAGAATGACAGTCAGCCGGCTAAGTCAGAGCAGGAGCCTTTAAAGACCTGGCCGCAGCCCGGCAACAGCCTGCCGACCGGCGCACCGGAACCCCGGCGGGCTAAGAAAGCCGCCGACCGCGGGCACCACCATTTGTTATTTCCGGTGCTGCTGACGGCTTTAATTACTTTTACTGCTTCGGCCGGTTTATTTTATGTTTTGCTCATCAATAACGTCTTACCCTTCGGCAATTCGGTTGCGCAGAACAGCAGTGGCCTGAGCATTGGGGTGGCGGACACAGATGCCGATACGCAGGCTGAGGCGCAAAAACTAGCCACGGAAATTCAGCTGATCAAAGACAATTTTTACCGGGAGCTATCTGATCAGGAAATCCTGGCCGCAATTAATCAAGGCTTGCCGGATTCCCTGGGGGATCCTTATACCTACTATTTGAGCGCGGATGATTACCAGGCGATGAAAGAGAGCATATCCGGCCAGTACAGCGGCATTGGCGCCACGGTCAGCCCGGACAGTGACGGGACCCTTGAGGTTATTGAAGTGCAGGAGGGCGGACCGGCTTATGAAGCGGGCGTCATGGCCGGGGACATCCCGGTCGAAGTCGATGGGGAATCCGTGGAGGATCTGGATTCAGCCTCTGAACTGGCGAATAAAATAAAAGGTGAGGCTGGCACCGACGTCACGGTCAAATTTTACCGCCCTTCGACGGAAGAATATCTGACCATTACCATGACCCGCCAGGATATAACCACAGAGGTGGTAAGCTACCGTATGCTGGATGAAGATACCGGCTATCTTAAGATCAGCAGCTTTACCGCGAATTTGTTTGACCAGTTTAAAGCCGGGGTAGACTCCCTGACCGAAGACGGCGCCACAGAAATGGTGATTGATCTGCGCAATAATCTGGGGGGGGACGCGCAGGCGGTCATTGACTGCCTGGACTATCTGCTGCCTGAAGGTGAGGTAGCCCGGATCAACGGCCGCAGTGATGGCCAGGCCTACACCCAGGAGTGGACCTCGGACGCCAGTATGGGGGTTTCAGAAGACCTGCATTATGCCATCCTGATGAACAGCAACACGGCCAGTGCCTCGGAACTCTTTTCCGGCTGCCTGCGGGACTGGAACAAAGCCGTACTGGTAGGGGAGCAAAGCTATGGCAAGGGTTCCGGAACGACCACCATCCAGCTGTCCGACGGATCGGCGGTCAATGTCACCATCTTCCGATATGTTTTACCGGGCGGTGAAGAGATTGAAGGCACCGGCCTGACGCCTGATTATCCGGTTTCTTTGTCTGATGAAGCCAGTCAGCTGCCTTTAAGCCAGCTGCCGGAAGCTGAGGACAGCCAGTTGCAGCAGGCTATTGAGGCGCTGCAGCTGCAGGATGCGGCCGGCACAGACAGTCAGACGGCTGGCTGAACAGATGACCGCGAAGGCTAAAGCAAGTCCGGCCTGGCAGGAAGCTTATGAGCGGCAGGACGAGGCTTACGATGAGCTGGCTTTCATCTATGACCGCTATCAGCAGCAGGCAACGGCGGGCGCGGAGCTGATGAGACAGATCCTGTCCGTGATAGACCAGCAGACTCAGGCCGGCCGGCTGCCCTGCCGCCGGATGGCGGATCTGGGCTGCGGCACGGGCAGCCTGCTGCTGGCCTTCCTGAAGAAAGGGTTTTCGGTCTTAGGCATCGACCGCTCGCCCGGGATGCTGAATGAAGCGTGGCAGCGCCTGGAAGCCGCAGGCTATGCGCCGGCGACGCAAACGGCCGCGGCGCCTTCCTTCCCGGAGGATCGGGCCACGCGCCCGGGCGTGGCCCCGGCCCCGGCATTTACCTTGGCATTACAGGATATCAGCCGGGCAGATACGGGCAGCTTTAAAGCCGGCGTGGTCTGCTGCCTGCTTGATACGGTCAATCATTTGCTGACCCGCCGGGACTTGCTGGGCTTATTTCAAAGCGCCGCCCGCTTGCTGATTCCGGGTGGGCAATTCTTCTTTGATGTGGTAGGATTAGAGCACTTCAGATCGTTAAGTCGGCAACCGTCCTTTGATATCACGGAGCAGTACGCCGTCTTCTGGCAGACGGACTATGATGAAGCCCAGGCGCTTAACACGGCGGAGATAACCGGTTTTGTGCCGTCAGGCCGCGCGGACGCCTGGCAGCGTTTTGACGTGACGGTTACCGAACGCTGCTGGTCCTGGGCTGAGCTGCAGGCTGCACTGACGCAAGCCGGGCTTAAACTTGCCAGCTGTTATACGCTCACGCATAGCGGCGCGGAACGCCTGCCACGACAGGCGCTATCCGGCGCCGCGGCCCCGCCGCCGGTGTTTACAAGACGCCTGCTGACCGCGGTTCGGTCGCCCGCTGACTGAGGGGCCTGAACTACTGGCTGGCTCAGGCGGTTTGAGGTCGCCTGGCCGGGGGCTGCCATAGCCGGCGCGCCGCGGGGCTGTGGCCTGGGGCAAGACGGCCAGGTCGGTTAGTTTGTCAGCCATACAGACATAATCAGACCAACGACATATAAGGAAGAGATTAGCATGGCCCTACCATTTAATGCAGCAGAATTTGCCGATCCGGGTGATCACCTGGTCATTGCGACCGCGCTTAACGGCCATGTCCGTCTGGTTGCCTGCCGCAGCACTGCCCTGACTCAGGAGGCTCTCCGCATTCATGATCTGTCGCCGCTCTCCGCCATGCTCCTGGGCCGTTTTTTAACCGGCGCGGCTTTGCTGGGATCAGATTTGAAGAGCCAGGGCGACCGCATGAGCATGCAACTGACCGGCGACGGGGCGCTGGGCGGGATGACGGTCGTAGCCGAAGCAGACGGGACTGTCCGCGGCGATATTGTCAATCCTCATGTGCCCAGCCTGCAGAATGACCGGCACCAGGCAGATCTCAAGGCGGCAGTCGGCCGGGGTAACTTAAAGGTTATCCGCGACCTTGGTTTAGGCCATCCCTATACCGGCACCGTTGAACTCCTGAATGGCGGGATTGGCGATGAATTAGCTAATTATCTGCTTCGGTCAGAACAAGTCGAAAGCGTGGTTGGCGTCGGGGTGACGCTGGATCACGGCGGGATCCGGCAGGCCGGCGGCATCCTGGTCCAGCTGATGCCGGGGGCCAATGATCAGGAAGCGGCTTATGTAGCGGCCCGCGCGCAGGGCTACCCGGATATCACCTATTGGCTGGAAGAAGGCTTTACGCCAGCCCAGCTGCTGGATTTATTTATGGGAGATCCGGATATCCGGTATCTGCAAAGCCGCCGCCTGGCTTACCGCTGCAACTGCAGCCGGGGCCGGATGACGCAAAACCTGCTGTCGCTGGGCGCAGCGGAACTAAATGACCTGGCCCAACAGGCCCAGGGCGCGGAATTGATCTGCCACTTTTGCCATCGCCATTATCAGTTTTCGCCCCAGGAGCTCACGGCTTTGGCTGCCAGACTGAGTGATTAACGTCTGAAGAAGACGCTTTGTTAAGCTATCAGGAGGTATATACATATGTTAAAACTGGATCCGGGAAAAATGCAAAAGCAGCTGACCGCCAGTCTGCTGGCTGCGGCCCTGTTGCTTTTGCCAGCCTGCCAGACAGAAACCAGGCCGGAGGAAACAACCCCGG
This sequence comes from Oscillospiraceae bacterium, assembly GCA_028704415.1. Taxonomy (GTDB): domain Bacteria; phylum Bacillota; class Clostridia; order Saccharofermentanales; family Fastidiosipilaceae; genus JAAVLZ01. Next base: position 26,701 of record JAQWFM010000009.1, on the reverse strand, counting down.
CTCTCACCAGTACTAGCCAGACTGCAGCCGCTACCCCAACGCCTTCGCCGTCTCCCACCCCGGTACCCCCCACCCCTACGCCGGCCATTGACCCGGCTTCTTTTGATGAATCACGGTATCTGGATTATGACAACAGTGCGTTAAGCTGGTGGTACAGTCCGGCTGAAGCAGACAGTGAGCAGCCGGCCACAGTCAGCGCGGATATTCAGACCCTGGTAGACCGTCATAAGGTGATTTGGCAGGAAAGCAACCCCACGGAAAAGACCCTTTACCTGACCATGGACTGCGGTTATGAATATAACCGGGATAATACGGTCAAACTGCTGGATGAGGCTCAGGAAAAGGGCATCACCATCAACTTCTTTATAACGAACGCCTATTTGAACAGCAGCCCGGACCTGGTAGAGCGGATGCTGGCGGACGGCCATTTTGTGGCCAACCACACCTATAATCACCTTAATCCGGCCACGACACTGGCAGATGACGGAATCCAGGCGATGATAGCGGATGTGGAAGATCAGGCCGCGGCGTTTAAAGCCGTGACCGGGCAGGATATGCCGCGCTACATCAGACCGGGGCAGGGCGCTTACAGTGACCGGGTCCTGCAAATCTATGATGATATGGGGTATAAAACAGTTTTCTGGAGCTTTGCTTACCGTGATTGGGAAGTAGATGACCAGCCGGATCCGACTGAAGCGCTGCAGACCATTGAGGCTAATCTGCATCCCGGCGCGGTGTTATTACTGCATGCTGTCTCCGCCACCAATATTCAGATCTTACCAGATCTGGTTGATTATGCTGAGTCCAAAGGCTATGTGTTTAAATCTCTGACGGAGTTTCCGCTCTCTTTAGCCGGTGAAAGCACTCCGGCTGCCTCAGCTGCGCAAACGTCGGAGACGGCGGCGGCCAGCACTACGGCCGCCGCGGCCGGCGATTGACCCCCGGCCGGGGCGCGGCGAGGCCAGTTTTTCCTTCAGTTAGCTGTCCATGACCTTATAGGATAATATTGATAGATATATTTATGCAATGTGCCGCAATCAAGCAAGCCGTATGCCGATAATCTTTGGCCAAGAAAAAATCAACCTGGCTTGCCATTGCCCGGGGGCTGCGAGTATAATTTTTGTTGCGCGAGTTTGCGCAAGCGATGACATTTCAGATTGCCGCAGTGGGTTGGCTGCTCCAGCCACGGCGGGTAACTGAGATTGAGAAGCCCGGCTCCTTGAAGCCGGACGGGCAGTTAACCGAGCAGGAATTGAGCTTTGACTTTAATTCTGCCCAGTACAGCTTTCACCCGTGTGATAACTGACTGGGCTTTATGATGGGGAACAAAGATACGCCCGGAACGGTTGTAACTGTCAAGCAGCATAACAGGAGGATTACCAATGGCCACTAATCAGAAGATCAGAATCAGACTAAAGTCCTACGACCATGAGGTTTTGGACCAGAGCGCGGCGCGGATTGTTGAAACGGCCAAGCGCACGGGCGCCAGCGTGTCAGGTCCGATTCCGCTGCCCACAGAAAAAGAGATTATCACGATTCTGCGTTCGCCGCACAAGCACAAAGACGCACGTGAGCAGTTTGAATCCAGGACCCATAAGCGTCTGATTGATATTCTGGCGCCTAACCAAAAGACGGTTGAAGCACTGATGAAGCTGGATATGCCAGCCGGTGTCAACATTGAGATCAAACTGTAAGGTTTGGGATGCGGTCTTGCAATAGACCGCGAGGTCAAGTTCGCCGCCTTAAAAAGCGAACCAATAACCAGGGCAGGCTGCAACCGATATTGACAGCCGACCCGAACAGGAGGAACGATAAATGAGTAAGTTCATGCTGGGCAGAAAAGTCGGTATGACGCAGCTGTTTGATGAAAACGGCAGCGCGATCCCGGTAACTGTCATCGAATGCGGTCCGGTCTATGTGATCCAAAAAAAGACGGCTGACAGTGACGGCTATACCGCGGTCCGTGTCGCCTTTGCGGACAAGCGCCCCAACACAGTGAATAAGCCGGATGCCGGTCAGTTTAAGACCGCCGGAGTTGATCCCAAAGCGGTAATTCGCGAGTTCCATACGGAAAACGCGGATGACTTTAGTCTGGGCCAGGAGATCAAAGTGTCAGACATGCTGGCGGTGGGCGATCACATTGATGTGGTTGGGACCTCAAAAGGCAAAGGCTTTGCCGGCAACATCAAGCGCCATAACCAAAAAGGCGGTAAAGAGGCTCACGGTTCTAAATATCACAGAAGAGTCGGCTCCCTGGGGACGTCTGCTACCCCCAGCCGGGTTTTGCCGGGTAAAAAGATGCCTGGTCATCTGGGCAGCGCGCGCGTAACCGTTCAAAATCTGGACGTCGTCATGGTAGACGGCGAACGCAATATCCTGGCTGTCCGCGGCGCCTGCCCCGGAATCAAGGGTGCTTTCCTGGAGATTACCCCCAGCGTGAAGCACGCGCAGGCTTAAGGCGTAGAGGAGAGGAGCAGTAATAATGGCTAAGATTGATGTCTACAATATGGACGGTACCGTAAACGGTCAGATCGAGCTTTCCGACGCCGTATTTGGTATCGAACCCAATGAAGCCGTGATGCACCAGGTGGTCAAGAGCCAGTTGGCAAATCTGCGTCAGGGCACTAGTAAAACTAAAGGCCGCAGCGAAGTCCGCGGCGGCGGTCGTAAACCGTACCGCCAAAAAGGCACCGGCCGCGCCCGTCAGGGCTCGATTCGCGCCGCGCAGTGGGTCGGCGGCGGCATTATCTTTGGACCGGTTCCGCGCAGTTACCGCCAGGCCGTCCCCAAAAAGCTCAGACGGCTGGCTTTGAAATCAGCCCTGTCGCAAAAGCTGCTGGAAGGCAATGTGATTGTGCTGGATAAACTGGAGCTGGATGAAATTAAAACCAAAAAGTTTGTGGCGGTCCTGAAAAACCTGAAGATTGACGCGGCCAAGGCCCTGGTGGTTACGGAGGAGAGCAACCCCAATGTGGAACGGTCCGCCCGCAATCTGCTGAATGTCCAGACCACCCGGGTGAATACACTGAATGTGCTGAATGTATTGAAATATGACAAGTTTGTGGTGACCAAAGCCGCAGTTGAACAGATCGAGGAGGTGTACGCGTCATGAAGTCCGCGCACGATATCATCCTGAAGCCGCTGATCACCGAGCGCAGCTCGGCGGAAGCCGCGCTGGGCCGTTATACATTTGTCGTGGCTAAGGGCGCGACCAAACCTGAGATCCGTCAGGCCTGCGAGCAGCTTTTTGGCGTGAAAGTAACGGCTGTAAATACGCAGAATCGCCTGGGGAAAAATAAACGCCTGCGTTCCCGCCAGGAAGGCCGCCGTCCCAGCTGGAAGAAAGCGATCGTAACCATTGATCAAAATCCTGCGGCCGCGTCTTACCTGACCACCGGCGGTAAAAAGGTTCAAAGTGATCGCAAGTACAAGACAGCTATTGAAGAATTTGGAATTGGCCAGTAATCGGTCACGTAAGATAAGGAGCAAAAAAGATGCCAGTCAAGAGCTTTAATCCAACATCTCCCTCTCGTCGGCATATGACGGTGGCTGATTTTTCGATGCTGACCGATAAAAAGCCGGAAAAGAACCTTACCGTCAGTAAGAGTAAGACCGGTGGCCGTAACAGCTACGGGAGAATTACCGTCCGCCATATTGGGGGCGGCAACAAACGCAAAATCCGTCTGATCGACTGGAAGCGCGACAAAGACGGCGTACCTGCCAAAGTCGTCGCACTGGAATATGACCCCAACCGCACCGCTCATATTGCCCTACTGCAGTATCAGGACGGCGAACGCCGCTATATCCTGGCGCCGGATGGCCTGAAAGTTGGCCAGACGGTGGTCAGCGGAGCAGACGCGGATATTATTGCCGGCAATGCGCTGCCTTTGGCCAATATTCCGGTGGGCACGGAAATCCATAACATTGAGATGAAGCCTGGCAAAGGCGCCCAGCTGGTCAGAACCGCCGGCGCCATTGCTCAGCTGGTGGCTAAAGACGGGGCGTATTCCCAGATCCGGCTGCCATCCGGTGAAGTGCGCATGATCCCGGTAGGCTGCCGGGCTACGGTTGGCGCCGTCAGCAACTCAGAGCATGAAAATGTTGATCTGGGCAAGGCGGGCCGCAACCGGCACAGAGGCGTCCGGCCCGCCGTCCGCGGTGTGGTTATGAACCCTAACGATCACCCCCACGGCGGTGGTGAAGGTAAGTCTCCGGTTGGCCTGCCCGGCCCTGTAACCCCCTGGGGTGTGCCTACACTGGGTAAGAAAACCAGAAACCGTAAAAAAGCTTCCAGTAAATATATTGTGAAGCGCAGAGGGAAGTAAGGGAGGATAACATGTCCAGATCGACAAAAAAAGGTTATTTCGTCGAAGCGTCACTGATGAAGAGAATTGAAGTGATGAACGCTAACGGAGACAAACGCGTCATTAAGACTTGGTCCCGCGCCTCCACGATTTTCCCCGAGATGGTAGGTCATACCATTGCGGTGCATGACGGGAGAAAACACGTTCCGGTCTATATAACAGAAGATATGGTCGGCCATAAGTTGGGTGAATTTGCTCCCACCAGAACCTACCGCGGCCACGCTGGCTCGGATAAGACCACGCGCTGATCGAGAGGGAGGAACAAAAGTGGAAAACACAGTGCTTAAAACCAAGAAGGTCATGCCAAAGCAATTCATGGAAGAACATCGTGATGAGCTTCGCCAGGCCTATGCGGAAACCCGCAAAAAGAATCAGCGCCTGAAGCGCCTCACCAAAAAAGAGCGCAAGGCTCTGGGCATCGGCCGCGATCAGGGTATCGCTCATGTCCGCCATGTCAGCCTGGCTCCCATCAAAGCCAATGCGGTTTGCAAACTGATTCGCGGCAAGCAGCTGGATGAGGCCATCGCCATCCTGACCTATACGCCGCGGGCTGTATCGCCTATCCTCCTGAAGCTGATCAAATCAGCGGAGGCTAACGCCGTCAATAACAACTCCCTTTCCCGTGACGCCCTGTATGTGGAGCAGGCTTACGCCAATCCGGGTCCGGTCATCAAGCGGATCATGCCGCGGGCCAGAGGCTCAGCCAACCGGATTAACAAGCGGACCTGCCACCTGACCGTGGTGCTCAAGGAAAAAAAGTGAGGAGGACTGAAGATGGGTCAAAAGATTAATCCGCATGGCTTCAGAGTCGGCGTTATTAAGGATTGGGATACCAAATGGTACGCGGATAAAAAGAGCTTCAGCACTTACCTCGTTGAAGACAAGGCCATCCGCGACTTTGTAAAAAAGGAATGTTTCGCTGCCGGTTGCCCTCGGATTGAGATCGAGCGCAAGGGCGATGAAAAGACTGTCCTGACCATCTGGGCCGCTAAACCCGGTATTGTGATTGGCCGCCAGGGTTCAGGTATCGACAGCCTGAAAAAGAAACTCAAGACCACCTTTGGCAAGGACTTTCTGATTAATGTTAATGAAGTTAAGAATCAGGACGTTGATGCGCAGCTAGTGGCAGAGAGCATTGCGGCGCAGCTGGAAAAGAGAATTTCCTTCCGGCGCGCCATGAAACAGGCGATGGGCCGGGCTATGAAAGCCGGTGCCAAGGGCATTAAGACGCAGGTTTCCGGCCGGCTGGGCGGCGCTGAAATCGCCCGGGCGGAGCATTATCACGAGGGGACGATCCCCCTGCAGACCCTGCGCGCGGACATTGATTACGGCTTTGCCGAAGCTAACACCACCGCCGGTCGTATCGGCGTCAAGGTCTGGGTTTTCCGCGGTGAAGTCTTTAAATCGCGCGATCATGCGGACAAGCAAGTCGAAGGAGGTAAAGCCTGATGCTGCTTCCCAAAAGAGTAAAGTACAGAAGGCAACACCGCGGTAATATGAATGGTATGGCCACCCGCGGCAATACAGTTGTTTACGGTGATTACGGCCTTCAAGCCACAGAACCCTGCTGGCTTAAGTCAAATCAGATTGAAGCCGCCCGTGTAGCCATTAACCGTTTCCTTAAAAGAGGGGGTAAGGTCTGGATCAAGGTGTTCCCGGACAAACCCGTCACCAAAAAGCCGGCTGAAACCCGTATGGGTTCCGGTAAAGGCTCGCCGGAGTATTGGGTCGCAGTCATTAAACCCGGTCGCGTGCTTTTTGAAGTCGCCGGTGTCTCAGAAGAAGATGCCCGCGAGGCGCTGCGTCTGGCCAGCCATAAGCTGCCCTGCAAAACCAAGATTGTTGTTCGTGAGAAGGAGGCTGAGCTGAATGAAGGCTAAAGATTACCGCGATAAATCCTCCGAGGAGTTGAACCAGGAAATCGTCGCCCTCAAGGAACAGTTATTCAAACTTCGTTTCCAAAACGCGACCAAGCAGCTTGAAAATACGGCCGAACTTCGTCTGGTCAAGCGTGATCTGGCCAGAGTTAACACCATTTTGCGTGAGCGCGAGCTCAACGCTGCTAACAAGTGAGGAGGAAGGTTCGGATGGCTGTCGAGAGAAACTTACGTAAACAGAGAGTCGGAATTGTGACGAGCGACAAAATGGATAAAACCGTCGTGGTGACCATTACCGAGCACATCAAGCATCCTTTATATAAGAAGTACGTGAAGCGGAGCATGAAGCTCAAAGCCCACGATGAAGAGAATAGTTGTCATACCGGTGACCGCGTCCGCGTGATGGAAACCCGCCCGCTGAGTAAAGATAAGCGCTGGAGAGTGACCGAGATCATTGAGCGCGCTAAATAACAGGGTGCACAGTTGGGCAAACGGATCAGCTGATCCGGGCCCGGGAAGGAGTTCAAGTTATGATTCAAGTACAAACCAGACTTAAATCCGCTGATAATACCGGCGCTCGTGAACTGCAGTGCATCAAAGTGCTCGGCGGTTCCTGGCGTAAGTTTGCGTCCATTGGCGATGTCATTGTCTGCAGCGTTAAAGAAGCCGCGCCTGGCGGCGTGGTCAAAAAGGGTGAGGTCGTCAAGGCTGTGGTCGTCCGGACCAAGGACGCTATCCGCCGTGCTGACGGTTCCTATATCCGCTTTGATGAAAATGCTGCGGTCATCATCCGAGATGACAAAAATCCCCGTGGAACGCGTATCTTCGGACCAATCGCCAGAGAGCTGCGTGATAAAGAGTACATGCGCATTCTGTCCCTGGCACCGGAAGTTCTGTGAGGAGGTTAACATGGCTAAAGTCCATATTAAAGTAGGTGATACGGTTTACATCCGTACAGGCAAAGACCGCGCCAAAACCGGTGAGGTCACCAAGGTTCTCACGTCTACCGGCCGGGTCATTGTTAAAGGCGTGAATATTGTTAAGAAGCATCAGAAACCCAATAACCAGAATCAGGCCGGCGGTATTATTGAAAAAGAAGCGTCGATTGCTGCCGCTAACTGTATGTTGGTTTGCAGCAGCTGCAAGAAACCGGTCAAGATCGGCTATAAATTCAATGATGCCGGCAATAAAGTCCGGATCTGCAAAGCCTGCGGTGCTGAGATTGAAACCGTCAGCCACGCGGCCAAGGCTTAAAGGTAGGAGGAAACTATGGCAAGACTAAAAGACCGCTATAATCAAGAAATCGTGCCGGCGCTCCAGGAAACCTTTAAGTACAGGAGCCCGATGCAAATCCCTAAGTTAGATAAAATCGTGTTGAATATCGGCGTGGGCAGTGACGCTCGCGACGGCAGCAAGACGGTCCATAACGCGGCCAATGACCTGGCCACCATAACCGGTCAAAAAGCCGTCATAACCAAAGCCAGAAAATCCATCGCAAACTTCAAATTGCGTGAGGGTATGGAAGTCGGCTGCAAAGTGACCTTGCGCGGCGATCAAATGTATGAATTTCTGGATCGCTTTATCAGCCTGGCCGTTCCCCGGATCCGCGACTTCCGCGGCTTGAATCCTAACTCCTTTGATGGCCATGGCAACTATGCTACCGGCACTAAGGAACAGTTGATCTTCCCGGAAATCGAGTATGACAAGATCGATAAAATCCGTGGTATGGACATCATTATTGTCACCACCGCGAAGACCGACGAAGAAGCCAGAGAACTGCTGACCCAGTTAGGCATGCCGTTCAGGAAGTAAGGAGAGCGTTATGGCCAAGACATCTATGAAAATAAAGGCTTCCAGAGAGCCTAAGTATTCAACTCGTGCGCATAACCGCTGCAAAATCTGTGGTCGTCCGCACGCCTATATCCGCAAATATGGTATCTGCCGTTTATGCTTCCGCGAACTGGCTTACAAAGGTCAGATCCCCGGAATCAAAAAGGCCAGCTGGTAAGCCCCAGGCAGAAGGAGGAAGATCATGCAAATCACAGATTCTATTGCCGACATGCTTACCCGCATTCGCAACGCGGCAGCGGCCAAGCACCAGTCCGTTGATGTACCCGCTTCCAATGTTAAAAAAGCATTGGCAGAGATCCTGAAAAATGAGGGTTACATTTATAAGTATGACGTGGTTGAGGACGACAAACAGGGCGTTATCAGGATCACACTTAAGTATGCTGATAAAAAATGTGTCATCAGCGGCTTGAAACGCATTTCCCGGCCCGGCCTGCGCGTGTACGCTAACGCGGCTGAGCTCCCCCGGGTGCTGGGTGGTTTGGGTATAGCCATTGTATCCACCAACCAGGGGATCATGACCGATCGCGACGCCCGTAAAAAGAGCCTGGGCGGCGAAGTAATGGCTTTTGTCTGGTAATTAAGTCATCAGACCTAAGCCTGAGATGAGAAACGGCGCTGCGCCTGATTGTACAGCGAAGATCTCTGAAACGACGGCTGAGGCCGTCTCAATCTTAAGAGCAGGAGGAACAGATATGTCCCGAATTGGCAGAAAGCCGGTTGATATTCCGCAGGGCGTCGACGTCCGGCTGGATGGTTCAACCGTCACCGTATCAAAGGGTAAAGTTACCCTGTCACAAACGATAAATCCCGTCTTCACTGTAAAGGTAGAGGACCAGAAGGTTTTGGTGGAGCGTCCCAATGATGAGAAAGAAACCAAAGCCCTGCACGGCCTGTACCGCGCCTTGATTCACAATATGATGGTGGGCGTCAGCGAAGGTTTCCAAAAAAATCTGGAAGTAAATGGCGTCGGCTTCAGAGCGGCCAAACAAGGCAGCAAGCTGGTGCTTTCCCTGGGTTATTCCCACCCGGTGGAACTGGAAGAGCCAGCTGGTATCACCATTGAGGTGAACGGCCAGAATAAAATTGCGGTTAAGGGTGCTGATAAGCAGTTAGTCGGCGAGACTGCCGCTAAAATCAGAGCTTTCCGTGTCCCTGATGTATATAAGGGCAAGGGCATAAAGTACGATTACGAGGTCCTGCATCTTAAGGAAGGCAAGACCGGCGGTAAGGCTAAATAAGGGAAGGTGAGATAAATGATAAAGAAAATCGATAAGAACGCCGTCCGTTTACGCAAACATGCGCGTGTTCGCTTTAAAATCAGCGGCACGTCTGACCGTCCCCGTCTGTGCGTGTATCGCAGCCTGAAGCATATATATGCCCAGGTAATTGATGATAAGGCAGGGGTCACGCTGGTCAGCAGTTCCTCATTGGATCAGGCGGTAAAAGCAGAACTGGGCAACGGCGGTAATGTCACGGCGGCTAAAGCGGTTGGCAAGCTGGCAGCCCAGCGCTGCCTGGCAAAGGGTATCAGCGAAGTCGTCTTTGACCGTGGCGGATATATCTATCACGGCAGAGTGAAGGCAGTGGCAGAGGCGGCGCGCGAAGCCGGCCTGAAATTCTGACGGAGGCAGCAGGAGATATGAAGATCAACCCAAATACTCTGGAATTAAATGAACACGTGATCCATATCGGACGCGTATCCAAGACCGTCAAGGGCGGTCGTAATATGCGCTTCACCGCATTGATCATTGTGGGTGACGGACAGGGACATGTCGGCAAGGGCCTGGGCAAGGCGGCTGAAATTCCTGAAGCGATCCGCAAAGCCAGTGAAGACGCCAAAAAGAATCTGATTGAAGTACCGATGGTCAACACAACTATCCCGCATGAAGTCACCGGTGAGTTTGGCGGCGGCAAGGTTTTACTGAAACCGGCCAAGCCTGGTACCGGCGTTATTGCCGGAGGCCCGGTCCGCGCGGTCTGTGAACTGGCGGGGATCTCAGATATCCGTACCAAGAGCCTGGGCTCTAACAACAGCAACAACATGGTGAACGCGGTGTTTGAAGGACTGAAAGCACTGAAGGTCCTTAATGAAGTGGCGCGTCTGCGCGGTAAAGCACCGGAAGAAATCCTGTAAACGGAGGGACGCAGATGTCTAAGATTAAAGTTACCTTGGTTAAAAGTATCAGTAACGTGACTGCCAGACAAAAAGCTACCGCTGTCGCTCTGGGTGTAACCAAAATCGGTCACAGCGCGCTGCATGAAGATAACGAAGCCATTCGCGGCATGATCCGCAAACTTGACCATGTCGTCAAGTGCGAAGAAGCGTAAGGGGGCCATTGAGCAAATGAAACTGAATGAATTTACCGCTGTTCCCGGCAGCAATGCCAAAGCTTACCGCAAGGGGCGCGGCGTGGGTTCCGGTAACGGTAAAACCGCCGGCCGCGGTCACAAAGGCCAAAAGGCCCGCAGCGGCGGCGGGGTCCGTCCCGGTTTTGAAGGCGGTCAGATGCCGTTATACCGCCGGCTGCCCAAGCGTGGCTTCAACAACAAACGCTTTGCCACCAAATACGTGCTGGTAAAAGTTGATCGCCTGAATCTGTTTGAGGATGGCGCGGTGGTTGACCTTGAGACCATCAAAAAGGCCGGCATTATTTCCTTCAATCACCAGATGGATGGCCTGAAAATTCTTAATGGTGGTGAGCTGACCAGGAAACTGACTGTCAAAGCTGATAAGTTTACCGCCGGCGCTAAAGAAGCAATTGAGAAAGCTGGAGGACAGGCTGAGGAGGTTTAAGCCATGGGCAGCATGTTTGACACGCTCAAAAACGCCTGGCGGGTTCCGGAGCTTCGCAAGAAACTCCTGTTTACCATCGCAATGATTGCGGTGTTCCGCGTGGGCGGTAACATCCCGGTGCCTGGAATCGACAAAGTTGCCTTCACCAATCTGCTCAGCAATTTTGGTCAGCTGGGCAGCCTGATGGACATTATGTCCGGCGGCGCTCTGGCTGCGGTGTCGATATTTGCCATGGGCATTACGCCTTATATCAACTCTTCTATTATTATCCAGCTGCTGACTGTAGCGATCCCCGCACTAGAGCGTATGTCTAAGGAAGGTGAGACCGGCCGCAAGCAAATTCAACAGATCGTTCGTATTGTAACGGTTGCCCTGGCTTTGCTAACCAGTTTTGCTTTTTGGTTTAACACCCGCACGGCTAACACTAGCGTCCTGCCGACTTGGCTGAACGCGTTAGTGGTAATCGGCTCCTTTACCGCCGGTACGGCTATTATCATGTGGATTGGCGAACTGATTAACGTGCATGGTATTGGTAATGGTATATCCATTATTATCTTTGCCGGTATTTTAGCTCGCATCCCCAGCATGCTGGGCAACCTGGTGACGCTGAGTGAACAATGGGCAGTGGCTAATGTATTCTTGTCCATTTTCAGAGTGCTGTTGGTGGTGATATTAACGGTCGCGGCTATTATTGCCGTGTTGTACGTACAACTGGCAGAAAGACGCATCCCAATTCAATACGCTAAGCGTATGGTCGGCCGCAAAATGTATGGCGGGCAATCAACCTACCTGCCCATCAAGGTCAACCAATCCGGCGTTATTCCGGTTATCTTTGCGGTCAGTATCCTCCAGATTCCTAACCTGATTGTCACCTTTTTCTTCTCTAACAGTACTAATGTGGTGGCACGCTGGTTTTCGGATTTTGGCACCAGCCCGTTCTATTATGTGTTAGACGCTTTACTGATTTTTGGATTTACGTTTTTTTATTCCATGATTCAGTTTAATCCCATTGAGGTATCTAACAACATTCAGAAAAACGGCGGGTATATCCCAGGCGTCCGTCCCGGGCGTCCTACCTCTGAGTTTATTGCCCGGACTTCCCAGCGGCTGACCTGGTTTGACGGCCTCTTTTTGGTGGTGGTTTCGCTGGCCCCCATGCTGATTGGCACCCTGACCGGTACTCAAAATACGGGGATATGGTTTGGCGGCACCGCTATCATCATTATTGTCGGTGTTTGTCTGGATCTGATCAACCAACTGGAAGCCCAGATGTCCATGCGTAACTACAAAGGCTTTTTGGATTGAGTATGATAGAGTAAACCAACGCACGCACCCCGCGGCTAAGCTTGCGGGTCCATGCCCCTGAACCGGAAACGGTATGGGGCTTTCGTGCTGTTGTTATTGATTAGAAGCGAGGGAAAGTAAGTGAGACTGATAATTATGGGGCCGCCGGGTGCCGGTAAAGGCACTGTGGCACCGGGGGTTTGCCAGGCTACCGGCTGCAGACATATTTCTACTGGTGATATGTTCCGCAGTAATATTAAAAATCAGACTGTGCTGGGTCAGGAGGCGCAGGGTTATATTAAAAAAGGCCAGCTGGTTCCCGATGAACTGACTATCCGGATGGTGCGGCAGACCCTGCTGGAGGATTGCCGTGGTGATCAGTTTTTACTGGATGGTTTCCCGCGCAATGTCAGCCAGGCTGAAGCGCTGGATAGCTTTTTTGCCGGTGAGGAGCGGGGCCTGGATGCCGTTATTTTATTAGTTGTTCCCGATGAGCAGATTATCCGCCGGCTCTCGGGCCGGATGGTTTGCCCTGAGTGTGGCGAAAGCTACAACATTAACAGCCGCCGCCCCGCCAGGGAAGGCATCTGTGATGTCTGCGGCAATAAGCTGATCGTCCGGGAGGATGACCGTGAAGAAACCGTTAAGAGCCGGCTGGAGGTGTATCATTCCCAGTCGGAACCTTTAGCGGATTACTATGACCGGAAGGGCCTGCTGCTGAAAATTGACGGCAGCAAGAGTCCGGAGGCCGTCACGCAGAGCGTCGCGGATGCCTTGCGGGGAATATAAGGACGCAACCAATGATTGAAATCAAGACCATGCAGGAAATAGAAGAAATGAAACCGGCCAGCCGGGTCGTCGCCGAAGTGCTTAAAGATATGAAGACCTTTATCCGGCCCGGCATTTCAACGCTGGATATTGATCGGCGCTGTGAAGAGATCATTCGCAGCTTTGGCGCGGAACCCTCTTCTAAAAACTACGGCGACCCGCCCTTTCCGGGGGCGGTCTGTGTCAGCGTTGACGATGAAGTTGTGCATGGCATAGGTCGGGCGGATCACATCATCAGGGATGGCATGATCGTCAGCGTTGATGTGGTGGCCAAACTGAATGGCTGGCATGGTGATGCGGCCCGCACTTATCCGGTCGGGACGGTCAGGCCGGAGGTACTGGAATTAATCAAAGTGACAGAGCAGTGTTTCTGGGCCGGCTTTGAGCAGGCCCGGCCGGGAAACCGGCTGGGGGACATCAGCGCGGCTGTACAGGCGGTGGCGGTAAAACACGGTTATGGTATTGTCCGGGAACTGACCGGGCATGGCATCGGGCGGGAAATGCATGAGGATCCGGAAGTCTTGAATTATGGTCACGCGGGCCATGGACCGAGACTGCAGTCCGGTATGGTTTTAGCCATTGAGCCGATGATCAATCTGGGCACGGCCGCGGTTGAAGTTCTGGAGGATGAGTGGACCATCGTGACACGAGATGGTAAACCCTCCTGCCATTATGAAAATACTGTGGCCCTTACGGAAGCCGGACCGATTGCCCTGACCATTCCGGAAACCTATGCGGGCTGTTGACCGACTGCCGCTCAGCGCGCCTGACCCTAAGATTGGGGATATTGTCCAGTCTATCTGCGGTCATGATCAGGGCCGTTTATATGTGGTGACAGCTACAGCTCTTGAAACAGGCGTCTTGTACTTACGGCTTTGTGACGGAAGGCTGCGGAGCTTAAGCAAACCCAAGCGCAAAAACCGGAAGCATGTCAGGCTGACCGTGTCGGCTGCGGACGCGTCGGGTGACTGGCTGGTCGCGGCTGCTGCTCAGACTGATCCGGAATCGGTTGAGGCCAGGCTGCGAAAGCTGCTGAAAGCTCAGCAAAAAGAAGTTAAAACAAAGCAATAACGCTGGTAAAGGAGGCGTCAGATGTCTAAAGAAGATGTAATTGAAGTAGAAGGCGTGGTGTTTGATGCGCTGCCCAATGCGCAATTTAAAGTAAGACTGGAGAATGGCCATGAAGTACTGGCCCATATTTCCGGCAAACTGAGACAGCACTATATTAAAATTCTGCCCGGTGACCGGGTGACCCTTGAGCTAACCCCTTATGATTTATCCCGCGGCCGCATAACCTGGCGGGCAAAATAGAACGTACCGCTTACCGTTGTGACTCTGGCGGGCGTCAGCCTGCTGACGCAAAGCGTTTACAGGAGTAACTGATAGAATATTGGTAAATGCTACATAGTGCTTAAAAAATACAATAACATGAGCGTATAATTCTACAGCTGCCATGAGAAAATGACCTTAACTGGCCTTGAATTGTAGAATTATTTTGATAGAATATTATAGCATGCGCCAAAGACTGCGTTTTTGGCGATTCCCAGGGAGGTGAACGAGATGAAAGTCAGACCTTCGGTCAAACCGATGTGCGAGAAGTGCAAAGTCATTAAGCGTAAGGGCAGAGTTATGGTAATTTGCTCGGATCCCAAGCATAAACAGAGACAGGGCTGAGCCCTGTCTTCTGTCCTGGGGTTTTTTCCACGGCCGGCGCGGCTGTAGCGGTCGGACAGGGACCGCCGTCGTCTGTGTTTGCGATAGAGCGTCAATTGCACTGTCAGCAATTGCGACTACTTGCAGCTTGAGTAGCAACTTTGGAGGTAAACATTAAATGGCACGTATTTCAGGAGTCGACCTGCCAAATGAAAAGCGCGTTGAAATCGCGCTCACCTATATTTATGGTGTCGGCAGAACGCTTTCTAATGAAATTTTGCAAAAATGCCAGATCAACCCGGATACACGCGTTAAAGACTTGTCTGATGAAGAATTAGCCAAGATCCGTGACGTTTTAGAGAATGATTATACGGTTGAAGGTGATCTGCGGCGTGATGTGGCAATGAACATCAAACGCCTGATTGAGATCGGCAGCTATCGGGGCAGACGTCATCGTTCTGGCCTGCCGGTGCGCGGCCAGCGGACCAAAACCAATGCGCGTACCCGTAAAGGACCCCGCCGCACGATGGCTAACAAGAAGAAGTAAGGAGGCCGATTATGCCTAAAGTTCAAAACAAACGTCAGGCCGCCCGGCCAAGAAGAAGAGACCGTAAGAATGTCGATAAGGGACATGCTCATATTCAGTCTTCCTTCAATAATACTATTGTCACGATCACGGATCCGAACGGCAACGCTATTTCCTGGGCCAGTGCCGGCGGCATTGGTATGAAGGGCTCACGCAAGGGCACACCCTTTGCCGCGCAAATGGCTGCGGAGCAAGCTGCCAAGACTGCTTATGATCATGGTATGCGTTCTGTTGAAGTTTTTGTCAAGGGACCGGGATCCGGCCGGGAGTCGGCTATCCGTGCGCTGCAAGCCAACGGCCTTGAAGTCACCTTCATCAAGGATGTGACCCCAATTCCTCATAATGGCTGCAGACCGCCTAAAAGAAGAAGAGTGTAATGCGGAGGTAAAAGCATGGCTAGATATACCGAATCCGCCTGCCGGTTATGCCGGAGAGAAGGCGAAAAACTTTTCCTGAAGGGCGGCCGCTGCTATAGCGGGAAATGCGCCGTATCCAGAAGAAGTTACGCGCCGGGCCAGCATGGACAGGCGCAAATGCGCAGGAAAATGTCCGAGTACGGCATTCAAATGCGGGAAAAGCAAAAAACCAAACGCTTTTATGGCGTGCTGGAAAAGCAATTCCATAAGACGTTTCAGACGGCTGAACGGATGCAGGGTAAAACCGGTGAAAATCTGCTCTCATTGTTAGAGCGCCGTTTTGATAATATCGTTTATCGTATGGGCCTGGCCGCTTCCCGGTCTGAAGCGCGGCAACTGGTGCTGCATGGGCATTATACGGTAAATGGCAAAAAGGCTAATATTCCTTCTATGTTCCTTAACGCCGGTGATGAGGTGGCGGTGGCGGAAGGTTCCCGCGATTCAGCCAAATTCAAAGATATGGAAGCCGGACGGACGATCCCGCACTGGCTGAGTGTCAATATGGAGCAACTCAAGGGTACTGTTGTGAGCCTGCCGGGTCGTGAAGATATCGATCTTGAGGTTAAGGAGCGTCTGATCGTCGAGTTGTATTCCAAATAAGCGGACTGACTCGTAAGATGGGACTGTGTTATAGGATTTATCCTACCGACATTATCGTAGGAGGTACCCATGATTGAAATGAATAAGCCTGTCATCAATACGGTCGAACTCAATAATGACGGTTCATTCGGCAAATTTGTCGTTGAACCGCTGGAGCGCGGCTATGGTATGACTTTAGGCAACTCTTTGCGCCGTGTGCTTTTGTCATCCCTGCCTGGCGCCGCAGTCACGGCTATCCGTGTTGACGGTGTGTATCATGAATTTTCTACGGTTGAAGGTGTCATTGAAGACATGACCGAGATCATCCTGAACATTAAGGGCATCCGGGCCAAATTGCACGTTGACGGTCCCAAGACGGTTTATTTGAGCACGGAAGAAGGCCGTGTGGGCGAGGTTAAGGCCGGCGATATTACCTGTGATGAAGAAATCGAGATAATGAACCCGGATCAACATATTGCTACTTTAAATGGCAGCGGTCGCCTCTTTATTGAGATGACCTTCAGCCGCGGCCGCGGATATAATAGTGCTGACCAAAATAAATGGCCCAATCAGCCCATTGGGGTGATCCCGATAGACTCTATTTTTACCCCGGTTAAAAAGGTGAATTACGCCATCGAAGATACGCGTGTGGGCCAGGTAACCGACTTTGACCGCCTGACCATGGAAGTCTGGACTGATGCCACCATAAGAGCGGAGGAAGCTTTGTCCACCGCCGCCAGAATTTTGTCCAATCATCTGCAAATATTCATTGGCCTGACTGATGACAGCAAGGACAGCAGTTTTGCAGATAATGAAGAAGATGATGAGCGCTCCCGCATGCTGGATACCGCAATTGAAGATATGGATTTTTCTGTCCGGACTTATAACTGCTTAAAACGTGCGGGCATTAATACGGTCGGAGATCTGGCAGCGCGGTCGGAAGAAGATATGATGAAGGTCAGAAACCTGGGCAAAAAGTCATTGGAAGAAGTTATTCAGAAGTTGGAAGATATGGGTTTGTCGCTGGCCGCAAGCAGTCAGCTCTGAGGTTAATCCAGACCCGACTTTAGTTCTTAGTTGCAGGAGGAAAATATGTCAGGACATCGCAAGCTGGGGAGAACCCCGGATATCCGGTTGTCGATGCTGCGTGGATTAACCACCGATTTACTTGTCAAAGGCAAGATTACGACAACGGAAACCAGAGCCAAAGAAGTGAGAAAGATTGCCGAACAGTTGATTACCTTGGCCGTCAAATATCAGGATGCCTTTGAGACCAGAGATGTTCTGGTTTCAAAAGCCAAACTTGACTCCAAGGGACATAAGGCGCTGAAGCGTAAAACCTCTAAAAATGGCGTCGAATACGACGTAGTGGAAAGAGAACTGACCACGGCGCAACAGCAGGTTGACAGCCCCGCAAGGCTGGCCGCCAGACGGCAGGCCATGAAGTGGCTGGTTCAGTCTGAGAGCAAGGATGGCAAGACGGTCAATCCGGTTAATATCCTGTTCAATGATGTGGCGCCTAAATATAATGGCCGCAGCGGCGGCTATACCAGAATCACCGCGGTAGGACCGCGCAGAGGCGACGCTGCCTTGATGGCTGTCATTGAGCTGATCTGAATATCGTTATTACTTATCTGTTTGGGCAGGAGGAGCGTCATGTTTCCTCCTGTTTGTTTAATCAGGCATAAAATGAAGACATTACTGAGGACGAGGGGATTACAGGGTGCCGGATACGTTTATTGATATACAAGAGGTCTGCTTTGCGTATCCGGCCGCTGCCGATACGCCGGAAGCCGCTGCCCAATCGGAGCAATCTTTTTACGAGGCTGAATCAGCTTACGCCGTTGACCATATCAGCCTTAGCATCAAACGGGGCGAGCACCTGGCCATCCTGGGCCGCAACGGATCCGGAAAGTCTACGTTAGCCCGGCTGATTAACGGACTGGAATTGCCGACCTCAGGCGCCGTGTGGGTGGACGGTAAGTCGACGGCTGCGGAACAGGATATCTGGGAGATCAGACGCAGCTGCGGCATGATCTTTCAAAATCCGGACAATCAGATTGTCGCCACCACCGTTGAGGAAGACGTGGCGTTTGGACCAGAAAATCTGGGGGTTAAGCAACCGAAGCTTGGCCAGGCGGTGAGCCAGGCCTTAGCCTACGTCGGCCTGAGCGACTATGCCCACGCGGCGCCCAGCGAGCTGTCGGGCGGCCAAAAACAAAAGTTAGCGATTGCGGGGATTTTAGCCATGCAGCCGGCTTGTCTGATCATGGATGAAGCCACCAGTATGCTTGACCCTTTGAGCCGTCAGACCATTATGCAGCTGGTGCGCCGGCTGCAGCAGGAACGGGGACTCACGATTATTAATATTACCCATGACATGAATGAAGCGGTACAGGCTGATCGGGTGGCAGTCATGCAGCAGGGCCGGTTGTTGATGGAAGGGTCGCCGGCTCAGGTTTTTCATCAAGTGGAAACGCTGCGCCGGCTGGGCCTGGATGTTCCGGTTCACACGGCGATTCCGTTTTACTTAGGCCAGCGCTTTGACCTTGGCTTTTCGTCAGGTTCTTTAGCCACCCCTGAGGCCGCGGAGCAGCAGCTAAAGCAAGCGTTTCAGTTTCAGGCCCAGCCGCAGACAGCCGCTGTCAGTCCAGCGCAGCCGGCCCGCGCCCGGGCTTTGGATCAGATCAAGGTTGAGGATATCAGTTATGTGTATCAGGCTGGCTTGCCTACAGCCAAGCGTGCGCTGGAACATATTAGCTTCACGGTCAGCCCCGGTGAATTTTTTGGCGTCATGGGCCACTCCGGATCCGGCAAATCAACCTTGATTCAGCATCTGAACGGGCTGCTGCGTCTGCAAAGTGGCGCGGTCCATATTCTGGATTACAATCTGCGCCAGGTTAAGGATATCCGCCAACTGCGCCAGCATATTCAGCTGCTGTTCCAATACCCGGAGCATCAGCTGTTTGCTGAAACGGTCTGGGATGATATTGCTTTTGGCCCCCGGCGTATGGGCTTTAGTGAAACGGTCATCACGGAAAATGTCAAAGCTGCCGCCCGGGTAGTGGGGGTAGACCAAAGCTGGCTGCAGCGCTCCCCCTTTGAACTGTCCGGGGGCGAAAAAAGGCGGGTCGCCCTGGCTGGCATCCTGGCCATGAAACCGGAAATTTTAGTGCTGGATGAACCGGCGGCCGGGCTGGATCCGGCGGGACGGGAAGAAATCCTGAATTACATGCGAATTTTGAGCAAAGCCGGAACCACAATTGTCCTGGTTTCCCATAATATGGATGATCTGGCCCGCCTGTGTGATCGGATTCTGGTCCTGGATCATGGCCAGCGTTTGCTGTTAGGGACGCCTGCGGAAATATTTGCCCATCAGGAACTGATTGCGGCGGGCAAACTGACGCTGCCAGCCTGTAAAGCCTTTCTGCAGCGCTTTCAGGCAGACTGCCCCGGCTTAAACGCGGACTGCTTTTCTGTAGACGCGGCGGTTGCGGAACTGGAACGGTTTGTGACGCTCAAGCCCGCGGCCCGGGCAAGGGTCAGACAGCAACAAGAGCTGCAGGAACGCCGGGGAGGGACCGCACTGTGACATTTACGCTGGGAAATTACTATCCTGCGGCCAGCCTGCTGCATAAACTGGATCCGCGCACCAAAATTCTGGCTTCACTGCTGCTGATGATCGTGCTGTTTATGATTAATCAGCCGCTGCCGTTAGCCGTTTTCGGTTTGTTTCTGGCCGTGATGATCGCCCTGTCAGGGGTACCCTTCCGGCTGGTGCTTAAAAGTGTCAAACCGGTGGTTTTCCTGGCGGTTTTTGCCTGGGTACTCAATGTATTCACCACCCCGGATGAACACTATTGGTTTTCCTGGTCGTTTTTGCATGCCAGTCCCCAGGGCTTTTGGGTCGGGTTGAGGATGGCCGTCCGCCTGTTCTTTCTGGTTATGGCTACCCAGCTGTGCCTGACTTTGACGACCACCCCTCTGGAGATGGCCGATGGTATCGAAAGATTGCTCAGACCTCTGGCCCGCTGGGGTTTCCCCAGCCATGAATTAGCCATGATGATGTCCATTGCCCTGCGTTTTGTACCCACGCTGGCCGATGAAACCGATAAAATCATGAAAGCCCAATCCAGCCGGGGCGCTGATTATGACACCGGCGGTGCCATAGCCCGGGCCCGGGGGCTGGTATCTGTTTTGATCCCGCTGTTTGTGAGCGCGCTCAAACGGGCAGATGAATTAGCTACCGCCATGGAGGCGCGCTGTTATCGCGGCGGTGAAGGCCGCACCCGCCTGCATGTGCTGCGTTTTGGCACCCGGGATGGCTGGGCAGCACTCTCGCTGACGCTGGTTCTGGCGGTGCTGCTGGTGCTGGAATATACCCATCTTTGAAGCCCGGCTGCCGTACAGCAAAGCGACAGGCTGACGGCAGAACCGCAGTCTGTCGGCCAATTAAAAGCAGGAGCAGTGATATGTCAATGAATGATCCGATTCGGCCCCGGAGGCAAATCGTACTCTGTATAGCTTACATGGGGTCGCGCTACGCCGGCTGGCAGCGCCAGGCCAACGCGATGACGGTTCAGGGCACCCTTGAAACCGCGCTGAGTCAGCTGCTGCAGGAACCCATCGGCCTGACAGGCTGCAGCCGGACGGACGCAGGCGTGCACGCCAGACGGCATTACAGCCATTTTTTTACCCGCTCCACCTTGCCGGCAGACCGCCTGCCCTATGCCATCTTACCGTTCCTGCCTAAGGATATCGTCGTCCTTAAGGCCTGGGAGGCCGATGGCTCGTTTCACGCCCGCCTGCAGGCCCAATCGAAAATCTACAGCTACCTGATCTGGAACAGCGTCAGGCCAGACCCCTTTTGGCAGCCGCGTTCTGCCTTTGTCCCCGGGACCCTGGACCTGAGCCTGATGCAGCGGGCAGCAGCGGATTTGGTGGGGGTGCATGAATTTGACAGCTTTTGCGCCGCAGGCAGCACGGCCAAAACGACCCGCCGGGAGATCCTGGCCTGCAGCTTTGACCGCCCGACAACGGCCCACGATTTGCCGCCTGGTTTTGGCTGCGCCGGGACAACTGCCGGCGAGGGGCGTTTACTGCGCTTTGTTGTTCATGGCAGCGGATTTTTGTATAATATGGTGCGAATCATGGCTGGTACACTGGTATCCATTGGCTCGGGCAAACTGGCCCCGGACAGTATCCCGGCCGTTATTGCCGCTAAGGACCGCAAAAAGGCCGGTAAAACTATGCCACCGCAGGGGTTGACCTTGGAGTACGTGTATTATGCCGAACCCCGCTATGCAGATCTGACGCTTTCCGGGCCACAAAAGGAGCTTAATCATGAGTAAAGAGGCTAATCCCGCCGCTGGCGTAATCTGGAATGAGAGAACCAACTTCTCCATGCTGACGGATTTTTATGAGCTGACCATGTCCCGCGGTTATCTGGATAACCACATGCAGGATGAGATCGCTTATTTTGACCTGTTCTTCCGCTCGGTACCGGAAGACGGGGGCTATGCCATTATGGCCGGGGTAGCGGAGATGATCGACTACCTCACCAAGCTTAAATTTACTGAAGCCAACCTGGCGTTTTTGCGTTCCACCGGCCAATTTAATGAAAGCTTTCTGGACTACCTGCGTGACTTTCATTTTGAATGTGATGTCTGGGCTATTCCTGAGGGCACCCCGCTGTTTCCCCGTGAGCCGATGGTCAAGGTCCGCGGTCCGGTTATTCAGGCCCAGATGATTGAAACCATGCTGCTGTTAACGATCAATCACCAGAGCCTGATTGCGACTAAAGCCGCCCGGATCGTGCGGGCCGCTAAAGGGCGGCCCATCATGGAGTTTGGCGCCAGACGCGCCCAGGGGGTAGATGCCTCGGTCTTAGGCGCACGCGCGGCCTATATAGCCGGCGCCGCCGGAACCAGCTGCACCATCTGCGGAGAGCAGTTTAATATTCCGCTGTCCGGTACCATGGCCCATAGCTTTGTCCAGATCTTTGATGATGAATATGAGGCGTTCAAGGCTTATGCGCTGTCTTACCCGGATGACACGGTCTTGCTGGTAGACACATACAACGTGCTGCGATCAGGGGTGCCCAATGCGATCAGGGTAGCCCATGAGGTGCTGGAACCTCGCGGTAAACGGCTTAAGGGCATCCGGATCGACAGTGGTGACCTGACCTATCTGACCATTGAAGCGCGCCACCTGCTTGACGCGGCTGGCCTTAAGGACTGCCGGATCACCGTCAGTAATGCGCTGGACGAATATTTAATCCGGGATCTGCTGCATCAGGGCGCGGCTATTGACGCCTTTGGCGTAGGCGAACGGCTGATCACCTCACGGGCAGAGCCGGTTTTTGGCGGCGTGTACAAGTTATCCGCAGTTGAAAAGAACGGCCAGGTCATTCCCAAAATCAAAATTTCCGAAAATGTTGAAAAAATGACTAATCCGGGCAGCAAAGAGGTCTGGCGCTTTTATGACCGGAGTACCGGCAAGGCGGTAGCGGATCTGATTACGCTGGCGGGAGAAACCATCCCGGAGGATCAGCCCTATGAAATATTTGACCCCATGATGACCTGGAAGCGCAAAACCTTGACTAACTTTACAGTCCGGCCTTTGCTGCAGCCTGTTTTTGTCAAGGGAAAATGCGTTTATAAAGTCCGGAATGTAGAAACCATCAGAAAATACTGCGCCAATCAACTGGACACCCTGTGGGAGTCTGTCAAACGTTTTGAAAACCCCCAAACCTACTATGTAGACTTATCCCAGCAGCTTTGGGATGTCAAACAGCATCTGCTGGAGAACAGTCAGGCGCAACTTGGCGGTATCGCCGGAAAGAATTGAGGTATTGTACATGAACATTCAGGCAACCATAGCGTTAAAGAACGGCAAACTGATTGAACTGCAACTGGACCCGGACCAGGCCCCTAACACCGTCAGCAATTTTGCCGCGCTGGCTAACAGCGGCTTTTATGACGGCCTGATTTTTCACCGGGTGATCAAGGGCTTCATGATTCAGGGCGGCTGTCCGGAAGGCAGCGGCCGCGGCGGCCCGGGCTACCACATCAAGGGCGAATTTACGGCCAATGGGGTAAATAACACCCTCAGGCACCGCCGCGGAGTTATTTCCATGGCCAGAGCGTATGACCCGGACTCCGCCGGCTCCCAGTTTTTTATCATGCATCAGGACGCCATGCACCTTGACGGGCAGTATGCGGCTTTTGGCCAGGTGACCTCAGGCATGGACGCGGTGGATGAGATTGCCGCGACCGCGACGGATCGTGAGGACCGTCCGCGTGAGCCTCAGGTCATTGCGTCCATCCGGGTTACCGGGGACGTGGCTTTATTACCTGAGCTGGTCCGCCAGACCGATTGAGCGCCATGCGCTCAGACTGAGGTCAGGCAGGGGACTAAGGATACAGGAGGAGAACTGTTGTATGTGTGATGCGTGTGAAAAACCTTCCTTTTATATTACAACGCCGATTTATTATCCCAGTGATAAGCTGCATATAGGGCATTCCTACACTACGGTAGCCGCGGATGTCATGGCCCGGTACAAGCGGCTGCAGGGATATCAGGTTATGTTCCTGACCGGGACAGATGAGCACGGCCAAAAAATCCAGGACCGCGCCGCGGCCGCCGGGGTTACACCGCAAGTCTTTGTGGATCAGGTGGTCGCAGGCATCAAGGATCTCTGGAAACTGATGAACATCAGCTACGATCGCTTTATCCGCACGACTGATGCCTACCATGAAAAAGCGGTGCAGGCTATTTTTCAAAAGCTGTATGACAAAGGCGATATTTATCTGGGCGAATATGAGGGCTGGTATTGCAAACCCTGTGAATCATTCTGGACCGAATCGCAGCTTAAAGACGGCAAATGCCCGACCTGCGGCCGGGAGGTAACCTTAACGCGGGAGGAAAGCTATTTTTTCCGCCTCAGCAAATATCAGGACCGGCTGATTGAGTTATTTGAACAGCATCCGGAGTTTGTCCAGCCGTCCAGCCGGGCTAACGAAATGCTGAACAACTTTCTGCGCCCGGGGCTGGAGGACATGGCAGTGTCCAGAACCTCCTTCGATTGGGGAATTCAGGTGCCGTTCAATCCCAAACACGTCATTTATGTCTGGGTAGATGCCCTGCTGAATTATATTACCGCGTTGGGTTATCCGGATGAGCACGGGGATTTTGCCACGTTCTGGCCGGCCAATGTCCAGCTGGTCGGTAAAGAAATTGTGCGCTTCCACACGATCATCTGGCCGGCTATCCTGATGGCCCTGGATTTACCGCTGCCGCAGAAGGTCTACGGCCATGGCTGGCTGTTGTTTAAGAACAGCAAAATGTCTAAGTCGCTGGGCAATGTGGTAGATCCGGTGGTCTTGTGTGATCGCTATGGGGTCGACGCCATTCGCTATTTCCTGCTCCGGGAAGTCCCGTTTGGCTCGGATGGTTCTTTTTCCAATGACGCGCTGGTTAATCGGATTAATGCTGATTTGGCCAATGACCTGGGCAATTTACTGAGCCGTACGACCGCTATGATTAACCGCTACTTTGACGGCCGGCTGCCGGAAACCGGGGAGTCCGGCCCGGAAGACGCTGACTTGCTGGCGGTGGCCGCCACGGTCAGGGACAAGGTTGAAGCTATGCTGGAGCAACTGCAGTTCAGTTTGGCATTGACGGAAATCTGGAAGCTGGTATCCCGCAGCAACAAGTATATTGATGAGACCCTGCCCTGGGTTCTGGCCAAAGACCCCGCCCGGCGGGCCCGTCTGGCCACGGTCCTGCACAATCTGGCGGCCTGCCTGCGCCAGATTTCGGTTTTGCTGCAGGCCTTTTTGCCGGATACCGCCAGCCAGATCTTTGCTGACCTTAACATTCCCGCGGCTGATTTAAGTCAGACCGGCTGGACCTCCGCGGCTGTCACCGGCCTGTATCACCCCCAGGGAACCGTCCGGGCCGCCCGGCCGGTCTTTCCCCGGCTGGATATGGAAAAAGAGATTGAATATATGAATCAGCTGCTGCCGCCAACTCAGTCCGATCAGCAAGCGGCCGGACAGGCCGCAGCCTTACACCCCAAGCAGCGGCGGGGGCAGACTGAAACGGACCCCGCCGCTGCGAAAAAACCTGCCAGTCCGCCCGTGGCTGACCTTCCGGAAGGCTTGATTGAATTTGGAGATTTTGAAAAGCTGCGGCTGCGCGCCGCTAAAATCATAACCTGTGAAAAGGTGAAGGGCGCGGATCGCTTATTGTGCTCTACCCTGGATCTGGGGCCGGACGGACAGCGGCAGGTGGTGTCTGGCATTGCGGAGAGCTACAAGCCGGAAGCGCTGCCCGGCAAGACCGTGATATTGGTTGAAAATCTTCAGCCCCGCAAACTGCGCGGCATTGAATCCCGCGGGATGCTCCTGTGTGCGGAAACCGCGGATGGCCATTACCGCCTGCTGACCGTTGACGGTGACGTCCCGGCCGGCAGTGTCGTGGGATAAGGCCGCAAACCATGGCCCTGATTGATACCCATTGTCACCTTACGGATCCCGACTTTGCTCAGGATTATCAGGCCGTTATTGAGCGGGCAGGCGCCGCCGGGATTAAGCAGCTGATCCTGGTGGCCTACGACCCGGACTCAATTGAAGCGGTGGTCAGCCTGGCGGCCCGCTATCCGGAGCTTTACTGCGCCGTGGGCCTGCATCCTGCTGATGCGGATAAATGGACCGCTGCTTTACAGCACCGTCTGGAGACCTTACTGGAACGCCGCACGGCGCTGAAAATTGTGGCGGTCGGCGAAATTGGTCTGGACTACCATTATGAGCCCTATGACCCGGTCTTACAGCAGACGGTCTGTGCCAGCCAGCTGGAACTGGCCCGGCGGTTTGACCTGCCGGTTATCATTCATGAGCGCGACGCTCATGAAGCCATGCTGGAGCTGCTGCTGCGGCAGCAGGCGGCCGGGCAGCTGCGCACCCCTGAGCAAAATCCGGGGGTTTTTCACTGCTACAGCGGCAGCCTGGAATTTGCCAGGCGCCTGTTGCCTTTGGGCTTCTACTTTGGCTTTGACGGACCGATTACCTTTAAGAACGCGCGCCGAAACCTGGAGGCTTTGGCCGGCTTGCCGCGTGACCGGGTGGTGATAGAGACCGACTCACCGTACCTGGCGCCGGTCCCGCAGCGCGGCCGCCGCAATGAGCCGGCTTATTTGCGTCTGATTGCGGATCAGGTGGCGCGGGTATGGGAGCTGCAGCCGGAGCAAAGCGATGACCTGCTGCGGCAAAACAGCCTCAGGCTGTTCCCGGGGCTGAGGGACTAGCCCGCAGGCCCTCAGGCGGTCCGTCAAAGCCGGCGCCTGGCCAGCTGATCCCGATTTTCTGTAGATTGCAAAAGTAAGTCCCCTTTTGAACAGCTAAGCCCCTGAAATTCAGCCGATTGCAAAAAATCGTGGCGTGAAAGTGCCCAATCGGGTACAAAAA
>JAQWFM010000130.1 GCA_028704415.1 Oscillospiraceae bacterium | reverse complement strand
TGTCTTTCCCAACACGAGCAAAAGCAAGGAAATCAAACAGACATCAATCCTACGACCTCCACGCAGGTTGAGTTTTTTAGTGTAGGAAAGTATCTGCTGATCGGTACCCTGGCAGCGGCGGCACTGCAGACCTGGGGTAGTGGCTTTTTCAGCCAGGCAGCCGGCAGCGGGACGCTGGCTGTAACCATGTTGCTGCTGATGCTGGCGGCCTTTGCCTTTTCGCTTTGTTCTTCCTCTGACGCGGTGATCGCGCGCAGCCTGGCCAATCTCTTCCCGCAGGGCGCGGTGATGGCTTTTTTAGTCTTTGGCCCCATGATGGATCTGAAAAATCTGCTGATGCTGCAGGCGTCTTTTCGCCGACCTTTTATTGCCCGCTTGCTGCTGACGGTAGCAGGTGTCTGCTTTGCGGTGATCTTTGTTGTCTTCAGTCTGGCGGGGGTGTGAGATGAGCGTTAACGTGAAAAACCGACAGGCAGTCTGGGAATTGATTTGCAGTGGGGGCTTCGCCATTTTGCTGCTTTATCTGCTGGCGAGCGGGGCTTATTTGTCCTATGTCGCGCCAAGAATGAAACCGTACTTGTATTTTATGGCAGCAGTCCTCCTGCTCTGGTCCGGCCGCAGTCTGTTGCAGCTGAAGCATCCCCGGCACCGGAGCCGTTCAGCGCACGGCCTGGTTCTGCTGCTGCCAGCGCTGCTCTTTTTGCTGCCGCATAGTCAGGTAAGTCCGACTGGGCTGGGCGTGTCGTATAATAATCTGATTTTTGGCAATGCACAGGCGGTCAGCGACTCGGGGGCAGAATCAGTTGGGAGTACCGCTACGGGGGAAGCCCTGGCCGAAACAAGCGAAGCGGCGTCTGGTCTAGACACCATTGCGGAAGCACAGATCAGCCCGACTCCCGAGGTTAGCCCGACGCCTGCGAAGACGGCGGCAACTGACCTTCAGACCCTCACGGATTTAGCCGGTCTGGATGCCACTGCCGGGACGATTACCGTCGCTAATGAGGATTTTGGCTCCTGGATGATGGCGCTCTTTGCTAATCCGGATAAGTACGCCGGCTTTACGGTTACGGTAACCGGTTACGTGTTCAAGGACAGCACGGCCCTGGACGTGGATCAGTTTGTACCGGCGCGCCTCATGATGTATTGCTGTGTAGCGGATCTTTCGCCGGCAGGACTGATCTGCCATTACGACGACGCGGCAGAGCTGGAGGCGGATAGCTGGGTGACGGTGACCGGTAGGCTTTACGTTGGGACCAGAGATTATGACAGCGGACAAAAGGTGGTGCCGATGCTGGAGGTGAGCTCGGTCCAGGCCGCGGATAAGGTCGAAGGGTATGTTTATCCGTACTGATGCGGCAGCAGAAGGGATCCGTTGAAGCTGGCCGGGCGGGGGAGTGTGGGTCAGCAGGCTGGAGATCACAGAGGAGCATAGTTATAATTAGTTGTTATAATAAACAATCAAGTAATCGTTCAAAGCAGGAGTCAGTCATGTCAATTGCGAAGGTAAGGGCCTATCTAAGTCAGTTTCAGATGGATCAGCGGATTCAGGAATTTGAGGTTTCAAGTGCGACCGTAGAGTTAGCCGCTGAAGCGCTGGGCTGTGAACCGGCCAGGATTGCCAAATCCCTGGCGTTTATGGTCGCCGATCAGCCGGTCCTTATTGTAACTGCCGGAGATGTCCGGATTAATAATGCTAAATTCAGAACCTTTTTTCATACTAAAGCCAAAATGCTTTCCCCGGAGGCGGTCCAGCGTCTGGTGGGACATCCGGTAGGCGGCGTCTGTCCCTTTGCGCTTAAGCCCGGCGTGACGGTCTATCTGGATCGTTCTTTACAGCGCTTTGAGACGGTGTTCCCAGCCTGCGGCAGTTGTAACAGTGCGATTGAACTGACGATTCCGGAGCTGAAGCAGTGCTCAGGCTTTAAGGGCTGGGTAGATGTGTGTAAGCTGCCGCAAGCCTGAAGCCGTCAGGGGGTGAGGACATGCTGGGGCTGACCTGCTATAAAAGCTGCCAGATTGTCGGCGGCCATATTCAGGAGCCGCTGCCGGCTTTCTAGAGAGGCCCAGGCAATGTGCGGCGTCAGGATGCAGTTTGGCGCGTTGGGCAGCGGGTTGTCCGCCGCAATCGGTTCTTCAGCCATGACATCT
Organism: Oscillospiraceae bacterium; assembly: GCA_028704415.1. Lineage (GTDB taxonomy): Bacteria > Bacillota > Clostridia > Saccharofermentanales > Fastidiosipilaceae > JAAVLZ01. Next base: position 1,022 of record JAQWFM010000130.1, on the reverse strand, counting down.
AAACCAGCGCCGGCTATCACGCCTTGATGCAGTGCGGTTGCCAGGTCAGCTTCATTGATCAGCGGACCACGGGAGGTGTTAATCAGCAGGGCCTGCCGTTTCATTTTGCTCAAGGCCTGCCGGTCTATGAGATGATAGGTGGCAGCGGTGAGGGGACAATGGAGACTGATGACATCACTTTGACTCAGTAATGTATCCCAGGAGCAAAGCTCAGCTACTCTGGTGCTTTGGGGCACATGATGACAGGCGATGACTCTCATGCCAAAGGCGGCCGCCAGTCTGGCTGTCTGCTGGCCGATCCGGCCCAGCCCCACGATACCCATGGTTTTACCGTCAAGCTCCGTCAGCGGCGCGTCCCAAAAACAAAAGTCGGGACAGGATGACCATTGGCCGGCTTTGACGGCGCGGTCGTGCAGGCCGCAGTGATTAGTCAATTCAAGCAGCAGTGCCAGGGCGTGTTGGGCAACCGCCCGGGTCCCGTAGCCCGGGATATTGGTAACGGTAATCCCAGCCCTGACTGCTGCATCAAGATCCACAATATTGTATCCGGTAGCCAGCACGCCGATATATTTCAGTTTGGGACTGAGGGCGAGCAGCGTGGCGCGATCCAGCGGCGTCTTGTTGATTAAGAGTACATCTGCTCCCTGCGCCCGCTGCAGAATTAGGGCACGATCTGCGGCACTGTACCCGCTGCGTTCATAAACCGTCACCGCGCCCATAGCTTCAAAACGGGTCCAGCTGAGATCCCCGGGGTTTAAGGTATGTCCATCCAGCACCACAATTTTCATGGTAAATCACACCCTTTCGTATTCGCGTCCGGCCAAGTGGCAGCGCCTTTTGGAGACGTTGGTCGGATGAGTCGTATCCAGATCTTTATAACAGAAAAAATGACTGTTTGCAGGGGCGACCGGACTTGAACTCAGGGCAGCATCTCGGCTGCCTGAAACTTGGTAATAAACTACTGCGATGTTTTTCATGCTAAAAGAGGAACCTGCAGACGGTAGCTTCGCCGAAGTAGCTCA
>JAQWFM010000129.1 GCA_028704415.1 Oscillospiraceae bacterium | reverse complement strand
AAAAAGCATGTCTTTATTCAGGTCGCGGAAATTAAATTTTCTGCCCAGGCCTGCCACAAACACCACCGGAAACTCCAGCCCCTTGCTTTTGTGGATACTCATAATCCTGACGACGTTTTCCTTTTCACCAAGAGCCCGGGCGGCGCCGAGATCGCGGCCCCCTTCCCGCACCCGCTCGATGAAACGGAGAAACAAGAACAGCCCCCGGAAAGAGCCGGCTTCGTACTGCCGCGCCCTGTTGTACAGCGAGCGCAGGTTGGCCTGTCTCTGCCCGCCGCCGGGCAGGCCGCCGGCAAAGTCGTAATAACCGGTTTCCCGGTAAATGGCCCAGATTAAGTCGGCCAGGGGGCCGCGCCTGGCGGCGTTGCGCCAGTTTTCCAGTTTCCTCAAAAAACCCATTAGCTTTTGCGAAAGCTCTTCATCGGAGAGACTGGCGGCAACTACCGCGTGAAAATAGTAACCCCGGCGTGAATACAGCCTGATCCTTGCCAGTTCACCGGCGTCCAGCCCGACCAGCGGCGACCGCAGCACCGCTGCCAGGGGCACGTCCTGCAGCGGGTTGTCGATAATTTTTAAAAGGGATAAGATTGTTTCTACCTCGGTGGCTTCAAAATATCCTGTGGCCAGCTCGGCATAAGCCGGTATGTCAAACTGCCTGAACTCTTCCACAAAGGTATTGGCGTGCCCGGACGTCGTCCGCAGCAGGACAACCACGTCACGGTAGGCCAGAGGCCGGTATTTTTGCAGGCCCCGGTCATAGACGGGCAATGCCTGTCTGCCGCCGGACTGTCCCATCAGTTCCTTTATCCTTGCGGCGATCAGCCGGGCTTCCTTCTGCATGGCGTCAAGATCCTCCTCAAACTCGGCCAGATCAGCCCCTTCAGCCTCGCCGGCAGACGCCTGGCCGGCTTCATCGCTTACAAACTGCTGCGCTTCTTGTCCCATCGAGCCGCTATCAGCAGAGCCGCCTTCATCTGAAGTGCCCGCAACTGAGCCGTTCTCCACCAGGTGCACTTCCACCGCTTCATCCGGTTCCAGGCCTTCCCCGGCGTATGGCGGGTAATCCGCCCCGTAGACCAGTTCGGAACCGGCTCCATAGTCTATTTCACCGACGACAGGGGTCATCAATTGGCGAAATATAAAATTGACCGCTCGCACCAGGCCGCGCCGGCTGCGAAAATTTTTGGACAGGTCTATCCGGCGCTCCCGGCCGTCCCGCCCGACCGGGTAGGTGATGTATTTTTGCAGAAAAAGACCGGGGTCAGCCAGCCTGAAACGGTAGATGCTCTGCTTCACATCTCCAACCATAAAAAGGTTGGGCCTGCCGTTTTCCTGCCTGGAAACAAGCTGCAGGATGGCCTCCTGCACGGCGTTGATGTCCTGGTACTCATCCACCAGTACTTCTTCATATCTTTCCCGCAGGCTAATCGCCGCCGGCGAGGGGAGCAGCCCCTGCGGTCCCTTTTCTGACAGTACCTGCAGACTGTATTGCTCCAGGTCGCCAAAGTCCACCACACCCCTTGCTGTTTTGGCTTGCTGATAAGCGGCCGCAAAATTTATTACCAGGTCCGCCAGTTCCTGCGCCAGCGGGTGCAGCTTGCTCAAGTCGGCGCAAATCCTTTCCGGTGTGCTGCTGAAATACTCCCTCTGAATAACAGCAGCCTTTTTCTTGACACCGTCCCGGAGCTTTCTCACTTGTTCGGTCAGTTGCCGGTCGGCGTCGTTTTCCCTGCAGCGCTTCAGCCTGGCAAAGGAAAGGCCTTGAAATAATTCATATAGCTCTGACCAGGTAGCTCCGGCGGTACAGCGCTGCAGCAGGCCGGTAAACATCCCCCGGTCTTCTTCCAGATTGGCCAGGTAAACCTGCGGGCCGCCAGGTTTTAAAGCCAGGCTGATAGCCTGACTCAGGGCAGATATAATCACGGTCAATTCATTTACCAGTGATTTCTTTAATACATCGCACCAGGGCAGCTGGTCAAAGGCGCAGCCCTCCTCCAGACGGTAGGCTGCCGGCAACCCTTTCAGCCAGCTAACCGGGTCCGCCGTGCTGCGGGCAAAATTGTAGGCGCCAAGGACCATTTCCTGCAATGATGAATCGTCCCGCTTACCGCCGTAGCAGTCAACCAGCGTTGTAAAAAGGTGATTATCTTCATCCGCATAGCGCTGTTCAAAAAGATCTTCCATAGTTTCAGCCTGGAGTAGGGCGCACTCGGTCTCGTCCGCCACCCGGAAGGAAGGGTCCAAGTCGAGGCGGTAAAAATGCTGGCGCAGCAGGTCCAGGCAAAACGAGTGGATGGTGCTGATGGAAGCCCGGCTGAGCAGCGCCATCTGCCTGTGCAGGCGCCTTGCCGCCGGGTGTTTATCAATTTCCGCAGCCAGGGCGCGCCCGATGCGCTCCCTCATCTCAGCCGCGGCGGCGTTGGTGAAGGTCACCACCAGTAAGCGGTCGGCGTCCACCGGATCCGTCCGGTCGGTCAGGCGCCGGATGATCCGTTCCACCAGTACCGCTGTTTTTCCCGAACCGGCTGCGGCGGCCACCAGAAGGTTCCCTCCCCGGCAGGAAATTGCCTCCTGCTGCTCTTCCGTCCACTGATTACTCAACTAGCTCACCTCTGTTAAAGCCGATTGTCAAATATATTAACATTACACTAGCTAATTTTACCCTGTGGGGTATTTCCCCTTTACAATTTTAACTGTTGCAGTTTGCTCCAAATGGAGCCCGCGTCCTCCGGCTTAATAATCCGGTAGGTATTGCCCTCCAGCAAAATATCAAACTGGCATACAGGTTTGTAAGAGCAGTAGCGGCAGGGCCGGTTGGCGCCGCGCCGGTAGGGGGAAATATCAACTACCCCGTCCATGATGTCACTGCCGGCGCTGGTCAGCTGCCGGCGAAGGTGCTCCCGCAGCAGGGTAAACTGCGCCGGGGTCAACACAGCGGAACGGGCTGAAAATCCCCCGTCCTTTTTTATTTGCACAGGGATCAGGTCGGAATCGCCGCTCAGGCTGTTGTCCATCAATTTCACCACCTGCGGGTCTGCCAGCACAATGCCCGTCATCCTGAATTCCCGCATGATCCTTTTCTCAATTTCTGCCGCCGCCGGTATGGCGCCTTCAGTCCGCACCAGCGGGTCGTCTATGCGAAAATACAATATGGCGCCTGGCAGCGTACTACC
>JAQWFM010000128.1 GCA_028704415.1 Oscillospiraceae bacterium | reverse complement strand
GCCGCCGGCAGAGCAGCTCATGCACAGGAGGAATTATGCTGGACCTAAAGTTAAAGACCTTTTTGAAGCTCTATGAGACCATGAACTATCATGAAACCGCCCATGCCCTCAATCTGACCCAGCCAGCAGTCACCCAGCAGATTAAAGCGCTTGAAACTGAATACGGCTGCCGGCTTTTCAGCTATGATCATAAAAGCCTAAAAGCGACGCCTGCCGCGGCGATATTAGAAACATACGCTCGCAGCGCGGTATATAACGACAGCCGCTTAGCGGAACAACTGCAGCAGCCGCCGCTTTGCACCGTGCGGATCGGAGCAACCAAAACAATTGGCGAATACCTCATCAGTGACCTGACTGTCCGCTTTTTACAGGATCCCTCCCTCACGGCAACCATCGTTATAGACAATACCGCCCGGCTCTTAGCTCAGCTGGACCGGCATCAACTGGACTTTGCTTTGATAGAGGGCTTCTTTCAAAAGTCGCGCTACGCCAGCCAGCGCTTCAGGACAGAGGCCCTTACCGGAATATGTGCGCCAGGGCACCCGTTGCAGGGGCAGACTGTCCCCCTGGAGCACCTGCTGCCCGAAACACTGATTTTGCGGGAGCAAGGCTCCGGTACCCGCGAACTTTTTACTAACTTGTTAGCCACCCAGGGCTACAGCACAGCTGACTTTCCCCGCGTCGTGACGGTCAATGAATTTTCCCTGCTGACCGCACTGGTCGCGCAAGGCTGCGGGATCTCCTTTGTCTATGAAGCGGTGGCGGCCCACGACCAACGGCTGGCCCGCTTCGCCATACAAGGGATTCAGACGACCCATGAACTGAACTATGTTTATCTGAAAGATACCAGTGCTTTTCAGTGGGTCAGGCGGTTTGCAGCGGGAGCTTAAGCCTCAGGCTCCCGCAAACGACAGAAGCCGTGCTGCCCATCCGGCAAACACGGCTTCTGTACAGGCTGCTAAAGCCTGACGCTGAGGTTTAAGGTCGGCGGTTTAGAAACTGGGTACCACCGCGCCATCAAAGGTATTGTTGATGTAGTCACGGACCCCATCACTCTGCAGCGCGGCAACCAGGGCTTTCGTCTTTTCACTGTCCTTGTCTTCCGCACGGACGGCTATGATGTTGGCATAGGTCTGGGCCGCCTCAGAGTCAGCGGCTTCCACCGCCAGCGCGTCCGTCTTAACGCTCAGGCCGGCATCAATCGCGTAATTGCCGTTAATGACCGCCAGATCCACATCCGCCAGGGAACGGGGCAGCTGAGCGGCTTCAATCTCCACAATATCCAGATTTAACGGATTCTCCGTAATATCCAGTTTAGTGGCGTTAAGACCGGCACCATCCTTCAGCTTGATCAGATCGTTAGCCTCCAGCAGCAGCAAAGCACGGGCTTCATTGGAGGTATCATTAGGAACCGCGATCTGAGCGCCGTCCTTCAGATCTGCCAGAGCTGTGGTTTTGCCGGCATAAATGCCAAAGGGTTCATAATGAATCGCTCCAGCTGAAACCAGATCCGTGCCGTTCTCCTCATTATAGTTCTCCAGGTAAGGCAGATGCTGGAAGTAGTTGGCGTCCAGATCACCCTCAGCCAGCGCTACGTTAGGCTGGACGTAATCGGTAAACTCCGTAATCTGCAGGTCGTAGCCCTCACTGGCCAGCTTATCCTTAATCACCGCTAAAATCTCCGCATGAGGCGAAGGTGACGCGCCTACGACCAACGGAATCAGATCACCGCTGGTGGTCTGGGCCGCTTCAGCTGTCGTTTGCTCAGCCGACGCGCTGGTCTCAGCTTCCGATGCGGCTGCGGTAGTGGTAGCAGCGGCAGTGGTAGCGGCAGACGTAGCGGCGGCAGTGGTAGTAGCCGCGCTGCTGCCGCTGCTGCAGGCCGTCAGCGCCAGACTCAGCGTTGCAGCCAGTACAGCAGAAACATAAGTTTTCAGATTTCTTTTCATTTTTTCCTCCTAAAACTATCTATCCTCAGTCAAAAGCCTGACGGCTCCAACCTAAAGAAGCATGATAACTCAAAGTCGTTTATCCAGTTTTTTGGCTAACATCAAGCCGATACCCTGCATCACCTCCACAATCAGAACCAGCAGGAACACGGCAATGTACATGATATTGTATTGGTAGCGGTAATAGCCGTAACGTATAGCCAGATCGCCCAGGCCGCCGCCGCCGACAATACCTGCCATAGCGGAATAACCTAAAATCGTGGTTAACGCTATGGCCGCGTTTAAAATCAATGAGGAACGGGATTCCGGCAGCATCACCTTCAGGATGATCTGCAGACTGCTGGAGCCCATGGACTGTGCGGCTTCAATCACATTGCCATCCACCTCTCTCAGCGAGCTCTCCACCATACGGGCAATAAACGGCGCGGCAGCCACCACCAGAGCCACAATCGTAGCGTTAGGCCCCAGGGTAGTCCCGACCACCAGCCGGGTAAAGGGAGAGATGACAAAGAGCAGGATCAGGAAGGGGAATGAGCGCAACAGGTTAACCAGCGCGCCCAAAACCTTATTCAGCACCAGCTGAGGCCTGATCCCATCCGCCGCGGTCACGACCAGCAAAATCCCCAGCGGCAGTCCGATCACATAGGCAATCAGCGTGGACACAACGGTCATATAAATGCTGTCACGCGTATTCTCCAAAAACAGCAGAATTAAGTCAGACATGATCGGACACCTCCTCTACACTGATTTGTTTGTCTCTGAGATAGGCGATCATCCGCTGGGCTATTTCCGGGTTATCCGGCAGCTGGATGACCATCTGACCGACCGCCATCCCATCCAGATTCCTGGTGTCGGCAAACATAATGTTGACCGCCTGGCCAAAATCCAGGACCATATTGGCCACCACCGGCTCAAAGGAAGAACGGCCGTCAAAGACGATCCTGCAGTAGCGCCGGCTGCGCATCTCCGGAATACTTTTGCGGTTAGGGAAGATCAGTTGCCTGGCGGCTTCAGATTGCGGATGCATAAAAATCCGGGCCATGTCGCCGCTCTCAGCGATTTTCCCGTCGCTGATTATGGCCACTTTGCTGCAAAGCTCTTCGATGACCGCCATTTCATGTGTAATCACGACAATGGTGATACCCAGTTTACGATTAATGTCCCGCAGCATCTCCAATATCGACTTGGTGGTTTCAGGGTCCAGAGCACTGGTAGCCTCATCACACAGGAGGACCTTGGGGTTACTGGCCAGGGCACGGG
>JAQWFM010000061.1 GCA_028704415.1 Oscillospiraceae bacterium | reverse complement strand
CTGACACCCTGCGGGGTCAGGAAGTCTGGCTGCAGCTACATACGGCGTCGGAACTGATCGTCAAAATCAACGGAAAGTTGGCCGGCGGCATTGACCCCAACCGGGATCGGATTTTGCTCAATCCCTGGCTGGAAGGCCCGGAGTTCAGGCTGGAAATCCAAGGCTTTTACCGTTCCAAACCAGATGATGAACGCAATCCCGAGGCCATGGACAGCCGAGGCTGCCGGCAGGTCTTTGATGGCGCTTATCTGTGTTTGGTCAATCAAGCACTGCAAAAGCTCTATTATGATCTGACCTTGCTGCTGGACATAGCGCAATCAGACGAATTTGAGGAGGATTACCGGGTATTTTTAAACCGGGAACTGAATCAAGCTCTGAATCTCATTGATTTTGACAGCTGGACGGGGGTGAACCAAGCCCTGCAATACATTGAGGCGCACATTTATCAAAATACTGACTTTCGGTCCAGTGGCAATGTGGCGCTGGTCGGCCACTCCCATCTAGATATTGCTTACTACTGGCGGCGCATGCACGTGGTCCAAAAAAACGCCCGCACGATCCTGATCCAACTGCGGCTGATGGACCGTTACCCGGATTTCAAATACGCCCATACCCAGCCCTACACCTATGAGCTGCTCAAGCAAAATTATCCGGACCTGTTTGCAGAGCTTAAAACTAAAATCCAACGCGGTCAGTTTGAGCCCATTGGCGCCATGTATGTGGAACCAGACTGTAATCTGCCTGCAGCCGAAAGTCTGATCCGCCAGTGTCTTTACGGACAAGCCTTTTACCGTCAGGAATTTGGCTTTACTGTAGATAATGCCTGGCTGCCGGATGTCTTTGGCAATTCCTGGATTTTACCGCAGATCCTGCGCAAATCCGGCGTCAAGTATTTTGTCTCCAACAAGATGTCCACCTGGAATGACACCAACCGTTTTCCGCACAACAACTTTATTTGGAAGGGCCTGGACGGCAGCCGGATCTATGCCTGTGTCCCCCCCACCCATTTTATTACCTGGAACCTGCCCAGCCAGATTATGGAAAACTGGCATGCTTACCAAGATAAGGAAGTCGGCGGTCAGACTCTGAGCATGTTTGGCTACGGTGACGGCGGCAGCGGCGTCACGGAAGAGATGATTGAGCTGATGCACCGTTTTGGCAAACTTAGCAGCATGCCTCACACCGAGCACTGCTCCGCAGATGAATTTTTGCATAAAAACCTGGACGGCCGCAAGGACTTGGCGGTCTGGGACGGCGAGCTTTACCTGGAAATGCACCGCGGCACCTTTACCACCAAGAGTCAGCTGAAGGCGCTGAACCGGGAAATGGAGTTTAAAATCCGGCTGACAGAACTAGTCTGCAGTCTGGCGTTACTGCAAAACCAGCTACCCTATCCGACCGAGGAGCTGCGCCAGTTGTATAAAATGATTCTGGTCAACCAGTTCCATGACATTTTACCCGGCAGTCACATCCACCCGGTCTTTGAAGATGCGCTGCAAGACTACGCTGAAATCAACACCAGGCTGGAGCAGCTGATCCAACAGGCGACCAAGGCGCTTGGCGACAAGCCTTCTGGCGGCGGCTTAAGTCCGGTGGCGCCGGGCAGCGACTGCCCGGTGCCTGCCCCCCGCTATTGGTTCAATCCGCTGAACTTTGACCGGCAGCAAATGACCTTTTTCCCGGATGAGCAAGGCTGGGCTACCCGTCAGGGGGTGCGCGGGTTTTATGCTGCACCTTTGCTGCCCGGCCTCAGCTCTGTCGCCGTCGCCTGTCCGCCTGAAGCCGCGGCTGATACCGCCTGGCTGGGTTTAAGCTCGGCTGAGCCGGCCAAGCCTGGCGTAAGCTGGCTGCAGATCCAGACGCCCTATTATTGTCTGCAATTTAAACCAGACGGCAGTTTTGCCAGTTTGTATGATTTAAAATTAGCGCGCGAATGGACCGCCGGTCCTTTTAATCAGCTGCGTCTGTATCAGGATGTGCCCGGGATGTATGACGCTTGGGATATCCTGCCCAACTATAAGGATGTGGCTTATGACTGGCAGCTCAGCCAGCCGCTGCAGCTAGAATACAGCAATCACTGTCTGGCTCAATTCAGCGTGACCCTGCTGACCCCCGGCGGCCGCAGCAGCTGGACCATGAAAATCCGCGTATTCAGGGCCTCCCCCTTTATTGAAGTTGAGCACCAGGTAGATTGGCATGAAAAGCACCGCCTGGTTAAGGCGGATTTCAACTGCAATGTGCTGTCGCGCGAGCTCATCTGTGATACCAGCGCAGGCTATATCCGCCGCGACTGTCATCAGAACACCAGTTGGCAACAGGCACGATTTGAGGTTTGCAGCCATAAATGGTGTGACTTTGCGGAAGCAAGCGGCGGTATAGCTCTGATTAATCAGGGCAAATATGGCCTGGGAGTACAAGAAAACGGCATGTCCTTAAGCCTGCTGCGCGCTACTGTCCGCCCTGATGTTAGTTCTGATCAGGGCCCGCATAATTTTTGCTACGTCATCTTACCGCACGCCGGAAGTCATCTGGAAGCGGGTATCAACCGCCAGGCCCTGGCCTATAATGCGCCGTTGCTGGCAGCCAAATTGCAGGCACCCGGCTGGGATTTCAGCCCGCTCTACCTTCAGGCGGTCAAACTGTCAGAAGACGGGCATGCGCTGGTGTTCCGGCTGAGTGAACAAGACGGGCAGCGGGGCTGTCTCCGCCTGCCGGCAGCTTTGGAACAGATGAATCTGCTGGAGGAGGTGGAAGGCCAGATCACCGAACACCGGCCTTTTGAACTGATCACGCTGGGCTGGCCGTTGGATCAGATGCTGGTATAGCCGCCATCTACAGGCAAAATGGCGCCGCTGACGTAGCTGGAGGCCGGAGCCGCTAAAAATATGGCTGCAGAATCAAGCTCGCCTTCTTTACCGTAGCGTCCCAGAGGTATGGCGGTTTTGGCATACTGGGTAAACCAATCTGTTTCCAGCGTGTCTTTAGTGAGCGGGGTCCAGAAATAGCCCGGACAGATAGCGTTTACTGTGATCCCGTATTTACTCCATTCAGCGGCCAGGGCGCGGGTGAGATTAACCACCCCGCCTTTTGCGGCGTGATAGGGCGCGGCCGGCGCGATATTATTGCCCACCAGGCCATACATAGAGGCAATGTTGATAATCCGGCCGTATTGGGCAGGGATCATGGCCTTTTTTGCCACCTCCCGAGCCATTTTGAAGCTGCCGAACAAATCAATATCAAGCTCATGCGCAAATTGCTCATCAGTAATGTCCTCAGCCGGAGCCACCGCCCCGGTCCCCGCATTGTTGATCAGGATATCAATCCGACCAAACTGGTCCCGGACCGTCTGAACCGCTGCCTGTACCTGCGCGGTATCTGTGATATCACAGCGCACTGCTATGGCCTCAGTTTTATACTTAGCCTTTATCTCTTTGGCCGCCGCATCAATTTTTTCCTGACGTCTGGCCAGCGCGGCAATGGCGCAGCCCTGGCTGGCTAAAGCCTGGGCCATTTGCACCCCCAAGCCGGTTGAACAGCCTGTTACAATAGCCACCTGTCCGGTCAAATCAAAATAATTCTGCATCCTTAAACGCTCCTTTCCGCCAATCCCAGCTAATGCTTTACTTTAGCTGGCAAGGATATTATAATATATTTACGTTTTAAATTCATCATAATATACAAGAAAGTCTGGATTCATGATGCCAATTCAGCATAATTTTCTAAAACCAGCGGCAGGGTGGCGGCGGTTTTGCTTTGTCCTCTGTTGGGCCGGTATAGCCGCGGTCTGTCTGCTGTTAAGCCATTATAGTTTTTTGCAAGGTGATGACTTTTTACATATGGCTATAGGCGGTCAGGCCTACGGCCGGTTCAGCGCCGCGGATTGGCTGAGGATCTGGCATGATGATTATTTTTATACCAACGGCCGGATGGCGGACGCTTTACTGCGTCTGATCTTGCGGCCCGGCGTGCCCGCAGCCCGCCTGGTTATTGGCCTGACCTTGACCGCCCTGATAGCAGCGCTCTATACGCTCAGCCGTCTGAGCGGCGCTAACCGTACGGCTTCCGCCCCAAAGCCAAGTACCGCCTGGGGGGTTATTTGCCTGGGCGCTTTTTGCCTGCTGTTATATAGCCATCCTTATATTTATGCTGATTGTATTGGTTGGTTTTCCGGCGCAGTTAATTATCTATTGCCCAGCAGTCTGATTCTTTGGGGCTTAGTGCCGTCTTTTTACTGGTCTGCCGGCCAAAAGCCGCCGGCTGCGCTCACAATTACAGCCACGCTGCTTCTGGTGATTGGTCAATTAGCTCATGAGCAAACCGACCTGGCCGTGGCTTTTTTCTTCCTATCGCTGTTGCTTTTTCATAGTCTGAAGCGCCGGTCATTAGCTAAAGGTCAATTGCCGCAAATGCTGCTGAGTCTGCTGGTCACAGGCTTGCATATGGCCGCCCCGGGGATCCGCCGCCGTCTTGCCAGCCTGCCGGACGCCGGCGGCGACAAGCCGCTGGTCCGGCTCTGGCTGAACACCGCGGACAGCAGCCAAGAGCTGGTCTGGGTCTTGCGCGGGGACTTAATGATGCTGGCGGGCGTGCTGTTGCTTTTATTGTGGCGACCCGCCTGCCGGATAAAATCAGGCCGCCAGCGCTGCGGCCAATCGCTGCTTTTGCTCCTGGTGACCGCCGCCAATTTAACCCTGATGTATCTGCGCCGATCCTGGGGGCTGCATGCTTTGACCGCAGGTCTGGCTCCTGGCACCGGTATCTCCGGACTGTCCGGACATAGGATCATTCTAGCGGCTGAAAGCAGTCTGGCGCTGATAGCCCTGGCCGTGGTTGTGGCAGTGATTATCCTGAGTGACCCCCAGCCCCTGGTGCAGGGACAAATTGCCGTACTGGCCGCCCTGATTGGCGCCGCCGGTATCCCGCTGGCGCTGGGCTCCCAAAATGTCCGGAGCTATCTGACCAGCGGGATTCTGCTGAGTCTGCTTTATCTGTCCCTGCTGCAAATCAGTCTGACTAACTATATGGCGACTAACCCGCACGCCGGGCAGCTGCTTAAGCCAGAGCTGACTCCCGCCTGCCGGCGGCCCGGGCCAGCCATAAAAGTAGCCGCGGCCCTGCTCAGTGGCCTGGTCCTGTTTTTTTCCGTCCAGCTTTGCCGACTCACTGTTTATCGCGCTAAGCAAAATGCCCAAGTCTGGACAAAGCTGGAAAATAAATTATCTGCCAGCGCGCAAAATCCGACTTCAAGCATCAGTATGCTAAACGTTGAGGATTTTCCTTATCCCGATTATCTCTATTTCAAAGCCTATGATCAGGGCCGCTATGAGGCCGTCATCCGGCTTTACTATGCCGTCCCGGCCAGCTGCAGGCTGACCTGGCCGGCCGCATAAAACAAGTTAAAGCGTCAAAAGGTCTATGAGCAACTCAGTCATTGCAGTCAGCTCGCTGATTTGAGTATATTCATGAGTCGTATGAATATCATGCATCGGGTTAAATAAGCATAATCCGGAGAAGCCCTGCTGTACCAGGATATTATTATCACTGCCGCCAAAGGACGGCTTGGCATAAGCTTCCAGTCCACGGCGGGCCAGCACAGCTTGATAGTCACGCAGCGCCGGGTTAGAGGCCTCAATTTGATACGCGGTCAGATGCAGGGTTTGGGACACGCTGATCGAAGCGCCAATTTGAGCAGCTTCGGCTTCAAAAACAGCTACGGTATGCTGCCAGCAGGCTAAGGCGTCCTCATGCACCGCACTGCGGATCTCACCCTTAACCGTCACCGTATCCGGCACAATATTGGTAGCGGTTCCACCCTCAATGCGGCCGATATTAAACGTCGTGTGCGGGTCCTGCCAGCCCTGAGGGAGCCTGGCAATCGCTGCTGCCGCGCAGGCTACCGCGTTGACGCCGGCTTCAGGCTTAAACCCCGCGTGAGCGGACTGTCCGTGAACCGTCAGTTCAAACGACAGTAAAGTAGGCTCCTGCGCCGAATAAGCGCCCAAGCGATCACTGCAGTCCAGGCAATAAGCCAGCTTTGCCTCTATCTGAGACAGATCAAAAACCGCCGCGCCCCGGGCATAGGCTTCCTCCGCCACTGTAAACAAAAGCTCCAGCGGCCGGTGGCTGAGCTGGCGCTCCGTCAGTTCCCGACAGGCCTCCAGTATAATCGCCAGTGCGGCCGCGTCATCCGCCCCCAGGACGGTATTGCCCGCGCTGGTGATGCGGCCATCTGCCTGCACCACCGCTTTCTTTCCCCGGCCCGGCGCCACCGTATCCATATGAGCGGACAGCAGCAGCTCGGGCCTGCCGGGGTCACCGCTCAGGCGGCCAAACAGATTACCGGCGTTACCGCCAATTTGGGCCGCCGCCCCGTCTTCCTGCAGGGTGACCCCACAGGTCTCCTGCCAGACCTTTTTTAAATAGTCCGCCATCTCCCGCTCCTCAAAGGATAGTGCGTCAATGGCGACAAGGTCACTGAAGGTTTGAACCAAACGGGCTTGATTTACAGACATGTGGTACTCCTTAGTTGTTTTTTAGTAAACCTTGCAGCGGATTCACGCTGGCAGGGGCCCGCAGCGGGCTGTTGGCCGGGTCGCTGGGATCCCGGTCAGCCTGACGGGGGCTGTTCCAGCGGGAGACGGCTATCTCACTTTGATAATCCGCCGCAGTCTCCCCCGCCGGATGCCGCAAAAACATATCCCCGGTCGGATCCTGGCTTAAGCTGGCGCGCCGCCCGTCATCTGCCAACAGCTGATCAAAGTCTATCTGTGGGGCGATCCGGCTCAGATAATCGGTAAAGATATTTTTGTCCGCATCCTGATTCCCGCGGCCCAAACGCAGGTCTCTGATATAGGTAGCCTGGTAAAAAGCAGGTATATTGTACAATTCCTTCATATAGGCGTAAATATTGGGATAATCTGCAATCCGGTGTTTAACCGGACCCACGTTGCGGAAATAGCTGAAATCCCAGCGAATGATGGTGACAAAAAAGCGAATATCACTGTCAGTAATATAATCGCCAAACAAAAAGCGGTTATCCGCCAGACGCTGCTCCAGCAGATCCATACTGTCGTAAAAATCGGCAAAGGCTTCATTGTAAGCCGCTAAAGACTGACAAAAGGCCATCCGGTAGTGCCCGTTATTGATGTGCGGGAACAGCCAGTCATTAAACTCATCAATGACCTCCCGGTAAGCTTTAGGATAAAGATCCGGGGCATTTTCAGGCTGAAACGGTCTGAACTGGACCTCAATATAATTGCTCATCCGATGGTAGTCATTATTGACCGTGATTTTCTTTTGGACGTCCACCAACGTCGGCGTTGTCGCCCGGCCGCTGAAATCCGGGTCGGCGCGCCGGTAGAATTCGCTCAAAAAGTAGGCGCCCGTAGCGGGATCCCGGTGCTCCGGGGCATCCGCAAAGCCGTGCCCGTAACGGTTACTCTCGCCGGAATGCGTGCAGAGCTGATCGCTGATCACGTCCTGCAAGCCCAGTAAATTTCGGGCGATAATCGGACGGTTAGACCAGTTGCAGCCTTTCGCCCAGTAGATCCGGTAGCGGCCGGCGGCAGCCTGCCACTCCCCGGCCCGGCTGCCAAAGGGCACGGCAAAGGCATTGGGCTGGCGCACAAAGGCGCCGCGCTGGTCAATTTCATTTTTGGTTTCCATGGGGCGGGGCAACGCTCCGACCTCCCTGGCGTGCAGCTCAGCTTCCGCGTCACTGTAAACCGGGGCTGACTTAAGCTTAGCGGAGCCAGCCGGACCGGCTGAGACCGGGGGTACAAATTCACATTGATCTGCCATTTTTTAACATCTCCTCAGATACTGTACTCAGGCGCCTGCAGGCGTTCTATTTTAGTAATAAATTCTCTCAGGCGGTCGCTCTTGGGATGATAGAATACCTCTTCCGGCGTACCGTCTTCGACAATATGGCCGTTTTCTAAAAAAATCACCCGGTTAGCCACCCGCTGGACAAAGCTCATTTCGTGCGAGACCAGCAGCATGGTATAACCCTGGTCGGCTGCCTGCCGGATCGTCTCCAGGACTTCGCCCACCAGCTCCGGATCCAGAGCGGAGGTCGGCTCATCAAAAAGCAGCAGTTCCGGTTCCATCGCCAGTACCCGGGCAATGGCTACCCGCTGCTGCTGACCGCCGGACAGGTGTCTGGGGTAATGATTGGCCCAGTCAGCCAGGCCGACATTTTCCAGCTGCGCCAGCGCCAGCTTACGGGCGCTGGCCTTATCCATCTTTTTGACGACGACCAAACCCTCCATCACATTTTGCAGGGCTGTTTTATGGGAGAACAGATTCCAGCTCTGAAACACCATGCCGGTGCGTTTATGCAGTTCAATCAGCTTTTTGCGGTTATGATGCTGAGCTGAGTCCACCGTAAGGCCATCCAGGCAGACCCGGCCAGACTCTGGCACTTCCAGCCGGTCTATGCAGCGCAGCAAAGTGGATTTGCCGGTACCGGAAGGGCCGATTACCGCAATGACATCTCCGGGCTTGATGGTCAGATTGATATCCTCCAGCACCACATTATCTTTATAACGTTTAGATAAATTCTGTACCTCAATCATGCTCACACCTCTGAAGACTGAACCGGCAGGTCCTGAGTTAGTTTAGCCGCATCACGTTTCACCATCGGGCTGTCGTCCGGAATAGCGATCTTCTTTTCCAGAATTTTGAGCAGTTGCTCCACCACAATCGTAATAACCCAGTAAATCAGGGCTAAGGATACATACACCTCAAAGTAACGGTAAGTCCGGCCGCCAATAATTTTACCGGCGGCAGTCATATCGACGACCGCGCAGACAAAAGCCAGCGAGGTGCCCTTGATCAGGGAAATAAAGGAGTTGCCCAGATTGGGCAGCGCCACCGGAATCGCCTCCGGTAAAGTGATGCGAGTCAGCGTTTGCCAGCCGGTCATGCCCAGGGAGGTCGCCGCCTCTATCTGGCCCCGGTCTACGGACTGAATGGCCGCCCGGATGGTCTCCGCATTATAGGCTGATTCATTAATGGCCAGCGCGATAAACGCAAATATAATGGGCGGTACCGCACTGGCGTTATATTCAGTCCCGTTTTTGTAGGCCAGATACTTCAGTAACATCGGAATGCCAAAATAAGTGACGTACAACTGTACCAGCACCGGGGTGCCCCGGATCACCGATATAAAGACATTGACCAAAGGTTTTAACACCGGCACTTGCCTGACCTTGACCAGCGCCAGGAGCAGGCCCAGGACCAGACTGGCCGCCATAGCAGACAGAGCCAATTCCATCGTCACCGGTAAGTATTTCAGAATTTCCGGTATATTGGTAAAAACAACTTTGAAATCAAACAGATTACCCATGAACTGCTTCAGTCCACCTTCCTTGTAAAAGCGGCTACAGCTACCCGGGTCTGTCCCGTCTGCTATTGCCGCTTGTGTGAGCCCACCGATCCAGATTAATTCAGGGTCTGCTCAAACTGATCCGCTTCCGGAGCAGCGTCATCCCGATCTTGATATTCCTGACCCAACCTGGTCAGAGTGCCGTCCGCCTGCAATTCTTTCAAAACAGTATTGACCTGCTGGCGAAGCTCATCATTGTCCAGCGCAAAGAGGAAGTAGGCATAAGTCGTAGAAGAGATTTTAGCTGCGTCCTCATCTGAAACCGGCGAAGCCGTGAGCCCTTCCAGGCCATACTCCTCGACATAAGCGTTATACATAGCCGTATCGACAATCTGAAAATCGGTCGTACCGTCCTGCAAATGCTGCAATTGCTGCAGCGTATCCAATTCAGCGTATTGCAGATTGATCGTCTGATCCGGATTGCTTTCATTCCAGGTCTCTATTGCATTGGAAATACTGACTCCGGTGCTGCCTTCAGTCGTCTTGCCCGCGGCTTCCGCAAAGCTGGTGATGGGGGTGTTGCCTTCCTTATTGACAAAGACATAGCTGATTTTGTCATAGGGGTAGGAATAGAGATAAGACTCCCCGCGCTTTTCATTCCAGGAAAAATTGTTTACCCCAATTTGATATTGACCTGACGTTAAGCCGGCAAAGACCGCGTCAAAAGAAGCGACCTCTATCTGCAGCTCATACTGGGGCAATTGGGCAAAGACGGCTTTTAAAACTTCCAGGTCATACCCAGTCGGATTATTGTCTTCATCCACATAGACGTAAGGTTTGGGCGAACCGCCCGTGACTGCCTTGACTACAGTCTTTTCGGTATCCGCTTCAGTCTGAGTGCTGCCGGCCGCAGTCTCTGCGGTACTGGCCTCGGTCTGGCCGTCCGCGCTGGTGGTTTCCGCGCTGGTGACAGCTGTGGTGGCGCTGGTGGCAGCCGCGGTAGTGGTCGCGGCGGCGCTGCCGGCGGAGCAGCCGGCTAAAACCGTGCTCAGCAACAGGCTTGCCGCGGTCAGCGCGGCAGATTTAGGTCTTAGGTTTAGCTTTTTCATTTGTTATCTCCTTGATGTTAAGTATGACTGGGTTGATTGAACATAAAACTGCTCCAGTTAAGATTCCGTCAGAAATTTATGCGCCGGATCCTGACTCAGGGACTGTCTTCCACTGGGTTGGCTCCACCACGCTGCAAAATCGATTTGGTCAATAAAGCGTGCGGTAAAGGACTTAAATGATGACTGACTCCCCTGCGGCCCGTCATGGTTGAAGCCGCGGGAAAAGTCTCTGAAATAGGTGTTGTTTTTAAAGGCTGGGATCTGCCACAAATCCCGGGCATAAGCCCATAGATTGGGATAATCAATCAGGCGATGTTTGGTCGGGCCCAGGTTTTGCCCATAGGCTGTATCCAGCCGGGCCAGCGTGACATAAAGGCGAACATCGCTGTCCGTCACATAGTCACCCAATAAAAAGCGCTGCGCAGCCAATCTTGACTCCAGGATATCCAGACAATGGAGGCACGGTTAGACCAGTTGCAGCCCTTGGCCCAGATCAGACGATAGCGGCCCGCTTCCACGGGATTCAGCCCCTCGCCTTCTCCAAAGCCCTGGTTAAACAGATTATCCTGGCGAATAAAGTTGCCATTGGCGTCCTGTTCTGCGACCAGCACACTAACGCGCGGTCTGATCTGACTGATCTCCGCCGCGCTAAGCGGCAAGGTCTCCGTCGGTTCAGGATAAGCTTGGGGTCCTGACGCCGCTATAACCGGTGCGGCCGCAGGAGCTGCTGAATTCAAATTGCAAAAACTCATTCAGGTGATCCTTTCTGCCGCCATCCTCCCCGGATGGCGGTCTGTCCGATTAGCTGAGCAGTAAGCTGCGAAAGATCCTGTACAGGCAACAGCGGCAGCCCCATATGCCTTCCAGGCAATAATAATAAGCAAATTTTTCCATCGGTTCCTGCCTCCTTATACAGTATTTCAAGCTCAACCGGCTCCCGGTCCGGGCTCACCTTCAATTCATATTAATCCTACTAGAATTACAGATTTTAATTGCGTCAAGTATATTACCGTCTTAAATAAAATGCAAGTACTTTTTTTAACCTGCGGGTCAGGCGGAAGCTGAGAGCGCATCAGGTTATTAAGCAGTCAGGTTTCCGGGCCCTGAAAGACCAGATCATAAGGATTCCGGTCTGGGCTCAGGCCATGAAAAGCCGCGGCTTTTTCTGCCTGAATGTCTGTTTCGCCGCTGAAATCAGACCGGGCGGACAGCCGTTGCTGATAGAGCTTAAGACCGGGAAAGTCGCTGGTCTTGGCAAAATTCAGGCGATACAGATAGTAGTAGATATGATCAAACCGCAGCAGGGTTTTATACAACAGGTGATCCGCTGCAGAAGGCTTGTCGCCCAGCAAAAAGGGCTGCTGCTGCAAGCGGGCATCTAGAGCAAGCAGGCAGTCCTGGGTAAGCCAGGACCAGCGGTCCAGCTCAGTCTGCCATTTAGCGACACCGGCCTTAGCCAGCGGCTGCAGCAAAAACTGCTCTAAATAGGAAATTTCTGTATCCGGATCCGTGTGCGCAAAGATAGGCCGGGTTTCTGTTTGAGCGGTAAACGGATGGCCGGGGTCGGCCGACAGGGCGTCGCGGCCGGATGGACGCAGCAGCTCCCGGTTATCCGGGCCGGTCCCCATCAGACCGTAAACATTACCCAGCTTGGCGCGCATATGCGGCGACAATTGATAGTGCCGCTTGATCCATTCAAGTTTGGTATATTGATAAAAAGCCGGCAGCTGATATAGATCACGCGTGTAGCCCCACAGGTTAGGAAAATCCTGCAGCCGTTTTTGATTGACCCCAAATACCAGGTGATAATTAATGTGAAAGCGAATCAGCGCTACAAACAAATGGATATCGGCCAGCGTCACATAATCCCCGTTAACAAAACGCCGCTGGCTCAATTGCTCCTCCAGTACCGCCAGAGCCGCAAAATATGCCTGATAGCCCTGATCATAAACCGCCTGACTGCGGGCAAAGCCGCAGGCATAGGCATTGACTTGATGGTTGATAAACCGGCTCCAGTCATCAATCTCCGCCCGCAACGCCGACGGATAAAGATCCGGCGCGTTTTCTTTATGAAAAGCCTGCCAGTCAGTCACCAGATACCGCGGTATATCCCAGGCCTCGTTTTGCACGACCGCTCCGGTGCTAACATCAACGATGGCCGGCACGGTGGAGCGGTCGGTAAACGCCGGATCGCCCTTAAGATAAGCGTCATCCAGATAATGGATTTTTAAAACCGGATCCACCTCACCCAGGTCTTCACTGAACACCCAGCCGCGAGGATCACGCAGCACCCCGCATTCACCGACACTAATGACCCGGTTCAGGCCCAGCAGACGCAGGGTGATGACGGCTTTATTGGAGTGGGGGCAGCCTGGCATCCAGATCAGGCGGTAACGGTCAGCTACGACCGGCAACTCATCTGGCCCGGCGCCAAATTTCTTATTAAACACAAACTCCCGTTCATCTATTTTGCCGGTCTGGGGGTTGAGCTGCCGCCTGAAAGTCTGCTCAAACAACGCGACATTCTGAAACGGTACAATATAGGACATTATTTCCTCCTTCATAAGGCTCCGGACACTTTAACCAGGTCGCTTCGCCTTAATCATATATTGCATATTTACTTTATATGCTTTTGAAGGAGTTTAGCACAGTAGAACAGAAAAGAACAGACAGGCGCGCTTAATTCATCCCTGTCTGTTGTCAGGTTGGGCGTCCAATTTAAACATACGTTAATGGATGGGTGGTTCCCGGCCGATTTCAGACCAGGTTGACCGGGGTTCCGTGAAGCCAGGCGGTCAGATTATCCACAATGACCTTTAGGCGCCGGCTCATGGATTCCTGCGTCGCGTAAGCCAGATGCGGGGTCAGGATGGTATGGGGAGCCTGCAATAAAGGTTCCGTAGCCGGCAGCGGGGGTTCCTGGTCAAAGACATCAACACCGGCCCCGGCCAGCTGCCCGTTTTGCAACGCCTCAGCCAGA
>JAQWFM010000127.1 GCA_028704415.1 Oscillospiraceae bacterium | reverse complement strand
GCGATGCGCGATTCTTTGATATTCGGCCGGCGTACAGTTTTTGACTTGTGTAAAGACCCGGTTAAACGTTGACAGGCTATTAAACCACATTCCAGAGCCACGGCCGTCACCGTCCGGCCTGGATCCGCCAGCAGTTTTTCTGCCTCGCTGACCCGGCAGCGGTTCAAAAATTCCAAAAAGCTCATTTGCGTGTAGGTTTTGAACAGGCGGGAAAAATAGAATTTGCTGAAACCGGACTGCTCCGCCACCAGATCCAGCGAAAGATTATCGGCAACATGCTCCCTAATATATTTACAGCTGCTGTAAATCTGGCTCATGTGATTGGCGTCCCAGACCGGCCGGTCTGGATTGCTTTGCTTTAAGGCAACTTTTGACAGGCTGGCCTGATGCTGAATCAGATCACTGAAAATCAGGGCGTTGAATTTCATCATGTCCGCATAGATCATAACATTTTTAAAATAACCCCGGTCAATTTCAATTTGCAGCACATCCAGTAAAATGTCCTGCAGTCTCTGGTGCAGGTCTGGCAGCACGTCCTTTTGAATAAAAACCGCCGGGGCTGAAAAAACGGCTACCGCGGAAAACTCATGAAACTCATTAAAGAAGCGGGGATCATAAAGGATCAGCAGCCTTTCACCCTCAGCTTCCTCCGGCTCATAAATCTGGTGCAGCACACCCGCGCCGATCCAGAGAATATCACCTTGTTTCAGGACAATATCCTGGTTTTGACAAACAACGCGATACCCGCCCTGCAGGGGCATGATCACTTCACAAGCGTTATGCCAATGCAAGGGATAGCCTTCTTTTTCCACATTATGGTAAATACGCACGCTGCCCTGGTCCTCAAACCTGACCGTCTCGCGCATGCCATCCAATTGTTCTATCATAGTCAGCTCCCCTTCAATGACCTCTGTCTGCCCTGCGTAGCCCGTTGTAACTAACATTATAGCAAGAAACAGGTTCAGGGATTCCTGTCCGCGGCAGCAAACCCCTCGGAGTTAAATGGCGCAGCAGGGCCCGGGCCCTGCTGCCAGCCCCGCCGGATAACGGCTGCTTTTGGGTTTTAGCTTAGTAGCCGCTTTAAGCATAACATTACACTTCCGTACCGTTCCTCCCGGCCGGCTTAAAAATCAGGCGGAAAGCGTGGGAGCCGGATCTCAAACGGCGAAGCGGGCAGGCCGGCCGGATTTTTCAGGTGATTGGCCAGCGGGCAGGCCGTATAGTTATAGCGCAGGTTTAAGACCAGCTCCTGCTCCTGTTCGGCCGCCATCAGGTCACCCGGAAGCTGCAGCTGCAAACTGCTGCCCTGGGAGCGCAGCGCGGCGGGCGGCAGCCAGACAGTGCCATAACCCAGTTTAAAGCAGCGATCCGCCGCCGCCGGCAACTGTAAACCGGCGCCGGCGTGGCTGAAGTCCAGGCGGATGAGGTCAGGCTTCGGCCGGCATACCTTAAGCAACTGCGGACCGGAGACTTCTCCCTGGTCATGGCCCAAAAGCCTGAGCATCAGTGCGGCGGCCCGCTGCCCCGGTATTTGTTTTTGCTGCGGATGCAAGTCATGCGTTTCGCCACAGTCCACCGTGACCACCAGCCCCCCCTTAGGCAGCCCGCTCAGGCAGCGACGCTGTGCTTCCCTGATCTTTGCCCAGGCTAAAGGACGAATCAGTCCGCGTGGTTCTGCATAAGCAGACAGCTGAAAACACACCAAAGGCCGGTCAGCCCCGAAGTCGCTTTGCCAGCGCTCGGTAAAGCGCCGCAGCAGCGCTTCATACCGTTCCGGTTCCGGGTCATTGGATTCACCCTGGTACCAGAGGCCGCCGCAGACAGCCAGATCTTTAACCGGCTGAATCAAACTATAATATAGGCCGCCCGGGAAACTTGGCCAAAAGGTATCCTGCGGTAAGGCAGGCAGACAACTGCCCCTGGTCAGGAGCCAGTCATCGCCGGACAGATCAAGGGACCGGTTCGTGCCTTTCAGTCCGTAGAAACGGCCCGGAATCAGGCCCCCGCTATCCCGATTGATGATCAGGCGGATCAGCAGATCATTGGCGCCTTCCCGCAGGGTGCAGGGCGGCAGCGGATAGCGCCGCGGCGGATACTGATAAGTTGTCGCTCCCACAAGACAGCCGTTAAGATAGGTCTGATCCGCGTCAATGATACCGTCCAGATACAGTAGAACAGACCGGCCCAATTGCTCTATTTGAAGTTTGGTCAGGTAAAATGTCCGTTTCAGCCAGACCGAACCGTGAAATTGATCCAGCGCCGTATCAGTAAATAGAGCGGGCATCCGGATCCGGCTCCAGCCATCGGGCGGGAGCGGGTCCTTAAGCTTAGCGTTGTCATCCAGCAGGGGATCACGCCGGTCCAAAAGCTGGTACCACTGTGCGTCCCGGTGTTGCTCCAGGGCCTCTATCCGGGTTCTGCAGGCCTCATCCTGGCTGCTGGCAAACTGCAGGCAGGCCTGGGGATCATCTGCCCAATCAGCCTGAGGCAGCCAGGCTTCAATAGGCGTACCGCCGACGGCCAGGCTGATAAGGCCCACCGGCACCCCCGGCCTTTGGGTCTGATACGCCTGAGCAAAGCTGATTCCCACAGCACTCATATTGCTTAAGGCCTGGCCCTGTGCCACTTGCCAGACACCGGTCCGTGGCCAGTCCTGATTATGCTGGTCAAAGCAGGGCGGGCGCTGCGGTTGCAGCAGGCGCACCTGGGGCAGATGATAGATTGCGGCGGGATCCGGCAGCAAATCCAGCGTCCTGCTCAGTGGCAGTTCCATATTGGACTGGCCAAAAAGGATAAAGACATCACCGGCAGCCAGGTCGCGTAAACGGATTAGCTGCTCATCCGACTCAACCAGCAGTTCAAAAGATTCACCACCGCACAAAGCCGGCAGATCTAAAGCCCAGCGGCCGTCCGACCGGCTGCAGGTGTCAAAGCGCCACTGTTCCGTCTGTTTTTCAAACAGACGGACGGAAACCTGACTTAAGGGTTTGGCCTTTCCCCAAAGGCGCCAGACCTGGTCTCGCTGTAACACCGCATGATCCTGAAAATAAGGAAATAAGGTCAGCTGATCCATACTCAAGTACCTTCGCTTCAGATTGTCAGATCAAGTTCCCGGGCCTGCTCTCTGACCCAGGCCGCGGCCTGACGGTACTCCGCCCGGGTGTCAAGATGCTCCAACACCGCCGGGGTGTCCCACGGCAGAGTACTGAGCGAGCTTAACAATGCGGCGTAGTCCAGCTGTCCGGTCCCCGGCAGCACTTCTTCAAATTGCACCGTGCCGCAGTCCTCCCGCA
>JAQWFM010000126.1 GCA_028704415.1 Oscillospiraceae bacterium | reverse complement strand
CGATGATCCTGCTGAATCGGCGCGGGTACTCCGGTTTTGTCCTCTGCCGTGACTGCGGCAAGGTGATCCGCTGCAGAGTTTGCAGTGTGGCCATGACCAGTCATGCGCGGCAGGTGGCAGGGGCGCCGCCGGGGCAGCTGAAGGAGCAGTTGATCTGCCATTATTGCGGCCGGATCAACTCGATCCCCACCACTTGTCCAAATTGCGGCAGCAAGAGGATCGGCCGCTTCGGCGCCGGTACCCAGCAGGTTGAAGAGCTGATGCGCAAAGAGTTTCCTGAAATTCGCACCCTGCGGATGGATCAGGATACAACGGCGGCGCGTTTGTCTCACGGTGAACTGTTGGCCAGTTTTATTAACAGGGAAGCCGACGTGCTGATCGGCACCCAGATGATCGCCAAAGGCCATGATATCCCCAACGTCACATTGGTTGGAGTTCTCGCTGCTGATTTAATGCTCGGGCTTTCCGATTTCCGGGCTGCCGAGCGCGCATTTGCCTTAATCACCCAGGCTGCCGGCCGTGCCGGCAGGGGCGATGAGCCGGGTAAGGTGATAATCCAGGCTTACAATATCGACGATTTCGCGATCCGCTGTGCCGCGGCCCAGGACTACCTCACTTTTTACCAGGAGGAAGTAGCTTTCCGCCGCCAGCTGCGCTATCCGCCGTTTGGCTCAATTGCTGTCGCCACATTATCCGGTCAAACAGAAAGCACAGTGCGTGAACGCACGCAGCTGCTGCATGCTGCTCTGGCAGCGCACCGCCGGGCTGAGCAGGGTTATGGGAATATTGAACTTTTTGACGCTACGCGTGCTCCTATTCACCGAATCCGCGGCCGCTACCGCTGGCGGATTGTCCTCAAAGGACAAAGCGCCGAACAACTGGCAGCTTTCCTCGCACCGGTGCTTGATCGCTTCGACTTCCAGCGCCTTTCCAGGTCAATTGACATCGATCCTTATCAGTTAATGTAAGTGCATCTGCGGGGTATGCATACGGCCTTCAGACCTGATCTGTGATATAATAAGTTGATACCCATTTGTCCCATGACAGCCTGCCTGGCTGTCAGACAGCCGTTACCAAAAAAGGTCGGCTGAGTTTTAACCTGACATGGAAGGAAAATTAACATGGCAATCCGTCAGATTTTAAAAGACGGCGACGAAACATTACGTAAGAAATCCCGGCCTGTCGACCGCTTCGACAGCCGCCTGCATGAACTTCTGGATGATATGGCCGATACAATGTACGAAAACAACGGTATTGGTCTGGCCGCTCCGCAGGTTGGCATTTTGCGGCGGATTTTTGTTATAGATTTGAACGATGAAACCGGTTTGAAAGAATTTATCAACCCGGAAATAGTTGAACCCTCAGGCTGCCAGACAGCCACAGAATGCTGCCTTTCGGTGCCCGACACCTGGGGTGAGGTTGACCGCCCTGCGACTTTGAAAATCAAGGCTCAGGACAGGCACGGCAAACTCTTTGAGCTGGAAGCTGAAGAGATTCTGGCAGTCTGTATTTGCCATGAATATGACCATCTGGACGGAATCCTGTTCAAAGATAAAGTAAAGGGTGAACTACAGCACTCATGATTGATAACGCGTTGCGCATTATTTACATGGGGACACCCGATTTCGCGGTGCCGGCCCTGAAGCGTTTGATCGAAGCCGGTCTGACGCCTGTTGCGGTTGTAACCCAGCCGGATAAACCAGTCGGCCGCAAACAAGAGATCAAGCCCGGCCCGGTGGCGGCTGTGGCGCATGAACACAATATTCCGGTTTTACAGCCAACCAGACTGCGCACAGGCGAATTTGCCCGCGAGCTGGCGGAGTTTAAGCCAGACTTGTTTGTTACCGCTGCTTATGGTCGAATTCTGCCTCCCGATGTCCTGGCTGTGCCGCGACTGGGCGCGCTCAATATTCACGGCTCTCTGTTGCCGCGCCATCGCGGTGCCTCACCGGTGCATGCCAGCATTGTTGCCGGTGATGCTGAAACCGGCATTACCATCATGATTATGGACGAAGGCATGGATACCGGCGATATCCTGCTGCAGCGTGCCATTCCCATCGAAGCAACTGATGATGCCGGCAGCCTGATGGACAAGCTGGCTGAATTAGGAGCGGATCTGATTCTGCCCGCTATTAAAGGACTGCTTGACGGTTCACTGCAGCCGAGGCGGCAAAACCCTGACGAAGCAACTGTTACCGGCCTGCTGACCAGAAAAGACGGCGAGATCGACTGGAATAAGCCCGCCCAAGAGGTTTTTAATTTTATTCGCGGCTTGAATCCCTGGCCGGGCGCCTATACATATTGCGATAATAAACGGCTCAAAGTATTCCTGACTCGCGTCGTTTCAACTGACGAAGGCGCGGGCAACGGCGATTCCGGCTGGGAGCCAGGCACTATAACTGCCTGTACATCAGAGGGTATTCAAGTGGCCTGTGGCAGCGGAACTTTGGAATTACTGGAAATCCAGACCGAAGCCGGCCGTCGTATGAGCTGCAGTGATTGCGCCCATAACTACCGGCTCGGCACACCTTTAGGAGGTAATTAATATGACCGTAGTCAGTTTTCTTTCCCTGGGCTATGGCTTTTACGGAATAGACTGGACTTACCTTGTACTGATAGTGCCAGTGTTAATCCTCAGTCTGATTGCTCAGGCATCGGTAAAAAGTACTTTTACCAAATACAGTAAAGAAGCCAGCCGCTCGGGCTTGACCGGCCAGGCTGCCGCACGGCAGATTCTCGATCAGAACGGCTTGTTTACTGTCCGGATTGAACGGACACCAGGCCAGTTAACCGACCATTTTGACCCGCGCACAAATGTACTGCGGCTTTCAGACGCAACCCATTCCAGCCCTTCAATCGCAGCGATCGGTGTTGCGGCCCATGAAGCCGGACACGCTATTCAGCATGAAGTTGGCTATATTCCCAACCGTATCCGCTCGATGCTGGTGCCCGTGGCCAATATCGGCTCACGCTTCGGCCCTTACATGGCTATTTTCGGCTTAATTCTGGGCATGACCACTCTGGCCAATATCGGCATTTTCCTCTTTGGTTTCGCGGTGCTGTTTTATGTTGTCACCCTGCCGGTGGAATTTAACGCCAGCAACCGGGCGATTGCCGTTCTCCAAGACCAGGGGATTCTGACCACAGAAGAATTAAGCGGGGCAAAAAAAGTGCTGCGGGCTGCCGCCATGACTTATGTAGCCTCCGCTTTAATGGCTTTCGCCAACATGGCGCGCTTGATTCTGCTTTCGCGCAATAACCGCAACCGCCGTTGACCATGAGTTTGCCAGCAAAAGATAAGCGTCCCT
>JAQWFM010000060.1 GCA_028704415.1 Oscillospiraceae bacterium | reverse complement strand
ATCCAACTTGCAAACCCGCCTACACGCCCTTTACACCCAGTAAATCCGGATAACGCTTGCCACCTACGTATTACCGCGGCTGCTGGCACGTAGTTAGCCGTGGCTTGTTCTTCAGGTACCGTCATTTTCGTCCCTGATCAAAGAAGTTTACAACCCGAGGGCCTTCTTCCTTCACGCGGCGTTGCTGGGTCAGGCTTGCGCCCATTGCCCAATATTCCCCACTGCTGCCTCCCGTAGGAGTCTGGGCCGTATCTCAGTCCCAATGTGGCCGTTCAACCTCTCAGTCCGGCTACCGATCGCGGTCTTGGTGAGCCATTACCTCACCAACTAACTAATCGGACGCGAGGCCATCTTTGACCGGATTGCTCCTTTAATCTCTGGCTGATGTCAGCTTGAGATCTCATGCGGTATTAGCAACGGTTTCCCGTTGTTATCCCCCTGTCAAGGGTAGGTTCCTCACGTGTTACTCACCCGTCCGCCACTAAGATCTATGGATTAGCTCCGAAGAGTGCTTCCTTAAATCTCCGTTCGACTTGCATGTGTTAGGCACGCCGCCAGCGTTCATCCTGAGCCAGGATCAAACTCTCAATTAAAGTTGAGAGCCTTTTGGCTCGATTTATTTTTGTTTAGAATTAACTTGGCTCGTTTGTTTTGCTTGTTCGTCTCTGTTCAATTTTCAAGGTCCGGCGCCCCTCTCGCGAGGCGCTCAGTTATAATATCAGCCATCCCTCTCTTCGTCAACACCTTTTTTTCACTTTCTCCCCCCTTTTTCCCTTCCTTACCACTACGCCGGGCGTTTGTTGTCACTCCTACCCACTGCCTGCCCTTTCTTCCTGTCTCTTTTCCCGCCTTTGCCTTATACCTCGCCGCCACTCTATATCTGTCTTATATATAGGCTGGTGAAATATAAGCTGCCGGTTTACCGGCGCGGGCCTAAAAATACCCGCGGCTGCAGACGGCAAACGCGGGTTAGTTAGTGACCCAGGCAAAACAGATCCTGTCTTACTCTTGAAAGTCGTTATCCTTGATGTACTGCACCAAGGTATCCACGGTGGTGAAAGCCAGGCCGGTAACCGTATCCGCACAGCCATAGTAGATGGCAATGCGCCCGGTCTGGCTGTCTGCCAGCGCGGCACAGGGGAAGACCACATTAGGGACATCTCCCACACACTCATACAATTCATTAGGCGCCAGGATATAGTTTCGGGACCGGTGCAAAACCCGCCAGGGCTGGTCAATATCCAGCAAGGCCGCCCCCATGCGGTATACATAGCCGTTGCAGGTATTTATGACGCCGTGATAAATCAGCAGCCAGCCTTCATCCGTCTCAATCGGCACCGGACCGGGTCCGATTTTCATACTCTGCCAGGCTGAACGATCCCCTTTGACTGCCCCCATCATATAACGGTGCCGTCCCCAATAAATCAAATCTTCACTTTGACTGACAAAAATATCGCCAAAAGGTGTGTGTCCGGTATCACTGGGCCTGCTCAGCAGCATATAGCGATCCTGAATTTTGCGGGGAAACAGCACCCCGTTGCGGTTATAGGGCAGCAAGGCATTCTCCAGCTGATGAAAAGTTTTGAAGTCATCGGTCCAGGCCAGGCCGATAGTCGGCCCGTGGTACCCGTTACACCAGCTGACATAGTAGTGCCCTTCCATATAACAGACTCTGGCATCATAGCGGTATTCGCGTTTCAATACCTCCGCCTCATTGTCGCCAAGGCAAATGGGGGTATCCTCAATCTGCCAGGACAAGCCGTCCCGGCTGAACCCCGCAAACAAGTCCATGCTGATGGCCCGGCTGTCGCAGCGAAAGACACCCGCAAACCCGTTTTGGTACGGTACCACGGCGCTGTTAAAGACGCTGTTGGATATAGCGTTGCCGTCGCGACCAATCACGGGATTATGACCATAGCGCCACAACGGCTGAGTTACATTAACAGGTTTTTCCTGCCAGGGTATTTGCGGCAGTGCCGGACCGATAATCTGTGTCATAAGCTTTCTTCCTCCAAATCTGCTGGTACCAATCACTATTATATATGTCTGCGCCGCCTCTGCTTTTTATTCCAGAGGCTTAAGAAACAGACAGGAGACAGGGATGGTCAGATCCCTGTCTCCCCTGCCAGCTTAGGCTGGCGGCCTGGCTGGCCGTAGCAAAGCTCCGTCTGCCGGCGGCTGCTTATTTACCGGCCATAAACGCATCAACCTGGGTCTGGGCTTCTGTCACAATGTCATCAAAGCCTGCTGCCCTTAGTTCATCCATCAGCGCCGGAACCTCTGTTTCCGGATCCACCGTACCCGTAAGCAGTTCGCTCTTGTATCTGGTGACAATAGAAATACAGTTGGCCAGTTGGTCACTCACGTTGCTGGCGTCAAAGGTAAAGCCCAGCAAAACCGACGGGGTGGCCTGTTCATTCAGTTCCTTGACCTCATCCCATTGGTTGAAGTCAACATCATCGGTCTGAGTTACATTAAAGAACGTACCCTGGGTGTAGCCGGCCATGGTCCAGTCAGAATTATTCTTGTGAACCTTGGTCTGAGTGTCATCGGT
The DNA here is from genome assembly GCA_028704415.1 of Oscillospiraceae bacterium. GTDB lineage: Bacteria > Bacillota > Clostridia > Saccharofermentanales > Fastidiosipilaceae > JAAVLZ01. The sequence continues at coordinate 11,291 of JAQWFM010000060.1, read as the reverse complement.
GTAATCCCAGTTATCGCCCTGCACGCCGTAGTAAAAAAGATCACGGACATAGGTGTCGGTATTGACATACTGCAGCAGTTCCAGCGCTTTGTCGGGATTGGCGGAGTTGGCAGAGATGCAGTTCAGCGAGCCGCGAACGGTGTCATTGGAGACAATGGTCGGGCCCCACTGATAGGCTACGGCATCCACGCCCATACCCGGACCCCAGGTAGTTTGGGCAGCTCCGGCCCAGCCCTGAGCAATGCTCACCGCCTTATAGTCATCGCCTTCCGTTTTGGTGGCCGCGTCAGCATTGATGATACCGGTCTCAAACCACTGATGCATCAGTTTCAGGCTGTCCATCACATCCTGCTGTTCGTAGACTGACACAACCTCCGCGTCCTGGTCATCATAACGGACACCGATAGCCGACAAGCCGGTATTCATCTGATCATACATAAAGGTCAGGTAGTCCGGCAGGCTTGAAGCACTCAAGGGGAAGGAAGCTTCGCCCGTGGCGTTCAGCAGTGTGGTCAGGGGTTCAGTCAGCTGATCCAGCTCAGTGTACTGCGAAGGATCAATGCCGTTATCTTTGGCCAGCTGTTCGTCCCAGACGATAAATTCACTCTGCGAAGAGTCCTTGTAGGTCGGCACCGCATATATTTTGCCGTCTATTTGACAGGCCTCCCAGTATTCCTCCGGTATCATCTGGTAAAGCTCCGGGGTCTGGCTCTGGACCAGATCCGTAATATCGGTAAAGGCTCCGGTCTGCACATCGTTATTAAAAGTACCGCCATTCGTAAACAGGATATCAAAGTCGCCGCCGGTATTGACAATGACATTGCGGCGGTTATCCCAGTCTCCCCAGGAAACCACTTCAACATCCACATTGATGCCCGCTTTTTCACCCAGATAAGCGTTCACCTGCTCGGCCCAGGCATCATAATTGGTCGGCTGTCCGCTGCCGACGGTGACCCACTTCAAGGTGGTCACCTCTCCGGCGCTGCCGGCAGCTGAGCTGCTCGCCTCAGCCGAGCCACTGGTATTGCTGCCAGCCGTGGTCGTTGCACTGCTGGCGCTGCTGCCGCAGCTGGCCAGGACCAGCGTCAGTGAGGCTGCCAGGCCGGCCGATAAGATCTTGGTAAATCTTTTCATTGTTTTCTCCTTCTCAATATGGATTAGCTTACTCAGCCTTTGACTGCGCCAACCGTCAAACCGGAAATAAAATATTTTTGAAAAAACGGATAGGCGCAGGCAATAGGAATAATAATGACGACCGCTATGGCCATGCGCACGGACTCCGAGGGCATGCTATTGCGGTACTGCTGCAGGCTCAGACCTGCAGACGGGTTATTGGCAATATAATCCAGGTTTTTCATCATGTTATTTAACAGCGCCTGCAGCGAAATCAGGCTGGAATCAGAGATATACAGAGAGGACTGGAACCAGTCATTCCAGTAGCCGAAGGTCAGGAAAAGCGCGATCGTGGCAAAGACGGGCTTGGAAATCGGGATAACGATACGGCTGAAGATCACAAGCTGCGTGGCTCCGTCTATTTTGGCCGACTCAATCAGTGAATCCGGAATGGTCGTTTTGAAAAAGGTCTTACAAATAATCGCGTTAAAGCTCGACAGGCTCAGCGGCAGAATCAGGGCCCAGATGGTGTTACTCAAGCCCAGCAGATTAGCGACCACAACATAGTTAGCCACCATGCCGCCGCTGAAGATCATGGGGATGAAGGTCATCCAGGTAAACAAGCCTTTCAGGCGAAAGCCCGACCGGGAGAGCACGTAGCCCAGCGAAGTTGTCAGCAGAACCCCCAGAACCGTCCCGATGACCGTGACCAGTACGGATATCAGCAGCGAGTGCAGAATCGTATCATGCTCGTTCCACAAAAAACGGTACGCCGCCCCGGAAAACTCTGAGGGCCAGATGGCATAACCGCTCTGGCGAATGGATTGTTCCGAGGAAACCGAAATCATAAAGACATAAAAGAACGGAAAGATGCACATAAAGGAGAGCAGCCCAAACAGGACACTCAGCCAGGCATTCGTGACCGGCTTAACTGCGTTCAGCCTGAAGGCTTTCTTTTTTCCGTTTTCAGCAGTCATCTTAAACCCTTCTTTCTCAGATAATGGCGTTTTCTTCATCGACCTTGGAGACGATGTAGTTAGCCGCCAGGACCGTCACACAGCAGGCCACAGATTGGAACAGGCCGGCCGCGGCAGTTTTGCCAATGCTGACGTTACTTTGCAGTGCCATATATATATAGGTATCAAAGGTGCTGGCCACATTGGTCAGAGAGTTAGGTATCCCCTGCGTCACCTGGTAAAAGAGGCCAAAGTCGGAATAGAAAATATGACCGACATTCAGAATGAACATCATGACGATAATGGGCTTGAGGGTCGGAAGGATAATGTAGCGGGCCTGCTGCCACTTAGTGGCGCCATCCAGCATGGCCGCCTCATACCAGGATTCATCAATCCCCGTGATGCTGGCCAGATAGACCACCATGCTGTAACCCAGCGATTTCCAGACCTGCATAAAGGTCAGGATAAAGGGCCAGTATTTGGGCTCAGAATACCAGCGGACGGTGTCCAGACCTAAGGCCGACAGCACATTGTTAGCCAGGCCCTTGTCCGGATTCAGGAAAGCATAAACAAAGTAGCTCACCACCACCCAGGACATAAAGTAAGGGAAAAACATCAGGGTCTGGTAAACCTTGGAGGCCTTTTTACTGTATAGCTGACTGATCAGGATGGCCAGACTTACCGGAAAGACAATACCCAGGATAATAAAGACCAGGTTATAAACCAGCGTATTGCGCAGCAGCAGGCTGAAAGTATTGCTTTTTAAAAAGAAGGTAAAGTTGGAAAAGCCCGCCCAGTCACTATGAAAGAGACTGTACAGGAAACCCTTGCCAGGCACGATCTTATAATTTTTAAAAGCAATGATCAGGCCAAACATGGGCAGATAGCTGAAGACAAAATACCAGATAGCAGACGGTAATCCCAGGAGGGTCAATTCCGTATCATCCCGTGTCCAGCGTTTACGGGATTTGAAGCGAATGGCTCCCGGTTGATTTATCGCGGTTTTGCTCATGGTCAGGCAGCTCCTTAATTATCAACGCTCCGCAGGCTTCATCCTGAAAAACAGTTTGACTTAGCCTGTTATCATTGAGATACTTTTGTTAACCTAAGATTAACTTTTCATTTCACATTTGTCAACTTGTTTTGCGTTACTCCGGTCATTTCTTTGTCTTATCACTACCATAAGTCTGCTTAATTATTATTTTACTGGCTTATTTAACTTAATTATTTAATATTCCCTGTCACATTTATTTTACAAGTTAACATATGTTAATTCGTCTTATTGCCTTTAACGCCTGAGTCCGTCATAATGAGCAGTGGAATCGTTAAGCGGAGGTAGCCCCCATGAATAAACCTACCATGCAGCAGATAGCAGAACAGCTCTCCACCTCCAGGATCACAGTCTGGAAAGCCTTGAATAACCGGCCCGGCGTATCAGACCAAAAACGCCGGGAAATCTTTGAAGCCGCTTCACAAATGGGCTACTTTGCCCACAGTGCCAGTCTGCCGCCAGCTGAGCCCGCCAGCCGTGCCCGCACAGTCGCTGTGGTGGTGTCCCGCCCTGAATCGTCCCTTTTCTGGATGCAAATCCTGCATCAACTGGCCAAAGAGTTTTCCGCCCTGAACGTTAATTTGATGTATACCTATATTCATGTGGATGGACCCTCTTCCCTGGTATTGCCCGCCAGTCTCAGTGACGGTTCAGTTGACGGTATGATTGTCATGAACGTCTATTCAGCCCAGGTTTTGCGCCAGCTCTCCAGCCTGGCTTTGCCCAAGGTTTTTCTGGATACAGTACCCGCGCTGCCCTTCCCGCAGCTCAGCGGTGATCTGGTCTTGATTGAGGGCTACAACAGCATCCGACAAATCACCAGCCAGCTGCTGGAGCTGGGTTTACGCCGGCTATGTTTTGTCGGCGATATCGCCTATGCTCAAACCAATGCTGACCGCTACCACGGTTTCCTGGATGCGTTTGCTGACTACGGGCTTCAGGCTGACCCTGGTCTTTGCCTGACCCAGTCCTTAGAACTCGCCACTCATTTTGAGCAGATCAGCAGCTTTCTTGAAAGCCTGCGGGTCACGCCTGACGCTATCATATGCGCCAGTGACTTTCTGGCCCATTTTGTAGAACGTTATTACAGCGAGCATCACCTGCCGCGGGAAGGCCGGATTGTCCTGACCGGGTTTGATGATAGTGACGAATATGCCAATGTCGCCGGTCGCATCACCACCGTAGCGGTCCAGACAGATCTGCTGGGCAGCCGGCTGGCGGCCAGATTAGCCTTCCGGCTGGACCATCCGGACGCCTGGCCGGAGTTAAGTTATGTCCGCACCAAGGTGATATACCGTAACCTGCCGGGTAAGCTGCCTGCCGCTAAGTCTGCCGCGCCTGCACTTAATTCTGCCGGCCGCTGAACCTGTTGCGCCTGCACTTAATCCCGGTGCCGTCAGAAGTGTTACGCAGTCTGCCTGTATCCGAAGCCTATAATTAAGCAGACCTTAATTACGCAGACCCTATGAAATCAGGAAAGACAGGTGGATAAATCCTTATGCTGGAATTCAAACCGCTGACGCTGGATGACCTTGACCTTATCCGGCCTTATATTCAGGCGGCCCGCACGCGCAGTTGTGACGACACGGTCACAGATATGATGATGTGGCGCGACTATTTTCACAAATCCTACTGCATTGACCACGATCAGCTTTTCATTAAGATGCGCTATTTTAAGCAGGCGCAAGCCTTCATGCTGCCCTATGGCGGCAAGCTTTCCGACGGGCTGGATCAAATCACCGCCTGGTGCCAGGCAGCCGGCTGTCTGCCGGCTTTCGCCGCCGTCACCGATGAGGGCTTAAGCCAGTTGCAGGCCTATTATAGCAAGGTAAGCAGTCAGACCTCTTTAGGCCTGGCTGACTACATCTATGACGCCCAGGAGTTTATTCAGCTTCAGGGCAAAAAGTACTCTACTCCCCGCAATCACATCAACCGCTTTATCCGCGACTATCCGGATTTCACCTTTGAGCCGCTGACCGCAGCCGATGTGCCTGAGGTCAAAGCCTTTTTTGCTGAGTTTAATCAGGATTATAATAAAGATCTGCCCATGGTTGAGGAGGAAGCGCGTAAAATTGAAGAAATCCTGGATCATCCGGCGCGCTACCAGCTGCCGGCCGCAGTCCTGCGTTATGGCAAAGCGGTGCTGGGCTTCACCATTGGTGAAATTGTAGGGGATACGCTTTTTGTCCATGTGGAAAAGGCCAACACCAACTTGCCGGGCGTTTATCCGGTTATGAGCCATGAATTTGCGCTGCAACAGGTAACCGACGCCGTCAAATTCATTAATCGCGAAGAAGACATGGATGATCCGGGGCTGCGCCGTTCTAAAGAAGGCTATAATCCCGTTCTGATGCTGGCCAAGCACGCGGTAACCGTGGAACAGCTTTGAGGGTGGACGTCTGCTCAATAAGCAACCTATTTGCAATTAAGGAGTAAAGCGCATGAATTTTAAACAAGGTTTACCCGCCCGCAGTGAGGTACCGGTTCAAGAGACCTGGAATCTGGCGGACATCTGCGCCACGCCGGAGGTTTTTCAGGCCAAGCTGCAAAGCATTCAACAGCAGGCAACGGAGCTGGAAAAGCAGTACAAGGGCAAGATTGCCGCACTGACGGATACTTCGGCCGTATTGGAGCTGCTGGCCCGGACCGAAGCGCTGTATGTTCTGTTATCTGAAGTCTATAATTACACCAGTTTGGGCGTTTCCACAGACATGGGCAACGCGGCTTTACAAAAACAAAATCAAAGCTGCGGCAGTGTACTGGCCGCCACCCAGGCTAAGCTGAGCTTTATAGACTCCGAGCTGCTGACCTTGTCAGACAAGCGCCTGGACAGCCTGGCTTTTGCCCAGCCGGACTACCGCCAAATGATCGCGGACTTAAAGCGGCGTAAGGCCCACAGTCTGCAGCCGGAAACGGAAATGGTCTTAAACGCGCTCAGTCAGACGCTGGAGCTGCCGGGTGACGCTTACGACATCACCAAACTGGCCGATATGAGCTTTCAGGATTTTGAAGCCAACAGCCAGACCTACGCTAACAGCTTTGTCCTGTATGAAAATCACTATCAGTCCGACCCTGATACCGCCGTGCGCCGGGCTGCCTTCACCAGCTTCAGTCAGGGGCTGGAGAAGTACATCAATACCGTTGCTAACGATTACAACGCACAGGTGCAAAAGGAAAAGACGCTGGCGACCCTGCGGGGCTATAACTCCGTCATTGACTATCTGCTGGACAGTCAAAATGTGACTCGAGAGATGTATGACCGTCAGATTGACACCATTATGCGGGAGCTGGCCCCTCATATGCGCCGCTACGCTAAAGCGCTGGGTAAAGACTATGGCTTGGCTGAAGTTCATTATGCCGACCTCAAGGCAAGCCTGGATCCAGCCTTCGCGCCCGCCGTCAGCATTGAAGGCTCCAAGCCCTACATTGAAGGCGCGCTGTCGGTACTGGGACCGGACTATCGGGATATCGTCATGCGGGCCTTCCCGGAGCGCTGGATCGACTTTGCCAATAATCAGGGCAAGTCTACCGGCGGTTTTTGCGCCAGTCTCTACAGCGGTCATGCCTACATCCTGCTTTCCTGGAATGGTCAGATGAGTGAGCTCTTCACTCTGGCTCATGAGCTGGGACATGCCGCTCATTTTATCCTGGCCGCCCGGGAACACCGCTATTTTGGCTGGGAGCCTTCGCTGTATTTTGTGGAATCCCCATCAACCTGCAATGAGCTGCTGCTGGGCCATTATCTGCGCCGGCAAAGCGATGATCCGCGCTTCAGCCGCTGGGTGAGCGCGACCCAGATCGCCAACACCTACTATCACAATTTTGTAACCCACTTCATGGAAGCAGCTTTTCAGCGTGAGGTCTACCGGCTGGTGGATCAGGGCCAGCAGCTGCAGGCCGAGGACTTCAACCGCATTTTCCGGCAGCAGCTGGAGCAGTTCTGGGGCGACAGTGTGGTCCTGGATCCGGGTGCGGAGCTGACCTGGATGCGGCAGCCGCATTACTATAACGGTCTGTACTCCTACACCTATTCAGCCGGTCTCACCATTTCCACTGCGGTCGCGCAGCGGATTGATAAGGAAGGTCAGCCGGCGGTGACCGACTGGCTTAACGCGCTTAAGGCCGGCGGTACGGTTAACCCGGTTGAATTTGCGGCCCTGGCCGGCGTGGACATTACGACCGATCAGCCGCTTAAAGATACGATCGCCTATATTGGCCGCCTGGTAGATCAGCTCTGAACAGAAGGGGCAGGATTTATCAGCTGATTATGAATCATAATTATACTTAATGACTATGGTTTGCTAGACTCTTTGACTGTGAGTCAAGCCCCGCCGGATTGAGGTTCTGACCTTGCTCCGGCGCTTTTATATCCACGGTCGTAATATCTGGATCTGAGCTGACAGGTCAGCGCCTGCTGCAGGGGTTAATCATTGTCTTCACAGAAGGATCTTTGCTATGAAAACCATTAAAGCTTATCTGCCGGGTATCCTGCTGAGTCTGGGATTAGCGCTGCTGGCCTGGTTTGCCGGCCAGGCCTTCAGTATTATCGGCGGCCCGGTTTTTGCCATCCTGTTTGGGCTGCTGGCCGCCCCGCTGGCGCAAAAATGGGCCCGGCCGCTGCGGGCAGGTCTGGCCTTCACCTCTAAAAAGCTGCTGCAGTACGCGGTCATTCTGCTGGGCTTTGGCCTGAACCTCAATGTCGTGCTGGAAACCGGGCGGCGCTCCCTGCCCATCATCCTGTCCACCATTACGACTTCGCTGGTGATTGCCTATGTCCTTGGCCGCGTGCTGAAAATTGACCGCCATACGGCCGTTTTGGTGGGGGTCGGCTCGTCTATCTGCGGCGGTTCTGCCATAGCAGCTACGGCCCCGGTGATTGAGGCAGATGACGAAGAGATCGCGCAATCGATTTCCATCATCTTCTTGTTTAATGTCCTGGCCGCCTTGTTCTTCCCGACCCTGGGCCGCCTGCTGGGCTTTGACCACAGCAGTGGCGCGGCTTTTGGTTTGTTTGCCGGTACGGCAGTCAATGATACATCATCGGTGACCGCCACCGCTTCTACCTGGGACACGATGTATCAGCTGGGCAGCGCCACGCTGGATACGGCTGTTACGGTCAAGCTGACCCGGACCCTGGCGATTATCCCCATCACGCTGGTGCTGGCGCTGTATCAGGCCCGGCAAAGCAAAAAGGCTGCCGCCGCCAGTCTGAATCAAGGTCAGACCGCCAAATCCAGCTTCAGCTTCAAAAAGATCTTTCCCTTCTTCATCCTCTGGTTCATCGCGGCGTCTCTACTGACCACCGTTTCGACCACGCTGGGGTTGCCGGCCGCTGTATTCACTCCCTTTAAAACCTTGAGCAAGTTTTTTATCGTCATGGCCATGGCGGCAATCGGACTGAATACCGATGTAATTAAGCTGGTTAAGACCGGCGGCAAGCCGCTGCTGCTGGGCGCGAGCTGTTGGATCGGGATTACCCTGGTCAGCTTGCTGGCCCAAAGACTCCTGGGCATCTGGTAGGCAAACGCACCCTCAGGGATCCAGCCCACATGATACGATTGACTAAAAGGGGAAGCAGTCCGGACGCAGGCTGCCTCCTTTTTTATATGGTTCATACGTAAATCAAGCGTTCAGCAGGTCTGACAAGCAGGCTCCGGCGCCAGCGGGTAATGGGGCAGACGCCGCCCCATCCTTCAGACTAAAAGGCTGTCATCTTTAGTCTGACTTCTGCTTTGTCCCCGCTGCTGTCGTGCCCGGGGCGGTTTTGGCGGACTTAGCCTCTCGTTTAGCCTTTTTAGCCGCTTTCCCCGGCAGAGCAGGTAAGCCCTTAATCCGATCAATCAGATAGGACGACAGTAATACCGTGACTAAAGAATATGCGATACGGCTCACGGGTATATAGGTCAGGGAAAGCAAGAGGACGACTACATCCGTAAAGGAATAGGCCCAGGTCAGGCGCCAGCTTGTTACCTTACTGATAACTAAAGCCAGCGCGTCGTCTCCGCCGCTGGAACCGCCCTGCCGCACCACCAGGCCAACGCCTGTCCCGACAAACAGCGCGCCCAGCAGCGCTGCCAGTAACGGATAGGCGCTGAGATCCGGCAACAGCGGAGGAAAGCTCTCCCACAGCTTGAAAAAGCCCGCAAAGCTCAGGGTCGAGAAAGCAGAAACCAGCAGGAAATCCTTGCCCAGATAGCGCAAAGCCAGCGCGTAGCAAAGTCCGTCCAGGAGCGGCGAAAGCAAGGCCGGCGACAGGCCCAGCCAGTGCTCCAGTAAAAGCAGCAGGCCCAGGACGCCGCCCTCTGTAATCCCCGTTTGCTGATGCACATTGTACAGGCCAAACGACAAAATGGCCGAGCCCAGCCAGATCAGGAGCACACGGCGTAAAGTAAACAGACGCCGCAAGGCCGCCCGCAAGTCAGATAAACCTTGTTTTGGGTGTAAAATAAAATCAAGCCTCTTTTCTGATATAGACACGTTCAGCTTCATCGTATAGGATGGCAGGAGCTTTGTCAAAACTGCCTCAGCGCTAAGCCATACAGGACGAAGGGAAATTAGCAGCACGTGAAACAGGTAACCCATGAAACCCCAAACCGTGAATTGGCTCAAATCAGCGACCTAAATCAGGCCGGACAGGGCGTCGGCCGGCTGGAACAAGCCGGCTCCCACAATGGCCAGGCAGTATTTGTGGACGGCGCGCTGCCGGGTGAAACCGTCCGGCTGCGCCAGCTGACCTTTGGCCGCAGCTATGCCACCGCCCAGGTAGCGAACTGGCTCAGCCTGAGTCCGGACCGCGTGCAGCCTGCCTGTCCCCTGTTTCCCCGCTGTGGCGGCTGCAGCCTGCAGCACTTAGCTTACGCTGGGCAGCTGGAATGGAAAGCCAGCCAGGTCCGCAACGCGCTGATTCACCTGGGTCAGCAGATGCCGGAGGTGTTAGATCAGCTCATGCTCCCTATCCTGCCCGCTCAAAGTCCCTGGCACTACCGGGCTAAAGTCCAGATCCCGGTGCAAGGCCGACCGGGGCAGCTGCAGCTGGGTTTTTACGCGCGGGACAGCCATCAGGTCACCGACGGCAGTTGCTGCCTGATCCAGCACCCGGTGGCAGATGAGCTGCGGGCGGCGCTGCGGGCTTATTTTGATTTACTTAAGGTCCCACCCTATGCAGAAAAAAGCGGGCAGGGATTGCTGCGGCATTTGCTGATCCGCCATGCTGAGGCCACCGGTCAGGTCATGCTGGTCCCGGTAGTCACGGACGCGCGGCGCTGGCAGCAGCTGGTTCTCACCGGGCAACTGGTTGATCTGGCTCAGGCCGCCTGTGCCCGGGCGGGTCTCACCTTCAGCTCCTACTATGTTAATGAGAACTGGCAGCCCGGTAACCGGATCCTGGGTTCTGCCTACACCCTCCTTTGGGGGCAGGCGCAGATTACGGAGCGGATCAACGGCCTGGCTTATCAGATTTCTCCGGCGGCCTTTTTTCAGGTAAATCCGCGCCAAACGGAGCGTTTGTACCAGACGGTGCTGGATTTTTTGCGGACAGCAGCAGCCCCGACCGCGGCTGAATCTGGGGCCGCGGCTGAATCTGGGGCCGCGTCTATTCCTGCAGCCGCGGCTGAACCTGGGGCCGTGGTTGCATCAGACACCGCTGCCGTAGCAGGAACTCGGCCTCACTGTCCGCCCTACCGGCGGATCTGGGATCTGTACTGCGGCTCCGGCTCCATCAGTCTGGCGCTGACCGCCGTGGCAAGTGAAGTGATCGGGGTAGAACTTGTCCCAGCCGCTATCCGCGATGCTCGCTCCAACGCCAAGCTAAATGCTTTGTCCGGGCAGTGCCGCTTTTTTGAAGGTGCGGCAGAAGTCCTGGCTCCGGAGCTGCTGGCAAAGGGGTTCCCACCTGACGCCGTGGTGGTTGATCCGCCCCGCAAGGGTCTCGACGAAAAGCTGACTTGCCTGCTGCGGGATCTGGCCGTTCCGGTGCTGATTTATGTCTCCTGTAATCCGGCCACCCTGGCGCGGGATATTGCCCGCCTGCAGCCAGTGTACCGGCTCAGGGCCGTCAGGCCGGTGGACATGTTCCCCCAAACCACCCATGTTGAGACGGTGGTATTGATGTCAAGGGTTGAGAAGTAAGAGTGTAATAAGATAAGTAAATAAAGGCTTTCCGTGGTTTGAGG
>JAQWFM010000125.1 GCA_028704415.1 Oscillospiraceae bacterium | reverse complement strand
CCGCCACTAAGACTGCCCCCAATTTGTTATAGTCTATCGCGCTGCCGGTCTGGCGGTTGTCAATCTCGTCGCAGACTTGCAACTGACTGTTTGCTGTCATAAGCGCTGTGCCGACTTGCAGCTGGCTGTCATCCAGCGCGGTCTGCGCGTCATCCACCATGCCGGTCAGCTGCTGCGTCAGGTTTCGGCTGGCCGTTGGCATGGCTGCGTCAATGCCGACCGTCATGCCGGAAGGCAGGTACTTCCCAATTTCGTCAGCCATTAATTTTGACGGCGAGTGGATGCCAAAAAATCCCTTGATGGCACCGACAACGTCGTCAACCCAGCCGCTGATCTTGCTTTTTAGCCAGCCAGCCGCGTCTTTGATGCCGTTCCACAGCCCTTGGATAAGCTGCAGTCCAGCGGATGCCATCTGAGGGATGGCCTCAATAATGCCTTTGACAATAGCCGCTATGATTTGCGGCAAAGCTTTGACAACGCCGCCCACAATTGCCGGCATGTTTTCTACCAGCGCGACCAGCAGCTGCACGCCGGCAAGGATGATCTTGTCAATCTGGCCCAGCAGGCCAGTGGTTATGCTGCTGATGATCTCCGGCAGCGCCGCAACAATTGTGTTGATGATCTGCGGCATCTGGTCGATCAGCGACAAAAACAGGTCAACGCCCATGTCGATCATTTGCGGTAATGAATCTGTGAAGTAGGAGATAAGCGCATCAATCACAGTCGGCAGCACAGCCACAATTGAGTTGATGACATCCGGCAGCAGTGCCACTAGCGACATCAGCAAGTTGACACCCGCTTGTGCAATCAGCGGCATGTTTTCGGTGAAAAATGTGACAAGGGAGTTGATGACCTCAGGCAGCGCCGCAACGATCGTGTTAATGATGTCAGGCAGCGCCGTGATCAGGGAGCTTAGCAAGTCGATGCCGGCTTGTATAATCAGCGGTATGCTGGTCGTCAAAAACTGCGTGATGCCGGTTATGATCTGCGGCAAGACCAGCGTGATTGCCGCGACGATCTCCGGCATGGCCGTAACGAGCGCTGAAAACAGCTGGATGCCTGCGGCGACCAGGTTAGGCATGAGTGTCTGCAGGCCCGTGATGATGCCGGTTATGATCTGCGGCAGGGCGGTCGTGATTGCAGCCACGATCTCCGGCAATGCGGTGACCAGACTGGTCAGCAGCTGCACGCCGGTCTGGATCACCTGAGGGATACCAGTTACAAAAAAGTCCACAATGCCTTGGATGATACCGGGCAACGCGGCAATCAGGACCGGGATTGACTGCAGGATGCCGTCAGCTAGTCCGGTGATAATGGACAGGCCAGCTGTCAGCAATCCGGGCAATGCGTTAACAATCCCTTGTACAATTGCAGCGATTGCCTCGCTGCCTTTTGTCATCATGTCCGGCAGCCACGTGCCCCAGTAGTTAAGCAAGTCGGTTAGCGCCGTGGCCAGCGTCGTGATCATCTGAGGCCCTAAAGACGCAAGAGCTGTTATTATCATGGGGACAAGCCCCTGCAGCGTGTCCACAAGCATAGGGATTGCGTTGCTAACAAAAGTCCCGACGGAATCGACAAGTCCCTGCATGGCGACATCCCAGTCGCCGCCGGTGGACAGCGTTGCCAGCACGTTCTGAGCTGCCGCTTTCATCATGGCAAAGGACCCGGAAAAGGTCGTGCCGGCTTCTTTCGCCGTCGTACCGGTGATGCCCATTTCTGTCTGGATTGTGTGAATTGCGGCATATACGTCGTCCAAATTGTCGATATTGTATTCAACCCCGGACAGTTCAGTCGCATCAGACAGCAGCCGTTGCATTTCTTCTTTCGTGCCGCCATAGCCCAGCTTCAGATTGTCAAGCATGGTGTAATTTTGCTTAGCAAACCCTTGGTAGGCCTGCTGGATGCTATCCATGCTGGTGCCCATCTTGTTCGCGTTGTCTGACATGTCAGTCAGCGCAGTATTAGCCGCCTCAGCTGCAGCCGCCGTATCGCCGCCCATAGATTGCAGCAGCGACGCTGAAAAGCTGGTAACGGTATCCATATAGTCGTTCGCACTTAAGCCGGCGGTCTTGTAGGCGTCCTCTGCATAAGCAATAACGGTGTCCGCGTTGTCCTTGAACAGCGTCTCAATACCGCCGACTGACTGCTCTAAGTCACCACCCATGGTGATTGCGTCGCCGATTATCTTGCCGATGCCGGCAGCAGCAACCACTTTAGACAGTACGCTGGTCAGGCTGGACCCGACGCTTTCCCCGGCTGCTACGCCGGCCGATTTTGCCTCCGGAGCTAAGACATTTGATATGCTTCCGGAGATGCCTTTTGCCGATGGCACAATTTGCACGTAAGCCTTGCCAAGCTCAGTTGCCATGATCTGCTCCTTCCTGCCTGACTTTGCCAAGCGACGCTGCCCGCACTCGCTCATAAGCTGCTGGCGAATCAAACGCCTGCACATCGCCCGCCGTATTGTGTTTGTCGAGCATGACCGCCGTCAGCGACTGCGGCCGGTTGCGGTTGTGCTGGGCGTCCTTGCTTTTGGCCCACCACAGCAACGCCAAGGTGTCGCTGATCTTTGCCAGCAGCAGCGTGTCCAGCGGCGCAGTCATCCCGGCCATGCGGAGTTTAACACGTGAGTTTGGCGGCAGCTGCACGGCCAATCTAGCCACGCTGGTCATCGGCAGCTGACTTAGGCTGTATACGCGATAAGTTTCTGCCAGGTCGGCCAGAAGCTCATCTTTGTGCTTGACATGCATGCCGGCAAGGCTAATCAGTTTTTTGCGTCACCGTGGGCCTTAAAAATTGACATGATGTCCGCCATCATGTCTTGCAGCAGACACTCGCCTTTTACTTGCTTAAGGTGATTCACTAGCTTGTTTTTTTGCTCTTCGCCCAGCAGCTGTACAACCAGCTTGGGCAGCTTGAGCGGCTCCGTCTCGATCGCGCAAAGCGTCTCAAACAGCTCGTAGCTCTCCAGCGCCGCGGCCGGGATTTCATAAGAAAAGCCGCTCGCGGTTTTACCCTTGAGCGGCTTAACAGAGGGTTCGCTGGCAGAGCCTGCCAGCGGTATTGTTTTAGCTGTTGCCATAATTGCCCTCCTTTACGATTAGATGCCGGTGCTCGGCGCGACGATATATTCATAGTGCGTGTTGCCGGACTCGTCCGGCATGCAGCTAACGGTCGTATCGTAGCCCACTGCGTCGGAATCGGCGTAAGTGATGTCGCCAACCTCGCTGATTGTGCCGTTAGGGATAACGACGCGCTTGAGATTTCCGCTCTTAAGCACCATGTCAGTAACCCACGCCTGCGCGTCAAGCGGCTTTGCATTAGCCACAATGGCAATACCAGT
>JAQWFM010000059.1 GCA_028704415.1 Oscillospiraceae bacterium | reverse complement strand
CAAAAAATCCGCTATAAAAATGCTTTCAGCGTCAGCTTTGACATTGATCCGGAGATTGAAGACTACTGTACGGTCAAGCTGATTCTGCAGCCTATTTTGGAAAATGCTATCAACTATGGGGTCGGGGATGCGGATGACGGACAGATTGTGGTCAGCGGCTGTAAAAGCGGAGACGATATTGTGTTGTCCGTGCAGGATAACGGTCTGGGTATGTCGGAGGAGACGGTCAGGTATCTGCTGACTGACAGCACCCGGGTGCGGCACCACGGCTCCGGGGTAGGGCTGATTAACGTCAATCAGCGGATTCAGTTGCTGTTTGGCCCGGCCTATGGCCTGGAAATTATCAGTGAGCCGGATGTCGGCACGCTGGTTTCGGTGCATTTGCCGGCCATACCGTATACGGAAGAAAACCGCCAGAAATTGGAGCAAGGTCAGCCGGACCATCCGCTGAGCGCGCAGATCAATGCCGCCAAACCGGCAGCTCAGTCCCCGCCGGAACCCGCTGCACCGGAGCCTGCTGTAGCGGCCGGAGCGGACGGGAAGGAGCCTGCGGATGAAGGATGATCGGAAGCTCTTCATTATCATTGAGCTGCTGCTGGCCGTCGTCACAGTGATCCTGGCCGTGATCCTGTTTGAAGAGCAGCAGCCGCAGACGCCCAAGCGCATCTCGCTGATTCTGCAGGATTCAGATGCCAGCCAGTGGGCGGCGCTGAAATATGGTATGGAGATGGCTGCCGAAGATCAGGATGTGTCGCTGTTTGTGGTTAATACCAGCGCCAGTCTGACGGCGGCCGATGAACTGGACGCCATCAAAGATGAAATCAGCCGTGGCAGTGCGGGCATCATTGTGCAGCCGCTGCCGGGCACCGAGGTGGAAGCTTCACTGCGGCAGTACGCCGGTAAGGTGCCGCTGATTTTAATTGAAAGCCAAACGGCAGCGGTAGCGGATGATGAGCAGACAGCGGCGAATGTGAACCTGACCGAATCGCTGCCGGTGGTTGAAGCCGACAATTCAGGCCTGGGCCAGACTTTGGCGCAGACAGTCTTGAGTGATTATAATGGGAACCTTGCCGGTAAAACCATAGGCCTGGTTATTGGCAGCGCCAGCACGGCTGCCGCGGAAGCCCGCGAAGCGGCTTTCCGGCAGGCTTTACAAACGTCTGGCGCTGATATGATCTGGACGGTGTCAGAAACGGATCCGGCCCGGCTGGAGACTGTTTTACCGACCAAGCCTCAGGCCGATATTGTGGTCGCGCTGGACAGCCGGGGTCTGATGACCGCCGGAGCCTGCGCGGCAGATAAAAATTTGCATGGCGCGGTCTTATATGGCATTGGTAACTCTACCGAAGCAATTTACTACCTGGATACCGGGTTGGTGAAGGCTCTGATTGTGCCGGATGAATTTGAGATCGGTTATCAAAGCCTGACGGAAATTGCCAAAAGCATCAAACGCTTATTATATCAGCCGCAAAGCCAGCTGGTTAGTTTTAGCCTGCTCAGGCGGGACAACCTGTTTTCTAAAGAAAATCAGGATTTGTTTTATGCTTTGAGCCAATAAGGTCAGAGGAGACGGGCGGATGAGACGCATAAAAAAAGGCTGGCTGCTGTTAGTGACTTGCTGTGTCCTGGCGGGATTACTGTCCGGCTGCAGCAGCCAGTCAACTAATGAGCGCTACACCCTGCAGTTAGGCGTGGCCTGCTATAACCAGAGTGATACGTTTTTGAGTCAACTGATTGATCGGCTGAAGGAGGATCTGACCGCGGCCGAAACCGACAGCTTTCAGACCTACATTATGGTGCGGGACGCGGCCGGCTCGCAGCGAACCCAGGATGATCAGGTTAAGGACTTGCTGGATGCCGGCGCCAACGTGCTTTGCGTCAACCTGGTGGATCGGGCTGATCCTTCTGAAATCATTGATTTAGCCCGTGAACGCAATGTCCCGATCATCTTTTTTAACCGCGAGCCAGTGGCCGAAGATATGCGGCAGTGGGATCAGCTGTACTATGTCGGGGCGGATGCCAAGCAGTCCGGTCAGCTGCAGGGTGAATTGGCGGCCGATTACATAACCCAGCACCCGCAGATCGACCGTAATAAAGACGGCAAAATCCAGTATGTGGTTTTGGAGGGCGAACCCGGGCATCAGGACGCCATCATCCGGACTGAAACAGCGGTAGATACCCTGAAATCCCTGGGCGTCACGCTGGACAAACTGGGGTCTGGGATTGCAAACTGGAATCGGGCTCAGGCGCAAAACCGCATGCTGCAATTGATCAGTCAGCATCAGAGCGGGATTGAACTGGTCCTGGCTAACAATGACGACATGGCGCTGGGGGCGATCACCGCTTATCAAAAGCTTAATTATACCGAGTCAGCCATGCCGGTGGTCCTGGGCATTGACGGGACCGATGTGGGGCTGGAGGCCATTGTGGATCATACCCTGGCCGCCACGGTTTACAATGACAAAGAGGGACAGGCGGCAGCCATGCTGCAGCTGGCCCAGGCGTTGGTCACCGGTCAGGGGATGGATCAGATCGAGTTTGCTAAAGACCATTATATCTACCTGCCCTACACGAAGGTAACCGCGGAAAATGTGGCCGATTACTTGGCTAAAAGCGGCTAAGCCGGTGGCGGTCAGGGTGCGTTGGTCTGGCTGATCTGGCCGTGAGCGACAAACGCGGCGGGATTGGTTATACTAAACTAAACCACCCCGCCGGTGAACTGGGGCGGTCCTGCCCAAGCCGCTGCATCCGGTAAGTTTAAGGTGAAATGATGTCACTGATAACAAAACGCGCCCTGGAGGCTTCGCTGAAAAACCTCTTGCTGCAAAAACCTTTGGATAAAATCACGATCAACGATATCGCGGAAGACTGTGGCATCAGCCGCATGACCTTTTACTACCATTTTAAAGACATCTATGACCTGATTGAATGGTCCTGCGTTGAAGACGCGTCCAAAGCACTGGAAGGTCATAAGACTTATGATACCTGGCAGGAAGGCTTTCTGGCTATCTTTGAGGCGGTGGCCGCCAATAAACCGTTTATCATGAATGTCTACCATTCGGTCAGCCGTGAGCAAGTGGAACGGTATCTGTACCGACTAACCTATGAGCTGCTGATTGCGGTGGTAGAGGAAAAAGCGCGCGGCATGCAGGTGGCAGCGGCCGACAAACAATTTATCGCTGATTTTTATAAGTACGGTTTTGTCGGCCTGATGCTGGACTGGATCCGTCAGGATATGCGGGAAGACCCTCAGCAAATTATAGACCGGCTGGCAACCTTAATGCAGGGGAACATCACCCGCGCGCTGGCTGTTTGCCGGCTAGACCGGCCCCTTACAAATAACCCGGCTTGATTAAATTTACATCAATCCGCGCCCGTCGCTCAGATTTTGTACACCCGCCTGACTCTGTTTATAGTAAGCGCGGGAGCTTTTGCTTATGGTTAGACCATACGGATCCCAAACCGATATTGAGGATCAAGGGAGGTCTGACTATGTATTATTCTAGTGGTAATTATGAGGCGTTCGCCCGGCCGGAAAAACCGGAGGGCGTAGAGCACAAATCAGCCTATTTAATCGGAACCGGCCTGGCCGCACTGTCGGCCGCCTGTTTTATGGTGCGCGATGCCCAGCTGCCCGGCAGCCATATCCATATCTTTGAAAAAGACGCCTTGCCCGGCGGCGCCTGTGATGGCTATAACTATCCCGGCTTAGGCTATGTTATGCGCGGCGGGCGGGAGATGGACAATCACTTTGAAGTGATGTGGGACCTGTTTCGTTCCATCCCGTCTATCGAAACTCCGGGCATTACGGTACTGGATGAATACTATTGGTTGAATAAAAAGGATCCCAACTATTCACTGTGCCGCGCTACGGAAAAACAAGGTCAGGATGCACATACGGATGGCAAATTTGGTTTAAGTGACAAAGGCACCGAAGAAATCCTGAAGCTGTACTTTACGCCGGACGAAGATCTGTATGACAAACGGATCACGGACTATTTTGACCGTGAAGTTCTGGATTCAAACTTCTGGCTGTATTGGCGCACTATGTTCGCCTTTGCCAACTGGCATTCCGCTCTGGAAATGAAGCTGTATCTGAAACGTTTTGTCCACCATGTGGGCGGACTGCCGGATTTTAAAGCCCTGCGCTTTACCCGCTACAATCAGTATGAATCCATGATTTTGCCTATGGTCAAGTACCTGGAAAGCCATGGGGTGCAATTTCATTACCACACCAGGGTCGTGGACATCCGCTTTGACATAAAACCGGGGAAGAAACAGGCCAGCCGACTGGAACTGGATCATGCCGGCGAACAGGAGCTGGTTGATCTGACTGAGGATGACTACCTGTTTATTACCAACGGCGGCAACGTAGAAAATTCTACGCTTGGCGGCCAAAATGAGCCCTGCGTGTTTGACCCGGCCATAAAACCCGGCGGCGGCTGGGATTTATGGCGGCGCATTGCCGCGCAGGATCCGGCCTTTGGGCATCCGGACAAGTTTTGCGGTGATCCGGAACAATGCAATTGGATGGGGGTCACGGTTAATACCCTGGACCAAAAAATCCTGCCTTATATAAAAAAGATCAGTAAACGCGATCCCCTGAGCGGCCGGGTAGTAACCGGCGGCATTGTGACGGTCCGGGATTCCTCCTGGCTGCTGAGCTGGACGATCAACCGCCAGCCGCAGTTTAAGACTCAGCCGCATGACCAGTGCCTGATCTGGCTTTACGGCCTCTTTACTGATAAACCGGGCGATTATATCAAAAAGCCCATGCGGGACTGTACGGGCAGGGAAATCTGCGCAGAATGGCTGTACCATTTAGGCGTTCCGGTCAGCCAGATTGAAGATTTAGCCAGCCATTCCGCCAATACGGTCCCGACTATGATGCCATACGTCAGCTCGTTTTTTATGCCGCGCGCCAAAGGCGACCGCCCGGAGGTGGTGCCGGAAGGAGCGGTAAACTTTGCCTTCATTGGTCAGTTTGCGGAAACCCCGCGCGATACGATTTTTACCACGGAATACTCGATGCGGACCGGTATGGAGTCCGTCTATACCTTGTTCAAGGTGGACCGGGGGGTGCCGGAAGTCTGGGGCAGCACCTATGATGTGCGTGATCTGCTGCGCGCGACCGTGGAACTCCGGGACGGTCAGCCGGTGACCGAAATGAAGCTTGATCTTAAGCAAAAGCTGGTCCTGAAAGAAGCGCTGAAGAAGGTGGAAGGCACTGATATTGAGAAACTGCTGAAGACTTATCATGTGATTTGAAACGGCGGGCTTATATTGCTATCCAAACAGGCTGATCTTCCGCGCTGAAGACCAGCCTGTTTGTTCATTACCCACACGACTGCCAACTGTTATGACTCCAATATGCTCTATTGCGACATCATATACCGGGACATGGCTACTAACTATCTTATAAAAATTACAGAAAAGATATAGAATAATCCTGTGAAAATATCATTTAGCAGGAGCCTGGATTATGTATGAGCTAAGCAGTCAATGGCTTCAGTTTTATCAGGAACTGAGCCCCGCCGCCCGCCGACAACTTTTTGAGACGCTTCAGATAAATGAGCCGGATGACGGTGCTAATGAATTACGCCTGAAACTGCTGAAAACACGGTATCAGGACCCGCGTCACCCGGAGCACGAGGTGGATAACCTTTTATGGCAGTGCCTCAATCTGCCATACTTATATAAACGCGGCAGATATTTTAAGAAGAGTGCAGCTAAAGAGGTTACAAAAACCTTTCGTGAACTTAGCTTAAACGAGGCTCTGAGCTATGGTGAAGCCGGAGAAAAAGCCGTGTATTGGGAGGTGAGAAATGCTGTCCGCCGCTATTTTTCAACTTGTCAGGGCGAGCATTACCGCCGGAAAGTTTTTGGGGTCATGCGTGCCAGTGAAGAAGAGCGGCAAAACCAGATTTTGAAGGATGCCTGGCAGATGTCTTATGGTCTGGCTCATCGCCTGGGGCTGGAAGCTGAAACGGCGCTCTTTTGCCAGGCCGTGCGGGATGAATATGCCACCTTAAGTGCGGACGCCGGTTCCGATTTTGATGCCAGGGAGCAGCAGGCCCTGGCCAATATGAAATGAGCTTGTGACCGTAAATAAAAGGAAATTAGCGCCATAAGAGATAAAATTTACCTAAAACCATAGAAAAATGACATGATATATGTTCAATAAAAACCTATGATAAAAATACAGATATAAATGGGATGCTTAAGCGCCTGTATGGGCAGCTTAGTGGAGGTGCGAGATGGCTAAAAGCAGACTGATTGGTGAATATCCGGTTATTGGTATAAGACCTGTAATAGACGGTAGACGCGGTCCCCTGAAGGTCAGGGAATCCCTGGAAGAGCAGACTATGAGTATGGCTACTTCAGCTGCCAGACTCTTTACGGATAATATCCGCTACTCAAATGGTGATCCGGTTAAAGTGGTTATCTCAGATACGACGATCGGCGGCGTAGGTGAGGCTGCCGCCTGTGAAGCACAATTTAAAAAAGAGCGGGTGGCAATCACCCTTACGGTCACGCCTTGCTGGTGCTATGGCGCGGAAACGATGGATATGAATCCATTGACCATCAAAGCGGTCTGGGGCTTTAATGGTACTGAGCGGCCCGGTGCGGTATATCTGGCTTCGGTACTGGCCACTCATGCGCAAAAGGGGTTGCCGGCCTTCGGAATATACGGACATGATGTTTGTGAGGCTGACGATACCAGTATACCTGAAGATGTTAAGGTTAAACTACTTCGCTTTGGTCGGGCCGCCGTGGCGGCTGCTACCATGCGGGACAAATCCTATTTGCAGATTGGCTCGGTAACCATGGGTATTGGCGGATCTATCATCAGCCCGGAGTTTATTGAAGAATATCTGGGTATGCGGGTTGAGTCCGTAGATGAGGTAGAGATCATCCGCCGCATGAGCGAGGGTATTTACGACCATGCTGAATATGAAAAAGCGTTAGCCTGGACTAAAGCCAACTGTAAGGAAGGCTGGGATAAAAATCCGGAGTTTATCCGCAAGAGTCCGGAACAGAAAGAGAAGGACTGGGAGTTTACGGTCAAGATGATGTGCATCATCAAAGATCTCTACAACGGCAATCCCAATCTGCCCCAAGGCTGTGAAGAAGAAGCGGCAGGACATAACGCGATCTGTGGCGGCTTTCAGGGACAGCGGCAGTGGACTGATTTTTATCCTAATTGTGATTATCCGGAAGCCTTGCTGAACACCTCCTTTGATTGGAATGGCGCCCGCGAGCCTTATGTCCTGGCTACAGAAAACGATACCTTGAATGGGCTGGGCATGCTGTTTATGAAGCTGTTAACTAACCGGGCTCAGATGTTTGCTGATGTGCGAACTTATTGGAGTGAGTCAGCGGTCCGCAAGGCTACAGGCTATGAGCTGGAAGGCAAAGCTCAGCAAGCCGGTGGCTTTATCCATCTGATCAATTCCGGTGCCTGCTGCCTGGATGCCTGTGGCGAAGTTAAAGATAAAAACGGTCAGGGAGTTATGAAACCGTGGTACGATGTGACCCCGGCAGACCAGCAGACCATGATGGCTGCAACGGAGTGGTGTGCGGCCGATAATGGCTATTTCCGCGGCGGTGGTTTTTCTGCCAGATTCCTGACCCGGGCAGAAATGCCAGCCACGATGATTCGCCTCAATTTAGTTAAAGGCCTGGGGCCGGTATTGCAGATAGCGGAAGGCTGGACGATTAACCTGCCGGATGAGGTATCGGATATCCTGTGGAAACGTACCGACTATACCTGGCCCTGCACCTGGTTTGCTCCGCGCTGCGACGGGCAAGACGGTCCGTTTAAGAGTGCCTATGATGTGATGAATAATTGGGGCGCCAATCATGGGGCTATCAGTTACGGACATATTGGTGCGGATCTCATTACGCTTTGCTCTATGCTGAGGATTCCTGTCTGTATGCACAATATTCCGGGTAAAGATATTTTCCGCCCATCTTCATGGAATGCTTTTGGTATGGATAAAGAAGGCCAGGATTTCAGGGCCTGTAAAGCCTATGGACCTCTGTATAAGACCATTCGTTGAGTGCAGAAGCCTGACCTTCCGGTTTATCTGAACTATCTGGTGTTGAGAAAAAGAGGAAGTTCGTGCTGAACGGATTTCCTCTTTTTTGTCTCCGGGTGGCCAGTCTCTGAAATAAGGAGCGTAAGATGCAGGAAAAACGATTACTAGCCTTTGATTTTGGCGCCAGCAGTGGACGGGCGATCACAGGTTCATATGATGGTCAGCACTTGCTTTTACAGGAGATACATCGCTTCAGTAATGATCCGGTAACCATTCAAGGGCATATGTACTGGGACGTGCTGCGCCTTTTTTATGAATTGAAGCGGGGGTTATCAAAAGCGCGGCGTTCCGGCCAACTGGCTTCAGTAGGCCTGGACACCTGGGGCGTTGATTTTGGCTTGCTGGATGGTTATGGTCAGCTGATGGCAAATCCGCGCCATTATCGGGATGTCCGCAATCAAGGTATGAGTCAAAAGGCGTTTAATCTGATGGATCAGGAGGAGCTATATCAAATCACCGGGAATCAAGTGATGGATATAAATACCGCTTTTCAACTTTTAGCCATAAGTCAGCAGCAACCGCAGCTCTTCCAAAACGCCAAAACCTTGCTTTTTATGCCCGATTTGCTGAACTATTTTTTAACGGGTATTAAGCAGAGTGAGGTATCTATTGCTTCAACCTCCCAGTTATTGGATGCCCAAAAAAGAGCCTGGTCAAATGTGGTGATGGATAAACTAGGGCTTCCCAGGCACCTTTTTACCAAACTGACTCCCAGCGGCTCCGTATTAGGCCCGATTTTACCGGGGCTCCAGCACGAGTTGAGCCTGGAAGCGGTACCGGTAACGGCAGTGTGCGGTCATGATACCCAGGATGCTCTGGTCAGTGTGCCCGCCCGGGAGAAGGACTTTATTTTTATCAGCTGCGGTACATGGGCATTGTTTGGTACTGAACTGGATCAGCCATTGATAAATCAGCAAACGGCAGCCTTGAATGTCACGAATGAATGCGGGTACGGCGGTAAAATTAGTTTCTTAAAGAATATTATCGGCCTGTGGCTGATTCAGGAAGCCCGCTTACAATGGCAGCGCGACGGACAGCTTTACACTTATGGCGAATTGGAGCAACTGGCTGCAGCCGCAAAACCTTTTGCTTGTTTTATCAACCCGGATGATCCGATTTTTGTCCCTGCGGGAAATATGCCGCGCCGGTTACAGGAATACTGTGCCCGGACCGGACAAAACGTACCCCAAACTCCAGGGGAGATGGTCCGCTGTATTGATGAAAGTCTGGCACTTAAATACCGTTCTGCTTTGGAGGAAATTCAGTCCTGCACCGGTAAAATCTATCCTGTAATCTATATGGTCGGCGGTGGAACCCAGAGCCATTTGCTTTGCCAGATGACTGCCAGCGCCTGCCAGCGGCCGGTCTGTGCCGGACCGGTTGAAGCGACAGTGTATGGAAACCTGATGGTACAGCTGCTGGCGATGGGTGAGCTGAACAATATTGGAGAAGCTCGCCAGTTAGTTCGATCGTTACCTGAATTACAACAGTATGAACCAACTGATTCAGCAGCCTGGGAGGAGGCTTACGCTCGCTATAAAAAATTGATCTGCACAGCAGAGCCCGAATCATGAGTAAATCAGACACACTGGGCATTTTTGGCTCCAATCAGGTGGCAGCAGAAGGTATCCTGGCCGCCAATAATAATTTGGGCGTGCTCAATGCTGATCCAGCTCAAGGTATGATTGGCATTGGCTTTGATGCCGGTTCAATCATTAAGGGCGCCATTACCGACGGAACCATGGCGGGTGCGGTTACCCAATCACCGCTGCTAATGGGATATTATTCAATTTACGCATTGACAATGGTCGCAAATGGCGAAACCGTTGAAGATTTCCCCATGGATGGATATTGGTATGACAGCAGTAATATGGATGATCCTCAGATTGCACCTAACCTGTATGATTAATCCATTGCTGTAAAACGACTGGATTTGGTCAGGATTTCATCCTGCCCGCTGAACACTAAAGCTTTACCACTAAAGGGGCTGTCTCTTTTGCATTAAACTGTAAATGCAGACAGCCCCTTTTTGTCTATTGCGGCGATAGGGCAAGACTAACTTATAAACCCTCCCTTCAGGTTCCTGACTTTTGGTATGATTTAGGTGGTATAACGGAGGAATCCGCTAAAGCCCATTTAAACAAAGTGAGGTCTGAATATGACAGAGGAATATGCCTTTGAACCGTTTTTCAGGTATCTATATAAGACAACCGGCAATCGCCTGCATTTTTCTGCTTCTTCCCGGCAGGAAACGATAGCCTGGCAAAACCGTTTGCGGGACCAGTTAAAGCAACTGCTGGGTTGGCCCTTGCTGGCTGAAATCGAACAGCAGCAAGAAATTGAGCCTTTGCCCAGAGAGCTATGGGAGCGCAAGACCCCGGACCAGCTCACGGTTTGTGCTCGGTCCATTGCCACGCTTCCCCTGGTCAGACTGCCCTTTTATGTTTTGTATCCGGCCCATTATTCTGCGACTAAGCTATATAAAACCGTCATATGTCTGCCTGCCCATGGCGCTAATAAGGAAGTCGTGGCAGGCCTGGCGGATTGCCCTGAGACTGCCCAAAAGCTGCAGGCTTCACCTGCGGAAGCCTATGGGCAGGAATTTTGCCGCCGCGGCTACATTGCGGTATGCCCAGATCCGGCCGGCTTTGGCGCCCGGCAAGAGAAGCTGGCTGCTGAAGATCAGGCCTTTGGCGGGATCACTCAGCTTAACCCCCTGGGTTCATCCTGCGGCAAGTTAGCGGAAACCGCGGAAGCGTTTGGCCTCAGTCAGGCGGGACTGATTGCCTGGGAGCTGCGGAAGCTGCTGGATTATCTGGCTACCCTGCCATCAGTTGATCTGAACCATCTGGGCGTGGCCGGGTTCTCCGGCGGCGGAGGCGCCGCTCTGTGGCTGGCAGCTTTAGATCCAAGAATCAATCTGGCGGTTATCAGTGGCTATATTCATGGCTACTATGACAGCCTGCTGGATACGCATCTATGCGCTTGTAACTATGTACCGGGACTGTGGCGCTGGGCGGATATGAGTGATCTGGCTGCGCTGATCGCCCCCCGGGCGCTGTTTATAGAAAACGGCCGCTCTGATATAGAAAACGGCAGCCGGGGGATTGCAGGACCGGCTGAACAGGTACAAAAAATCCGGCAGGCTTACCGGCAATTTGGCGCGGAGGATAAGCTTTGCTTCAGCACCCCGGCCGGTCCCCACGCCTGGCATGCCACTTGTTATGAGTTTGTGGACCTGAATCTGTAAAGGAACCTGTACTGGCGGTCACTGCAGGCGGCGCTCCAGGCTTTGGCCCTGGTTTAGCCGCCTGCTCCGGCTGGGGCAGAATTTCCACCCAGGGACGGCGCCGCCTGGTCAGATCCTGCAACAAACTATAGCTCAGCGCGCCTGCTGCCCCGCTCAGCAGGTCTGTCATGGTATCATGCAGGCCGATATCCAGATAAGCACTGCCCCAGGCTGGCGTCGAGCCATTAATGAGTACGGATTGAATCTGCCGGATATGGCCGACTTCACCTGTATCCGAGCCCAGCCGGTAAGAATGAATGGAGCTGACCAGGGTAGCCTGCTGCATGTCCGTTGGTAACAGGCAATCGCCGCCGTATTCCAGGAATTCCCAGACTACCCCCACGGCCAAAGCCGTCGTCAGCGCCAGCGTATGATGTAACGCGGTGCTGTGATGGCGGTTTGGCCAGTCCAGCCCGTCAGTTAAATAATAGCCCGCCAGGGCAGCCAGAAAGCCGCTTTGTAAGTGCAGCAGTAAATCCCACCAGGGAATTAAATAATAAAATTGATAGACATCTCCCAGCAGGGGACCTGATGTAAAGCACATGACCAGGACATGAACTGCCGGGTGAAGGCGAATAGGCAGCCTGTGCTCCAGTAACCGGGGAATCGCTAAAAAAAGCAGGGTGAGAGCGGACAGCAGGGCATTGATTATTTGAGCCTGCGCGACGCATTTGATGAAAGCGTATAGGGTGAAACCTTCTGAAATTACCCAGATTCCGTTTATTACCCGGCTTTCCCGGCTTTGTTTACTCATGCTGGCTCCATCCTTTGGTTACCGCTGCGTTTTTGAGCCTTATGCTGTGATTTTATATAAATTTAGTGCCGATCAGCTCAACTAACTTGCTCGATTTGTTTCAATTGTGATAAGTCCAGGTGACAAATCCCCCAAGTTGTTAGTCATTTCTATATAATATTAAGACAGGCCTAAGATAGGCCGCCAGTTAGCGCTGGCGGGGCTGAGGGGTGTGGGTTATGAGCGCTTATACTGATGAACTTGAAGCTAAACTCTATGACATAGACCCGGATGATGAGCAATATGAAAGCAGCTGCGCCAATTTTATCTGATCTACGCACAGGATCAGAGCGGTCAGACACTGTCTGACCAATTCAAGAACCTGCCTGCCGTGAGTACAGGTCGAAAGTATGTACTGAGCTCGTCGCCTTATCTGAAGTTGATGAGATTTGACGATGTGAATGAGCGCCACTTCTATAAAAATGAAGCTGCCAGAAATAATTGAAGCATACGTGAACTCAACCGCCAGTATGACGATGGATTATATGAGAAACTGGCACTTAACATGAACAAGAAAAGCATACGGAGACTATCCGAAAAAGGCCAGTTGATTGAAAAATCATCTGCTACGCTGAAGGATCCTAACGTTATTGAATTTCTAGGATTAGAAGAAAAGGCAGCGTACTGTGAAAGTGGTAATGACAGCGTTGTGAATGACGTGTTTGCACCGCAACAATTGTGGCGCAAGACGGCTCCTTTGTCCGTTTTCTGAGGCTGCTTTTGCTATGATATAGCTGGCGGCTAAATGATGCAGCCGAAAAATCCAGACAACGGGGAAATGCCATGGCGTACTATCTTCAGGTCCTGATCAAATTACTGGTGACGGTCATCCTGCTGCTGATCTATATCAAGATATCCGGGCGCAGCCAGCTGGCGCCGATGTCTTCATTTGATCAGATCGGCAATATGGTGGTCGGCGCGATTGGTGGTTCAACCTTGCTGAATCCGGATATCAGTGTGCTGGATTCTTCAGTCTTCATCACAATCTGGATCGGGATCCTGCTGCTGCTTCGCCTGATCAAGGGCAAAAGCTTGAAACTCAAGGAGTTGATTGACGGTCGGCGGATTCAGTTGGTTCGCCAAGGCGTCCTATTGACAGACGCTTTTGCCAGGGCCAGGGTATCCGTGCGGGATATTGAAACCCTGCTGCATAATGACGGCATTCAGGGCCTGCATGAACTGGATAACCTCTGGTTTGAAACCAACGGCCAGCTGACTTATAACGTCAAGGGCGAAGCGAGACTTTCGCTTATGATCATTGAGGAAGGCATCCTGAATCAGGATATGCTGGACTATATTAAACGTGATGAGGCCTGGCTGCAGGAGCAACTGCAGCAGGCCGGACTGGAGCAGATCGGGCAGGTTTTTTGTGCGGAATGGGCCGGAGAAAAACTCTGGGTTTATCCCTATCAGGATCTTGACCAACTTGAAGCCAGATCAGAAAGAGGCCACACAAGATGACTGCATTACCTAAACCGCTATATCAGGACCCGATTTATGGCAGTCCTACCGATCCGATGCTGCTCTGGTACCCCCGGGAGCAATTATGGTATCTTTTCTACACGCAGCGCCGGGCTACGGACCAATATGTCGGTGTATCCTGGGTTCACGGCACCCGAATCGGTGTGGCAACCAGCCTGGACGGGCACAAGTGGCTGTATCGCGGCACCTTGCCAGACCTGGATATTGAGCCTGGCTGCAATACCTTTTGGGCGCCGGAAATTATCCCGACCGCGGATTGCTTTCATATGTTTGTCAGTTATGTCCAGGGAGTGCCTACGGATTGGGACTACGCGCGCCAAATCCTGCATTATACGTCCAACGATTTGTGGCACTGGACGTTTCAGGCGGCGGTGGACCTGCAGTCAGACCGGGTGATCGATGCCTGTATTTATCAGGTCAAACCTGACTTATACAAAATGTGGTACAAGGATGAAGCCCGGGACAGTT
>JAQWFM010000124.1 GCA_028704415.1 Oscillospiraceae bacterium | reverse complement strand
AGCATCTCCGGGTAATTGACGCTGTCCTGCTCCACCGTTGGCCAGACCGATACCATTAATTTGATCCCCATGTCATCCAGTTCGCGAACCATTGCCGCCGGGTCCGGCCAGTATTCCGGATCAAAGGTCCAGGCTCCCTCATGCGGCCAGTGGAAAAAGTCAATCACAATCACATCCAGCGGCAGGTGGCGGCGATGATACTCCCTGGCGACAGTAAGCAGCTCCTCCTGAGTCTGGTAACGGAGCTTGCACTGCCAGAAGCCCAGGCCATAATCCGGCATTTCCGGAGCCCGACCGGTAACCGCGGTATATTGTCGCAGGATAGCTGCCGGCGTTTCTCCCGCTGTCAGCCAGTAATCCATTTCCTTAGTTGACTGGGCTGTCCATTCTGTCACATTTTTGGCAAAGGTCACCTGCCCGATCGCCGGATTATTCCACAAAAAGCCATAGCCCAGGCTGGATAAGGCAAAGGGGACACTCGCTTGAGAATTGCGTTGGGCCAGTTCCAGGGTGCAACCCTTAAGATCCAGATAGGGTTCCTGATATTGGCCCATACCAAAGATCTTTTCATCCGGCTGTGTCTCAAAACGGACCGTCAGCTTATATTGATCCATGCCTTCATAGGGCGTAAAGGTGCGCGGATCAATCTCCAGCGCGCTGTTAAAGTGTTTGCGGCCTGGCTGCTCCATCTTGCGGTTGCGCTCATACTCTTCCAGCAGGAGTTTTCCGTCTTGATTCAGAAAGCGCAAGTGGCCTTCCGGATTGATCTCACAAATCAACTGCCCATTTTGCAAACAGGTACAGCTGTCTTTTTCATAGATCTTTACCTGCGTCACCGCCGGATCTGCCAGCAAAGCCTGTGCGTTCTGATCGTCCTTAAAGGCCTGGCGCTGAGTCGCGCGGACCCGGATACCGTTCTCACCCCAGGCCTGGACGCAGAGCAGTTCTTTGTCCCGGCGCAGCCAAATCTTATCCGCTTCTTTTTTGATCATGTTAACCTCCCGTTGATCTGGTAAAAATCTGCCCGGGCTGGCAGAACTTTGCCCAGAGATTACGCTTATGGATCAATGCTTCATATCGTGCCACAGTTTCTCTGTTTATTGTATTGGTAGCAACTGCGTCCTGACACGTACAGGTTTGATATTTGTTGTCTGTTGACCGGCCGATGCGTCGGTTTGGTTATTCTCCTCTTATTTATGTATTCTCTTTACTCATATCCTATTATGGATTAAGCAGGCAGAAATAAAGCTACTTCCCGCAGTATGATTCCTCTTGACTATTGCTATAATCCCCTTGATAAGGAATCAATCCAGGTGCTTTCTGCAACACTTTTAGTATACAAACTAGCAGCAGCAGTACTGATTTCCTATATAAAGTCACCCTGAAGCGGAAGGATTTTCCATAAACCCGCCTGAACGTTCAGAGCAATCAGCGAGCTCAGTCGGAAGAGGTAACACAAACCTTGTTATCTCCCGAGATTGGATAGTATTGGTAAAGGAGCCTATCACCTATGCAAATCTTAGTCACAGCTTTTGAACCCTTTGGCGGGGACCTGGTCAACGCAGCCGGGCAGGCAGTTCAAAGCCTGCCGGAGCAGCTGGTCGGCGGGATCAGCCTGCAGCGGCTGCTGCTCCCAACCGTTCGCTATCAGGCTCTGCAAGCCATAGAAGCCCAGCTGCAGTCCAGGCAGCCAGACTTTATTGTATCAGTCGGTCAGGCTGGCGGCCGCAGTGCTATTAGTCTGGAACGCGTCGGGATTAATCTGGATGACTTCAGGATCCCGGATAACGCCGGGAATCAACCGGCAGACCAGCCGATTTTTGACGATGGTCCGGACGCCTACTTCAGCACGCTGCCCCTGCGGAGCATGCTTGCCGCCGTAAAGGCAGCCGGACTGCCGGCAGAAATATCCCACAGCGCCGGGACCTTCGTCTGCAATCATGTCCTCTATGGTGTTCGCCATATCTGTGCCCGGCGCTATCCGGCTGTCCGCAGCGGCTTTATCCACGTGCCCTGCCTGCCGGCGCAGGTGCTGGATCGGCCCGGGACACCCTCCATGGCCTTAACGGATATCACCCGGGGGCTGACTGCCGCCTTGAGCGCGCTGGTTCCAAAAGTTGCCCAAAGCTAGCCTTAAGCAAGGTCGGTCAGGAGATTCAGCGGCCGCGAAGGCCTGGCTTGACTATGGCAAAGATCTGGCAGCAGCAACTGCAGACCGACCACCACGCCCAATATCGCCTTGATCAGAGTGACATCCACATTAGTGCGGGATCTCATCAATAGCTGCCAAACCACGTTGACGAAGCTTATAGCAAATCTGGGCAGCACACGCTTACGCTTCAGGCTGGCTGCTTATTTCCGGATGCCGTTTCAGCCAGGCCGCGGCATAAGAGCAGGTTGCCTGAAACGGCTGGCCCTGATGCTTAATCTGTTTCACAGCTGCTTCTACCAGCCGGGCCGCGACGCCCTGCCCCCGCAGTTTTTCCGACACATAAGTGTGGTCAATCGTGGCGATGCCATCTTGCAACGGAAAAGTAATTTCCGCCAGTAACTGGCCCTGCTCATCTTCCAGATAGATCCGCTCGGTTTCGTATTTAAAATCCATATTCAGTCTGCATCTCCTGTTGCTCATTTGTTCTGCTAAGCTGACTATACCTGACCAGCGGGCGGCTGTCGGGCGCAGATGTTGCTAAAAATCTTGCTTAACCCGGCCAGGGGGCGCGATGATATTGCCCCGCCGTCAGATTTTCTGCAGGCTGACCCGTTGGAATCCGGGCATAGCTCACCCCTCTTTGTTCAAACCAGGTTTGGCAAATAGCTGAATCTTCAGGTGCCGCAGCTCGTTTCGCACTATCTAAAAAACAGCATTGAAATATTGCCATATTTTGCAGCAAAACCTCCAGGCGTTTATAGCGGCCATTCTCATTGCGATGCACCTGACTCCTACCGGCAGATTGTGTTCCAATATAGGATCACCTAATGGCTTTTTGCACGTCATGTTCTAAAATCGGCATACTGTTTGCGGCAGGTGATCATCTTGGTTGAAAGAGCTGGAGAACATGGCCTGTTTTGAGCTACTTCGGCGAGGCTACCGTCTGCAGGTTCCTCTTTTAGCATGAAATACATCGCAGTAGTTTATTACCAAGTTTCAGGCAGCCGAGATGCTGCCCTGAGTTCAAGTCCGATCGCTTCTGTAAAAAATCATTTTTTCTGTTATAAAGATCTGGATACGACTCATCCGACCAACGTCTCCAAAAGGCGCTGCCACTTGGCCGGACGCGAATACGAACGGGTGTGATTTACCATGAAAATTGTGGTGTTGGATGGACATACCTTAAACCCCGGGGATCTCAGCTGGACCCGTTTTGAAGCTATGGGCGCGGTGACGGTTTATGAACGCCGCGGGTACAG
>JAQWFM010000123.1 GCA_028704415.1 Oscillospiraceae bacterium | reverse complement strand
CTCCCATGGCCGAGGACGAATGCTCGGATACCTGATCGGGCAACTGAGTGATCATGCGGACATTCATGATCCGCTTCGGCGGCGGTTTGATCATGCTCCAGAGGAATTGCCAGATGAAAGGTCCGGCCACGATCAGGATATTGACCGCCGTCACCGCCTGGAAGATTTTGAACCGGGTTCGATTCGTAACCATCCCTTCGGTTCTGGAGAGGTATTCGGTTATGGTATCTTTGTTCATGGTCCTACTGGGATGCCATCGGCAAAATCCAGCTTGATCTGACCGGCAACATAAAGGTTGAAGCTTAAGCCGTGATCGTTCAGCAAGACCGCCGCCTGGGGGATCAGGCCGGTTCCCGCTGATCCGATAGCCGCGCAGCAGCCGTAAAATCGGCCATCCTGCAAGGCTTTCAGGCCGCCGACATACTTCCCCCGCAAATTAGCCAGCAAGGGACTGTAGCTGTCAAACGGCAGCAGTATACTGTCAGGTCGCAGTCCCGCTGCTTCCAGGTGGTAACCTGCTAAAGAGCGGTCTACAGAGCAAGTCTCATGCTGATCATTCATCGCGCCAAGTAAAGCGTTATAGATTGACTGTTCCAAGGCATCGCCCCAGACAGCTTGTCCGGTCAGCGTAAGCAGCTGCAGGCACAGCTTCATCCAGGTTACCGTGACACAAGTCTCCTGCATGTGGGTCCGGCGGTTTCGTTCCGGATCGGTCTGGGTGACTGCTGAATGGTCAAAAAGCTCATGGGTGCAGCCGGCGCAGCCAATGACCGTTATATCCGAGCTCAAAACCAGCCGGGCAAAGTTTTCTACCGCCTGACGGCAGCTGGCTTTGTCGGTTACCCGGTAGTATTCCAGCAAGCCTTCAAAGCAGGACATCATTTCGTAAGCCTTAGTCACCGGATACTGATAGGGGTATCGTTTTCCGTCCAGGGCCAGCTTGAACAGGTCGCCGCCGCTAATGCCGCCGCTCTCAACAATGTAAGTGGCAAAATCCAGGTATCGTGGCTCTTGAGTGAGGTTGTACAGCAGTACGAAGGGCTCCAGGATAGAGCTGGCATTCATCCCCTGCCAGTAATCTGACGTAGCCGTAATCGGCAGCAGGCCCTGCTCCACCGGACCAATACGCGTCAGCAGATAGTCCGCCTGTCGTCTCAGAGAAAGCTCAATCTCCTGTTTAAGGGATTGATCCTGACAAAGCGGATAGTAGTAGAGCAAGCCCAGCATAACATATTTGCGGTTCCAGATATCCCAGCCCTGAAACTCCTGAGACCGGCTGTAGGTGGTAATGCGGCCTGCCTCATCCTGACAGGCCAGCAGCTCACGGACAGAGGTTTCCATAATCGCCGCCAGCTCAGCATCCCTGGTATAAGCCAGCGTAAAGCAGGCGCCGCGCATCATTTTGCCCCAATACTCACCGCGCCAGCCCTGATCCGGGTCATCGCTATGCAAACTGAACTGGCGAACAAATAACGGCCACAGGTCCCGGTCTTTCAGCTGGCACGCTTCTGTCTGGCGGATGGCCTGATCCAGGCGCCCCCTTAGCTGTGCCAGGTTTGGCAGCGAAATGAAGAGCTGATCCGTTTGCAGGCGAGGCCCATATATAGTCCGGTAAGCTTCAGAACATGCTTTTAAGTCAAGCATCATATCATCCTTTCCCGGCACTCAGTATAGCCGGACAAAATCTGAATTTTAGTTGCGATGCCCTGTATGGTTGCGATGCCCCTGTATGGAACCTGCGGTCAGGCTTTGGTACTGCCCGTGGCACCGCGGCGGGCAGCTTTGCAAGCGTACATTTGCCGGTCCGCCTGGGCTATTGTCTTCTCTATCTGTCCCTTCTTGCCATCATAAAGAGCGTATCCCCAGGAAACCGTGGGCAAGTTTGCTTGCTGAGTCAGCCGCAATTGATTTATTTTTTGGTTAAACCGGTCACAAGCCCGGCTAATCATCCGTTCATCCTTGTTATGGCAAATGACGCAAAATTCATCTCCGCCAATCCTGAAACAGGCACCCAGTCTGGCAAAGTGCCGTCTGATTTGCGCTGCTATTTCAGACAGGCAGCGGTCACCAAATAAATGGCCATAACGATCATTTACCTGTTTAAAGCCATCTATATCCAGATAAATAATCATGACGCCCGCTTTGCCATCCATACGCCGGATCCAGCTTTCATAGACGCTGCGATTTAATAATTCAGTCAGGGTATCAATCTGGTGATACATTTCGCTGCAATTGGTATAGTAAAGACACATCGCAAAGGAAACACAGATCCAGGATAAACGCAGATTATAGTCCACAATCTGAAAGGTGGTCCCCAGCAGCAAAAAGGTAAAGAGGAACAGCAAAATCGGCCGGTTCTTTATCTGATACCGTATGGTTTCCAGCAAGCTTTCTATCAGCAGGTAAATCATCCCGTTGATATAGGCAAAGACAAATACGCCAAAGAATTCACCCCGCTGATAGACATTAGCCGGACTGACATAAAAGAGAATGGGAAACCAGACTGACAGCAATGCCGCCAGCAGGTTTATAACCGGGGGTATCCAAAATACAGTTAACAGGCGAGTTATCTGGCGACTGATAGCCCGTCCGGTGAGCAGCGGGATAAACGGCGAAATGGCAAAGCCCAGCATATCAAAAAATATCGAGGCATAGCGGTAAGCCGGCTGACCGTTATTCAGATACAGCGTTAAAACTTCTGCCGAAGTGGTCAGGATGATCGCCCAGATAGATAGCCGGAAATAGTGTTTGGTCCTGGGGGACATGACATCATTTGTCCGGATCATATAATCCAGATTCAGCAAGGCCATAATTGACAATACTGACACCAAGGTACTGTAGAGCATGCTGACTTCTCCATCCTTGCCTGCGACATGATTTAATCCATCATAGCAACCTGGAGACAGAAAGTCACGGTACTTTTTTGCGAGGTTTGAAGCCCTCACCCCAACGCAAATAATCAACACCTTTTATGGCTGATTTAAAGCTGCCCGGGCGCTCCGCCTGTCTGAGGTCTGGTCTGCCTGTTGCCTGGACAAAGCTTATGTTAAAGCAGGCGAGTCTGGCGGTCACAGACTGACCTCATCTCCCGGTCGGTAATCCTGGCAGTTTCAGGCAAGCTGCCATACAACAGCGGAGAGGCCGGATCATGCGCCTGGTAATGTCGTCTGGCAGCCCCGCCGGCAGCCGAAGTGGCATAACAATAGACACAACCGCTAGGGCAGCAGTCGTAAGATCCGATATCAATGCTTTCCACACAGCCACAGGCCGGTCTCTGGTGAGGATCCTTCCGGGCAAGGACAGGGCAGCCCAACAGTGACGTTATCTGTTCAGCATCAATACAGGCCCCCTGCCTGATGCCCAGGGAAGACAAGTCCAACTGCTCGCTGCAAGTTGATATCTGCAAGGCATGCGCCTGGGCAGAGCTGGCAAAGCCGGCGGCCAGCTGATACATATCCT
>JAQWFM010000008.1 GCA_028704415.1 Oscillospiraceae bacterium | reverse complement strand
ACAAGTAAATTCCATGAGATAACACTAAAAACTAAGCCCTAAGTTCAGGAACAAAAAGATTTTGTAAGACTTAAAACCAGTTCTCTGCGTCAGGGTTTCACACTGGAATTTACGTTTTCACTCAAGCAAAACTACTGCCGCGGCTTAGCACCAGGCAGACCCCTTTATGGCCGCCGCTCACTCTCTTTAGTGATGACGTCATGGGCTCCGCCTTCCACAATACTGGTAGGCGAAACTCTGACCAGGCGGGCTTTATCCTGGAACATGGGAATGGTAGTCGCGCCGCAGGCACACATGGTTGCCTTGATTTTAGCTAAAGTGGTATCAAGATTGACCTTCAGCGGACCTGCATACGGCACATAAGAGTCCACCCCTTCCTCAAAAGCCATATGTCCGGCTTTCTCCCCCATCTCATAACGCTGCCAGTTGCGGGCCCGGTTGGATCCCTCGCCCCAGTATTCCTTTACGTAAGAACCATTAACCAGCATCATGCGGGTCGGGCTTTCATCAAAACGGGCAAAGTACCGGCCTAACATCATAAAGTCTGCTCCCATCGCCAAGGCCAGGGACATGTGATAATCATAGACAATTCCGCCATCTGAGCAGATCGGAACATAAATCCCGGTTTCCGCAAAGTAACGGTCCCTGGCATGAGCTACAGCCATGACTGCGGTGGCCTGTCCCATGCCGATCCCTTTTTGCTCCCGGGTAATACAGATGGATCCGCCGCCAATACCCACTTTAACAAAATCGGCGCCCGCCTCCGCCAGATAGCGGAAGCCTTCGGCATCCACCACATTGCCCGCGCCGACCGGCAGTTCAGGATAGTGTTGCTTGACCCAGTGCAAAGTTTCTTTTTGCCAGACGCTAAACCCATCTGAGGAGTCAATACAGACCGCGTCCACGCCAGCGGCAACCAATGCAGGCACGCGTTCGCTGTAATCCCGGGTGTTAATACCGGCAGCTGCAATCAGGCGCTTACTGTGGTCAAGCAGCTCCAGCGGATTATCTTTATGCTGTTCGTAATCTTTCCGGAAAACCAGGCCGACCAAATGGCCCTTATCATCTATGATCGGTAGCTGGTTGAGCTTATGTTCCCAGATAATATCATTAGCCTCACTGAGGGTAATACCTTCATGCGCGGTTATTAGTTGTGCCAGCGGTGTCATAAACTCACTGACCTTAGTTTCCGGACTAATACGGCTCACCCGGTAGTCACGAGAGGTTACCAGGCCAACCAGCTTGCCATGGCTGCTGCCATCATCCGTCACCGACACCGTCGAGTGACCGGTAGCCCGTTTAATATCCAATACGTCACTGAGCCGATCGTGCTGCGTGAGATTGGTGTCTGAGACGACGATACCGGCTTTATACTTTTTGACCTGAGCCACCATATCCGCCTGGCTCTCAATAGACTGCGAAACATAGATAAAGGACAGACCACCGCTGCGGCTGAGGGCTATGGCCAGTTTACTGCCGGAAACAGCCTGCATTACCGCAGAGGTCAGAGGGATGTTGATTTTCAGGCGGCTTTCTTCCCGGCCCTTACGAAAGCGCACCAGTGGTGCGGACAAGTCAACCCGATGCGGCTGGCAGTCCTCAGTTGTAAGGTTGGGAATTAACAGATACTCATTGAATGTTCTTGATTCCTCATCAAAAATCTTTGCCACTTAAATATAACCCTCCTGTAGTTCTCCTGAAAACATCCGGTCTGCCGGGCGTTGGGCGCCCTGGCAGCGGCCAGTCAGGCAGTGTTTCAGTATAGCTCTGAGCAAATCCTGGTCTAGTGATTGTTGGTAAGTATTCTACCACAAGACCAGCCCAACATAAAAAGGTCCCGGAAAGCATGAAGCACACTTTCCGGGACCTTTCAAGCCTGACTAATCAGCTGATTAAGCAGCCGCTCAGCCCTCTGCACTCCACAGGCTGTGGAGGTTACAATATTCATAAGCCGTCACGGGACCGTCCTCAACAATAAAGTCAGCCGCGGGCGCCTCACCGGGTGCCAAATGCACAGTCTGTACCTTATCGCCCTGTACCACGACAATCCATTGAATATAGTGCTCCGGCAGCATGGGATGCGCTACGCTGCCAACCTTGACGTGCAGCCGGTTACCGTCACGTTCCAAAACCGGAACATGTTTTTCCTGTGCGGCGTCTGTCGTACCCGGCTTTAGCTCCGTCATCTTCTGGCCGCAGCAAGAAAGCGGATTGCCAGAATCCGTCAGCTTAACCACGACATTGCCACAAAGCATGCACTTGAAAAATTTTACTTCAGCCATATAAAAACCTCCTAGATTCACGCGGGTTCCGGCGTCAGGCTTATCGGGCCTTGCTTCGGTCATAGCCCCGCGCGGCTTGTTTTAAGTATAGCAGACTGACTTTTGAAAAACGGAACAACTGTAACAAACGCTAGCTCATTTAAACCAAAAGCCCTTATCATTTAATTATAAGCACAGCTAAGCTATAAACGGTTCCCATAAGTGAGGTTAATCATGAATCAACAAAGAAATCGATATGATGTCATAATTATTGGCGCCGGTCCGGCCGGTATGACGGCAGCAGTCTATGCCAGCCGGGCGGAGCTAAAAGTCCTGCTGCTGGATTATCAGATGCCGGGGGGCAAACTCATCCTGACCAATGAGGTGGAAAATTACCCTGGTGATACGATGATAACCGGACAGGCCTTAGCGCAAAGGATGTATGATCACTCCGTAGCCTTCGGAGCGGAGCACAAGACGGATCAGATTACCGGCATCCGCCAGCATGACGGCTTGCACGAGGTCATTGGGCAGGAAGGCACCTATACGGCTCCGGCTGTTATCGTGGCCAGCGGGACAGTGGAGCGCAAGCTCAACATCCCCGGGGAAGCCGAGTACTATGGTATGGGCGTTTCCTATTGCGCGGTCTGTGACGGTGCCTTTTTTAAGGGAAAGGAAACTGTGGTAATTGGCGGCGGTAACACTGCTTTTGAAGATGCGTTGTACTTGACCAAATTTGCCGCTCATGTTGATCTGATCATGCGCCGTGATGTATCCCGGGCTGAAAGGTATCTGCAAAAACGTGTGGCGGAATCAGCCAAAATCACGGTCCGGCACTTTTATAATCCTTTGGAAATATGTGGTGACGGCAGTCATGTTACATCGGTTCGGCTAAGACAAAACCAGACTGGTGAAGAATTACAGCTAAATACCGCCGCGGTCTTTCCTATGGTTGGACTGGACGCTAATACCGCCTTTTTAAAGGGACTTCCCATTTTAGACAAGGCAGGCTTCATTCTTGCCCAGGCAGATATGTCTACGGCCATTCCCGGTCTTTTTGCGGCAGGCGATGTCTGCCAAAAGGGGCTGCGGCAAATTGTCACCGCAACCAGTGACGGGGCGGTGGCCGCACAGTCAGTTACGCATTATCTGGATAATATGGTCAGCGATAAGTAAGAAATAAGGGTCAGGATCAGCCTTCAGGCCCAAACGCCCGGCACTTTTTGCCAGGCGTTTGGGTTTGATTCGTTCAGGCTCGCATCTGTCAGCCGGCAGTCTGCTCAGTAGCAGAAGCTACCGCCGTCTCACTGCTTTCCTCCGCAGTCGCGCTGATTTCAGCCGAGCTTTCCTCAAATTCGGTTGCCCCGTTTCCATGGATAGTTACGCTGCCGTTCGTACCAGCCATTCGGAGCACGGTAGAAGTTTGCTCATTATCCGGGTCAAGGTTATAGACCTGACTGCGGGCCTGTTTAAACTGCTGTAGAACATCCGCCGCAGCCTGCTCCGTAACCGCTCCGTTATAGATCAGCAACAAAGACTGATTGCGCTGGCCGGAAAAAGCATAATAAGCCGGATCAGTCACTTCAAAGCCGGCAATCTGATCAATCTCTGCCGCCAGCTCCGCCCGCTTTGCCTTTTTACTCAAGGTCAGCGGCAGAATAACCGCCACACTGATCAGGATGATACCGACTATAATTGCCGCCATATAAACCTGATGCCGGCGGCTGAGTTTGGGTTCAACCAGTTCCTTTTTCATCAAAGCAACGCGTTGGGTTGGGGTCAGCTTATCCGCTGGCTTTTTTTTATGCTGAACCGTAGTCTTTTTGGCCGACGAGGCTGAAGATGGGGCGTGTATATTACCATAATTAGCGTAAGCCAGCCGCTTTTCCTCTTCAGTCAGCTCAGCCTGAGGTTCATTTTTAAACTCATGATCCCCCGGATTTTGATCCAGCTGTATCGCCTGCGCCGGTGCGTATCTGGCCTGGCAGAAAATACAAATACCCACCGGGGCCTGTTCATCAACCATCAAAATAGAACCGCAGTTGGGGCAGCGTCCTTGCTTAGTTGCCATTAATCCACTCGCTCCTCTAAATATATTCATAAATCCGGGCTTGTTACCGGTTACTTCACTTGATCTCACTAAGACTGCAACATCAGAAGCCTTGCGTAACAGCGACATTATAAGCGATAATATGCAGGTGTGCAATGAAGCAACTGTCTGGCGCAAACCAGCTCAGGCAGTTTTAATCTTACAGTCTACGGAGGATAAACGCATGAGTGCGCAGTCAGTAACCCCAGCATTTCTTACCTACATAAAGGATCTTTATGGTGAAGCTTTAAGCACTGAACAATTGCAGCGCTACCAATTGTTAAAAGAGCAATTTGCCGCTTATTTTCCGGCAGATCCGGAGCCGTTTTTTTTCAGCACGCCGGGCCGGACTGAGATTATGGGCAACCATACAGATCACCAGCACGGCCATGTTTTGTGTGCTTCAGTCAATATGGATATTATCGCAGCTGTGGTGCCGGTAAATAAGCCTGAAGTTATTCTAAAATCATACGGATATGATAAAGCCGATCACATTGATCTGAATATTCTGGAACCTCAGGCCGCGGAACGCGAGCATTCTGCCGCGCTGATCCGCGGCGTAGCCCGGGCTTTCCGTGACCGCGGTGCTCAAATCGGCGGCTATCACGCCTACACCATGAGCAATGTCCCGGCTGGCAGTGGCCTGTCATCTTCAGCCGCTTTTGAGGTCCTCAATGCGGCAATTCTCAATACCTTATATAACCAGAGTCGCTTTGATGCCGTAGAGCTGGCACGTATCTCTCAATTTGCGGAAAACCGGTTTTTCGGCAAACCTTCCGGCTTGATGGATCAGTGTGGCTGCGCTGTAGGCGGTTTTATTGCCATTGATTTTGCAGACCCTGAAAAAGCTCAGGTCACCCGGGTGCCGCTGGATTTTGCCGACTCCGGCTACAGCATGATCATCACCAAAACCGGCGGCAGCCATGCCGATCTCACTGATGAGTATGCCGCGATTCCGCGAGAGATGAAAGCAGTCGCTCAGGCTCTGGGCCAAGAGGTTTTACAGCAGGTTGATCCTCAGGTTTTCTACCGGGAACTGCCAGCGCTGCGCCAGTCTTTAGGCGACCGGGCCGTACTGCGGGCGATGCATTTTTTTGACGAAGATCAGCGGGTCCTGGCGGCGGGGCGGGCGCTGGAAGCCCATAACATCCAGGCTTTCCTGAACATTTTGCGCGCGTCCGGCCTGAGCAGTTGGAGACTGCTGCAAAACGTCACCAGCAGCCGCAGTGATCATGACCAGCCGGTCACCATGGCGCTGGCATATTCAGAGCATCTGCTGGGCAGCCAGGGTTACTTCCGGGTACATGGGGGCGGTTTTGCCGGCACCATTCAGGCTTTTGTCCCCCTGGCGCTGAAGGCAGACTACCTGAACGGCATGCGCCGGGTCTTTGGGGAAGCAAATGTCATGGAAGTAGGCATTCGCCCCTGCGGCACCCGAACTTACACGCCTGAAACCAGACCTGGCTCTGCAGTCGGTTAAGGCAAGGCTGCATATGTCTGCAAGCTTACCGCCGGACTTTTTTACCCCGGAAGAAAAGCTGGAGTGGATGCAGGTAGCCCTGCAGCAGGCCAGGCTGGCGGCCAGCCTGGGAGAGGTACCTATCGGCGCTGTCCTGGTCAGTCATGACGGGCAGATAGCCGGGCTTGGCTATAACCGCCGTGAACTGGATCAGGACGTCACCGCCCATGCGGAATTACTGGCTTTGCGTGCGGCTAACCGCAGGCGCCGGTCCTGGCGGTTAAGTGACTGCAGTCTTTTTGTCACACTGGAACCATGTTTTATGTGTGCCTCAGCGTTACAGCAGGCACGCGTCCACGAAGTAGTCTTTGCCGCGTATGATCCCAAAAGCGGCGCAGTCTGCTCCCAGGGGCATTTTTTTGACGACCACCGGCTCAATCACCAGGTATACTGGACCGGTGGGGTGCTGCAAGCTGAAGCAGGGCAGCTGCTGCAAGATTTTTTCCGCACCCTGCGCCAGCGCAATAAGGTACGGGAGCTACAGGCCGGCGGCGGCCGCGGCTGCCGCCGGCAGCAGGCAGAAGCAGGGGCCTATCAATCCACGGATCTGACCGCCGGGGTTTCAGGGCAGTCGGAAGGCCTCCCCCCGGCTGATTGACCAAATCAGTTTTTCTTTAACCGTTTTACCGCTGCCGCCTTCTATCGCCCGGCTGTACAGGGCCAGCTGCCGGCTGTAGCGCTGGCTTAAATAAGCCTCCGCCTGAGCCCGGCTATCCGGCAGCCGGTCCGTCTTATAGTCTACCAGCACCGCGTTATCACCTTCCGCAAACCACAAGTCAATGATACCCTGCACTAATACATTTTCATTTTCGTGATAAACCCGCTCAGGAAAGAGCTCGCTGGCACAAACTGCCAGCGTAAAGGGCATTTCCCGGTAAACGGCCGGGGCCGCAGTCTGTGCCGCAGTCTGTACCGCGGCCAGTCGCGCGGCCAGCTCAGAGCGCAAATAAGCGGCCAACGCATGCTCCTGACCGGCAAGCCACTGTCGCGATACCGCGTCAATCAATTGCAGCTGACTTAAGCGGTCCAGGTAGCTCCGGATAGCCTGAGACAGCAGATTCGGGCGAGATTCCGGAGAGCCTGACTGTGCGGTCTGAATTAAGGCTGCCGGAATATAGCGCCACACTTTATGCAGCAGGATACCCTGCGCTCTGGGATCACCCCTGAGCCGCTGCTCAGCCGCTGCATTACTTGTGGCTCCGGCGCCAGCC
This sequence comes from Oscillospiraceae bacterium, assembly GCA_028704415.1. GTDB lineage: Bacteria > Bacillota > Clostridia > Saccharofermentanales > Fastidiosipilaceae > JAAVLZ01. Next base: position 47,234 of record JAQWFM010000008.1, on the reverse strand, counting down.
GGGGGAGGTAAAGCGCTGCTTTCAGGCCACGGTTCAACCTCAAAAGTCATCCCCGCAAGCGGCGGGTATAGCTCCCCCTCCTGCCCTTTCAGCTGCGGATCTGCCGTACTCAGGTTAGCTGCTGCCACATCCGCCTGGCGTTTTAATTCACTGACACTATATTTAACCGCAGTCCTGGTGGCGTCCTGATGGGGATATTGGTATGCAAAACTGGCAGCAATCAGTTTAACTTTTGCAGGATCTGGCGAATCAAGCAAGGTCTGAGGCAAGAGAGCCGGCTGGTTTGCTGCAGGTTCTGCCGAAAGGGCCTCCCGGCTCGGCTGGCCTGATTCAGCAGCAGTCTGAGCAGACTGACTGGAAAGCTGATCTCCGGCGGTCGGGTTGGGGAACAGCGGCGGATAGGCAGCAGCCGACAGCTGGCTTTGCACTGAGACAAAGCGCCAGCTGCCGTAGCTCAGGCTTTGTCGATCGCCCAAGCGGGCTAATTGTCCGGCCAGGTCCGGATCAGCACTCAGCAATGGCAAAAACAGCATATCGGCATAACTTGTCAAATTAAGGCGCATCCAGTCGGGTATGTCCCCGGGCTTTACTGCCGGTCCGGGTAAATGACGCAGCCCTTGCAGGATCCGCTCGGGCAGTAAAGCCGCCTGGTCAGTCTGCGTCAGCAAAAACAAACCCTTTTGCGCGCGGGTCATGGCGACATACAGCAGCCGCATCTCTTCGGCATAAGCCTCGGATTCATGTTTTTGACGGATGACCTGCTGCGGCAGCGAAGGGAAGGACAATAAGGTTTCAGGGTACTGGATAGTCGGCCCGATCCCCAGGTCCTCATCCAGCAGATAAAAGGAGCCAGTCCGTAAGTTTAAACTGCGCTCTAACCCTAACAAAAAGACATAAGGGAATTCCAAACCTTTGCTGCGGTGAAATGTCATGACCCTGATTTGACCCGGCTCCGGCTTACTCTCTTCAAACAGCTGAGGGGTACGGGCTTTGAGGCGCTGCTGCTGGACGTAGCGGGCAAAATACGTCAACCCGCGGGGCTGGCGCTGCTGATACTGCCAGGCCCATTCCTGAAATAAACTCAGATTTTTCAGGCGGGCACCTGCCCGCGGCAGACTGGCGGCATACTCCGGCAGCGAGCAGTCTTTATAGATACGGTCAATCAGATCGCTGACACTCAGATAACTGGCCTGTTGTCTCAGTTCATCCAGCCAGGTAAAAGTCGCCGTTAAGCGCTGTCGGAGTAAAGCATCCGTACCCGTCAGCCTATAATAACCAACCGCTGCGTGAAAGCTGCTCTGCCGCGAAGGCTGCGGTGGCTGCTGCAGCCAGTGAAGTCTGATTTTCAGCAGCTCGGCCGGACTGTATCCCCCGTACACCGGCAGTTGGGTTAAGACCGACAGCAGGGGGATATCCTGCGCCTGATTGTCCAGCAAATAAAGCAGAGACTCCAGGACCCGCAACTCCAGCGTTTCCATAAAGCCCTTATCAGAAGGCAGCTGCGCCGGCAAGCCCATTTGGGCCAGTACGCCAGACGTGGTTTCGACCAGGTCGTTATTGCGGCATAAAATCGCAATGTCTGAGGGATCCACCCCCTGGCTGAGCAAAGCGCGGATGGGCCCTTCCAGGCAGGCTGCCGCCTGGGCCCGGCGTTCAGCGGCTCCCCTGACGTCTCCCAAATCGGGCTTAATTAACAGACACTGGACCGGCAGCGGCAGGTCGCTGGTTTTTAACGTGCACAGCTCATGACCGTCGCTATAGTCAAAGCCGCAGCTGGTCTGGGTCATCAGAGCGGCAAACAGCTGATTAACCGCTGATAAAATGGGTGGTTCACTGCGAAAATTATGCTGCAGCCGGAGCAGACTACCTGCCTCCGGATGTGTTTTAAGCCAGGCAGCCCGCTCTAAAAATATAGCTGGTTTAGCGTGTCTGAACCAGTAAATACTCTGTTTGATATCCCCCACGGCAAATAAGTTACCTTGATCCAGCAGGGACAAGATCGCATTCTGGATACTGGAGGTATCCTGAAACTCATCAATGTAAATCTCCTGGTATTGCGCCAGACAAGTCTGCCTGACTTCCGGCTGCCGCAACAGCCACAAGGCCAAATGTTCAAAATCAGCAAAATCAATCACCCTGGCTCTGGTCTTCAGGCGGTTGTAGGCTTTATCCGTCTGCTGCAGTAAATAACCCAGCCCGAGCAGCGCAGGAAGGCCCAGTTTAAGATCTGCCTGAATTTTCTGACAGTCCAGATGAAAGATCGGAAGGGCGTCCTCCAGTTTACTGTTGCTTGAGGCATCGCCGGGAAACCGGCCATTAAGCTGCCGCAGCAAACGACCTAGAATCCCATTCACCGCAGCCGATAAAAAGAGTTTCCCCTGGTTTTTTCCTCTCGCATCCACTCGGGGCAAACTAAGAGCCAGCCCAGCCTGATGAATCTGATCCCAGTCAGGCAGGGGCTCAGACTGAAGCCGCAGCCTTAACTGCAGCAAGGCGGTCAGGCAATGCTGGATCTGGGCCAGCATCAGTTGATTATCTGCCTCCGTCTGCAGATCCTTTTTATTTTTGGGCGTTTTAAGCCTGGTATCCGGGTCAGCCAGCACCGCTTGCAGTTCCTCCGCCTGGCTCGCCAATTCATCCAGGTTCAACGCAAGCTGCCGCTTCAACCAGTCTGAGGCCTGACTATGGTCAAAATCTGCACAGGCCTGTTCATAGGACTGAATCGCGTTCTGCAGCCAGTCCCGATAATCAGGCAAGGTGCGCAGGAACTCGTAAGTCTGGCAGATGATATCACTTAACGAGCGGTCATCATTCCCCCGTTGATATTGCTCAATAAAGGCATAGAGATGGTCATTCACCTCCGCCTCAGGGGCGGTTATGTCGCTCCGCGCAGCATTGGCTTCGGCGGCCTCCAGCCGGCGGTAAGCCTGATCAAGGACTTCAGCGGCCGCCTCTTCCAGCAAATCCGCGCTTTCCATTGCGTCAGCCGTACGGGTTTTGGCATCAAAGCGCGGCAGCAAATCACCTGTCTGCGGCAACAAATAAGCTTGCTGCCTGACCAGACTCAGACAGAAAGCATGAATGGTGGAGATCGCCGCGTAAGGCAGCAGCAATTGCTGCCGCTGTAATTGCTCCCGGCCCGGCCCGGCCGGCGCGGCCGCGGCCGCTTCCTGCAGCTGCTGTTCAATTTTACGTTTCATACTGCTGCTGGCGGCATCGGTAAAAGTCAGCACCAGCATATGATCAGCCGTCAGCACTCCTTGCGCCATTCGCTGGACCAGGCGCTGAACCATGACAGAAGTTTTGCCTGATCCGGCTGCGGCCTGCACCAAAATGTCCTCGCGCGGCGCGGCAATCACGCGCTGTTGCTCCGCGGTAAACTTCATAGCCTGTCATCCTTTCCGGCTGGTTCTGGCTGGTTGCCGTCTTCGGCCCGGAGTGCCGCTAAAAGCCGATCCTTGCTTTTGCTGAGCTTTTGCCCATCGGCATCATACTCCGGCAATAGCCGTTCCGGTCGCTTATCAAAGGTAATCCCGCTCTCCATACCGCAGCTGGAGCGATAGGCACAGTAAACACAAGGCGAAGTCGTTTTTCCTGCCGTATCAGGTCTGACCTCATAAGAGCCGGAGATCAATTGCCGGCCCAGCTGCCGTAGATTTTGGCGGTTATGCATCAACAGGCGCTGTAACTCATCCGGTGGCAAGGAAATAGCGGAAGCTTTGAAAGCTTTATGCAGACTTTCCCTAAAGATCTCCCTGGGATCCGCGCTGGGTTCAAAAGGATGCGAGATATTGATAGGCCTGACCGGCAAGTAGGCCGCATCATAAGGCTGCAGTTTCACGGCGGGCTGCTCTCCTGCCCCGGTCTGCAAAGGATACCCGGCGCCCGCCGACCGCTGGTTGGCAAAGGCATCCAGATAGGTCAGCAGCTGCAAATTAGTTCCGCCGTACAAATCCTCATAATTGACCGTAACCGCCCCGGTTTTGTAATCCCAGATTTGAAAACGACCCTGGGCAAAATCCGCATCGACCCGGTCAATGCTGCCGCCTAAACGCAGCTTCTGATGATCGTTCAGCCATAACTCGTAAGCCGGTGCGGCATCGGCTTTTCCCAGACCAAACTGCCATTCAGAATATAGCGGCACAAACGAGGAGGCTTGAGCCAGCTGCCAGGTCAGCGGAAAAATCAGGCTGGCCGTTTTTTTGAGCAAATGGCCCCGGGCTAAGCGGTAACCGGGCGCGTCAAAGCGCCGCAGCTGTTGCTGTCTGGCCAAAGCCAGGCGATACAATTCTTCCGGATCAGCATAGGGCGAAGCTAAAAAGCGCTGCCAAACCGCGGCCGGGGAACTCTCCTGATCCTGCGCGGCTTGTCTCAGCAGGTCCTCCAGATACGAATAACTGATCTCCAGCATGGCATGGAGCGCGCTGCCGCGGTCCGGAGCGGCAGGTTCAAACAGATCTCGCTCCTTAGCCTGCAGGATGTAGCGCGCAAAATAGGCAAAGGGACAAGCCGCATACTGCTCCAATTGGGACACGGACAGCAGCAAGCCGCCGCGCCAGTATGCCGTCATCAAGGCAGGCGGCAACTGAATCTCAGCGCCGGGAAAAACTCCGGCATATTCAGGCTCAGGCCGGGACTTGGCCTGAGCCGCCTGGCTGCGGCTGTTTTGCTGCTGTCTGGACAAAGCAGCCTTTAAGCAGTCCCAGTAAGTCTGGCTCTCCGCCGTGACGCCCTTTTCAGCCTCCCCCAGCCTGGCCGGCAGGTCAGACAGCCGCGCGGAAGGCCGCGCCGGGCGCTTGCTGCTTTGCCGCAGCAGCAGACGGTAGCGCAAGACCGCTTCAGACATTAAGCGCAGATCATCCGGTGATTCGGCCGCCGCCGACAGCTGCGTCAGCGGCTGCCCGGGGCTCAGGGCATATAACCGCTGCAACAAAGCACACATATCAGCGGTTTCGCCCGTCCAGGAAATGAATAACCGCTGCCGAGCAGCCAGCTGCAGCTGCAGTTCCAGCACCCGGTCTTCCTGCGGCCTGGTCTGTTCCAGGCTGGGCAGCGGACGCTGCAGGACCCTGGAAAGCAGTTTGGTCTCTTCGCCTTTCAGCAGCGCGCCGGGCGCGGCCTGAGCCGGAAAGGACTGCCGGTCAGCGCCTACAATAAACAGACAGGCAAACGATTGCCCCATAAAACGACGCCCCTGCCCGATCACCACCTGATCAAGCTCCGTCGGAATAATTGTCGTCAATTCTGCTGCCAGTACGGTTAAGATCAGCTCAGTAAAGGCCGCCAGACTTAACGGTTGCTGCGGCAGAATAGTTTCCAGTTGAGTTAAAATCCGGCCTAAGCTTTGCCAGGCCTGAGCCTGGGTTACGGCCAGATCCGATTCACCCTGCCGGCGCAGGTTTAAGACCAACTCCCGGCACCAGGTTTCCGCATCCAGTTCAGCCAAAAGCTGCCTGATACAGGCGGTCTTATCCTGTACGGTCGCAGCCCGGCGCAGAGCCTGAATACCGGGTTTTAGCGGATCCAGGGTCTGCCGACGCAGCAGCAAGAGCTCTGAACAGTCTTCATAAGCCGGATCGTGAAATAGCAGCTCATGATCCAGGCCATGCGCCAGCATAAAATTCTCAAAATCATCCGCTTTTTCGCGCTGAACCTGGGCCAGCACACCGCTGTGCAATAAGGCCATCACCGCGTCAGACTGCCAATTGTACTGGGCCAGATCGATCAACGCTAAAAGCAGGCGGATGATAGCAGACTGCTCCGGATGCCGGGGCTGGTCCAAAAAGGCCGGGATTTTATAGGCAGCCAGTTCTGCCTGCAGGTAAGGTAAATAAGCCTGGGGAGCAGCCAGATATAAACCAATATCTTTGTAGCGGCAGCGCTGCTGCAATACCAGACTTTTGATCTGGGCCAGTACGGCACGGAGTTCTTCCCGTCTTTGGGGCGCCTGCAGCCCCGCAAACGGGGCCATTGTTAAGCCGGATTTCAGGGAGGGGCCAGGCCTTACGGCCGGCGCGGCGTAGACCGTCTGGCTGATTTTATAATTCTGAGCCAGATGGCGGCCGGTCAGCGCGCCAAAATAGAAGGCCGGATCCGTCAGACTTAGCGTCGCCGCGGTATTAGGGAGCTGGTCGGTCAAAACAGTCACATTTAACTGATCACTTAACTTTTCCAGCCAGGCCAGAATCCGGTATTCCTGAGGCGTAAAATCGCGCAACTCACCAAAACCGCACACCCATACGGAAAGCTGTTCCAAGAACGATAGCTGCTGGGATAGCAGCGGGTCTAATTGCCCGGTAGCATATTGTTCCAGCAACCGGCCCAGTTCATTCAGTGCCTGACCCGGTTCAGCCAAGCCTAACCGCTGCAGGCTTTCCTGGTAGCGCCGCTGGAGTAAGGCTAAATCACGGCATTTGGCTCTCAGGCTTTGCGGCAATTGGTCCCGGGCCAGCTGAGCGGTTTCCAGGTCGCTTGAGGTGACATCATATCGTTGCAAAAAGCCCAGCAGATTTTGCAGTTCCTGAAAATATGCCGGCCGCTGCGACAGGCGGCCTAAGATTGGGAAGTCCGCTTCGTGACCATTCAAAATGGCGCTGAGCAACAACAGCTGCTCAGTTGCTGAGGGCGCAAGCTTACCGGTTGCCTTGACAGCGTCTGCCAGCCTGAAGGCCAGACGGGTAAAGCTCAGCACCTCCGTCATAAACAAGCCTGTCTGAGGCTGGCGGGCTAAAAACTGCTGTTCAAAACTCAATTTGCGGTCTTCCGGGACCAAAACCAACGCTCTGCGCTCCGGCCAGTCTTTGGTTTGTCGGATAACCGCCTCAACGACCGCCTGGGCTAAAGCCGACGAATCCGGACCATATATGATGCGCAACTCATCCACTCCTTTTATTGCTTCTGTTCGCCACCAGGTATTGCGGCATTTGGTTGCGCTTACCCGGAAGGTCAGGGAATATGAACAAACTGCCCGTCTATATCATGCATATAGACCCCCTGAGCGGACAGCCAGGCCGACAGCTTTTTCTCTTCTTCTTTACGTTTTATTTTAAGGGTGGTCGTCTTGATAAAGTCATCTTCAGTGAAAATAAAGTAGCGGACGGCTTTATAGCCCGGCATGCTGGCATTAATCTTACTGATAGCAGCCTTCAGATAGGCGGCGACAGCGGCGTTGTCTTGGGGGTCTGCCAGGGGCAGCGCGGCACGGTTAAGCTGAATCTTAACACAGATATCCACCGCGTCCCGTTTATTCCGCTGCCCCCAGGCGTAGCTTTCTTTAACGCCGGCAATTTTGTTAAGTTTAGCCTCAATCTCTTCCGGAAAGGCTTTTTTACCGTTAGTCAACACGATCATGGATTTGGAACGGCCGGTTATGTGGATACAGCCCCGGCTGTCCACAAAGCCCATGTCACCGGTGTGCAGCCAGCCATCAGCGTCAATAGCAGCATGCGTAGCCGCCGCATTTTCATAATAACCCAGCATGACCGACTCACTGCGGGTCAGTAATTCGCCTACAGTATTGCCGTCTGTACCCCTGGTATCAATCGCCACTTCCACCCCGGGAAGCGGCGGGCCAATAGTCCCCGGTACATTCAGCTTTTCAGTGCCCACAGCCACCACCGGGCTTGATTCAGTCAGGCCGTAGCCTTGTAAAAACAAGATGCCAAAATCAATGAAAGCCTGATGGATGTGTTTATCCATAGCCGCAGCGCCGATCACCACCAAACGCAGACTGCCCCCTAAGCCATCCAGCACGCTTTTAAACAGCGTCCGGTTAGTCTGCAGACCAACTGCCGCCAGGCCGCGGGCAAAGGGACGCATGACTTTGACCAGGTTGGTCATGCCTGATTTATCAATGGAATCATTCACCCGTTTGTAGACATTTTCAAACAACAGCGGCACGCCGATCATGACATTGATTTTCCACTCTACTAAATTGTTGGGGAAATAGCGCAGGCCATCATTAAAACAGATGCAGACACCGTAATAATACATAACCAGCATGCCCGCTGTCGTCTCAAACGTGTGGTGCAGCGGCAGGACGGACAGGGCCCGTTCTCCGGGAAACAGCCTGAGCGCGCCACTGATATTATAGACATTGGCACAGAGATTGTTTAAGCTGAGCATGACGCCTTTGGCCTGATCAGTGGTACCGCTGGTAAAAATAATAGTAGACAGGATATCCGGATCAGGGACCAGTCCGGTATAGTCCTGGCAGCCTAAGGCAATCGCTTCTTCCCCCTCCGTCAGCAGGTCCGTATATCGAATATAACGGCTGTCCGCTGGCATCTTAACTGCACTGCGATAAGCAGAAACCGGATCCAGCACAATTATCGTTTTCAGCGAGGTCACCGCAGACAGGGCTGCCTCCGCTAAACTGAGGTGCCGGGGCGTTAAAATCAGGACTTCACTGTGGCTGCGTTCAAGCAATATCAACAGTTCTCCCTGCGGCGTCATCCGGTCGATCGGGACAATCACCCCCGCCCCGTTAATCACCGCATTATAGGATACAGCCCACTCATAGCAGTTCTCACCCAGCAGCGCCATATTCGGCCGGCCGGGGAAATGGCGCTGTAATGCCGTGCCCAGCGCCTCAACATCCGCTAACAATTCACTGTACGAACGGATCAGGACCTTGGAATTAGGTTTACGGCGAAACATATAAGCGGGAGCGTTGGGATAACGTTTGGCGCTGCGCCTGATCAGGTCCAGCGTGGAATGGTAACGTTCTTCACCTTGAAAAAGTCTTTTGCCTGAATAAATCTGCATCTCTTTACCTCTGTCGTCGCTTTGTCCTGCTATCAGCTTGATAAGCAAATAAGTTTGTGGTATTATTTGATTATCAAATATTTTGATCGTCAAATATAATTCAAGTGACAAATAAGCTTAAAGGATAACTGAGACTATCTTACTCGTGTCCTGGTTAATTGACAAGTTCACTAACTTTCATTATGTTTACAAATACCGGTAAACCTGAGCGCCAGCGTATGGCCCGCCAGACTACCGGACCGGACATAAATTTCATATGAATTGAGGCTGAAAGCATGCACAAAACTGCCGATTCTTATCCCACCGCGGATGGCCGCGGGGATTTACCCGATCATTTGATCAAACCAGTTGAACGGGGAGTTCTGGGATCTGTGCTGAATTGGATTGGCATGACACTGACCCATATCTTTATTCATCTTGAAGGCCATGGCCTTGAAAATATCCCGCAACAGACGCCTTATGTTCTGGCCTCCAATCATGAGACTTTTGTAGATGGCATGTGGATAGGTTCCTTCTTACCCCGGTGGCAGTTTAAAAAGTATTCCTGTCTGGCGGCTCAGGATCTGCTGACCGACTATGGTTTATTTGGCAAGGTCATTATGAAAGTGGGGCGCGGCATTCCGCTGAACCGCAAAGGCAATCCCATCCGTGGACTAGTAACCGCAAAAAAGCAGGTTGATGACGGTAACATCCTGATGGTTCATCCTGAAGGCACCCGCAGTCATGACGGTCACCTGTCAGAAATCCAGGAAGGTGCCTGCTATATCGCCAAAAAAGCTCATGTACCGGTTGTGCCGGTATTTATTGACGGCGGCTATGAGATATTCAACCGCTATCGTAAATGTCCCTCCTGGTGGGATCCCAAACGGCATGCCCGCCGGCGCCTGATCGTGCGCTTTGGCAGACCACTCTTACCTGATGATTATAAAAATGCCCGGGAAATGACCCAGGCATTGCGGGATTGGATGCAACAAGCATTTAAAGAAAAGGAAGTCCCGCGCGACTTTAGCATGTCTTCGGCAGCCCAGGCTTAAGCCTGGCTTCAGTCCAGTTTCACCCGCGCGGCTATATAGTTGATAATTTGCATGGGTGTGTGCAAGGTCTCCACATCCTCATCTGAAATCTGCAGGTCAAAAGCGGTCTCCAAGTCTACCACCAGTTCAAACACCGCCAGTGAATCCATATTTAAATCTGCGATCAGATCACTGTCTGCCTTAACCTCCGCCGGATCCATAGCTGCCGCCTGGGCTATGGTTTGGGTCACGATATCACTTATTTCCTGCTTGCTCATTTTGAACGGCCTCCTTTACCTTGTCTTCTCTTGCGGATTTTTCCCGAGTCTGTTTCATCTTAATCTGTGTCCTTTTGGTACGCCGGCTGAGCTTTTTAGCCGTGTCCTGTCCCTCTGAGGCCTCAGTCTGCATCTCCCGGGCGTTATATTTATAGTACTGGTCCGTAATGTAGCGGTCAATCAGACTAAGTGCACTCAATAGCTGCTCCCGCTCGCCTTCATTTAAACCCTTCACCATACCGTCAACCAGCAGGGTGTGAAACTTCCAGAACATGCGGTAGGCTATTTTCCCTTCACGGGTAAGCGACAGCAAGACAATCCGCCGGTCATTTGTGGCCCGCTCACGCTTTACATATTTTTTCTTTACCAGGCGATCCACCGCTACGGTCAGTGTACCGGTGGTAATGCTGAGCCTGGCGGCGGTTTCACCCATGGTCCGCTGTTCATAAGGACCAATGCTGGCCAGCGTGTGCATCTCCGCTTTGGAAAGGTCGCTGAAATGGCCCTTCAAAAGAGCCTCCTCCTCCGTCAGCATGATTTTTTCATAGATGGTCAGGAGTAAATCCAGTATAGTCCTGTTATATTCATTCATGGCAAGCAGACATCCCTCTCCCCGGCCTGACAAGGGTATTTTGATTGTCAATTCATTATATCAATTTTAACTGCAAACAACGTCTCCAACAAGCATATCAGTCCAAACAAGTGCTACGATGAAGAATGCCGGGGTCTGTAAGGCCCGCGGCATTTCCCGTACGTCTGATTGGCGGCTGAAGCTCAGGCCTGGGTGGTCAGGCGCTCTGTCTCCCGCGCAATCATCAGTTCCTCATTGGTGGGGATGATCAGAACCTTAACGGTGGCGTCCGCAGCGCTGATATCGCCGCCGACCCGATTGCAGCTCAGGTTTTTAGCAGGATCCACCCTGATGCCTAAAAATTCCAGACCGGCCACCGCAGCTTCACGGATTTCCGGCGTATTTTCGCCAATCCCGGCCGTAAAGACTACAGCGTCTACGCCACCCATAGCGGCGGCATAAGAACCGATATATTTTTTAACATGATATGCAAACATGTTCAGCGCCAGGGTAGCCCGCTGATTACCCTGTTCAGAAGCCTGCGCCAAATCCCTGAAGTCTGAGCTCACCCCTGAAATTCCCAGCACGCCGGATTCTTTATTCATAATACGGTCAATATCCTTAATGGTCAGGGATGGATCTTCTTCCATCACATATTTAATCACGGCCGGATCAATATCTCCGCAGCGGGTGCCCATAGGCACTCCCGCCAACGGGGTCAGGCCCATACTGGTATCCACACATTTACCATATTTAACGGCAGCCAGTGACGACCCGTTACCCAAATGGCAGGTAATAATCTTTAAACTTTCAATCGGCCGGCCCAGCGCCTTGGCCGCTTCCTGCGAAACATACTGATGGCTGGTACCGTGAAAGCCATAGCGGCGAACGCCGTAATCTTCATAATAGGAATAAGGCAGGGCATACATGAAAGCCTCTTCCGGCATGGTCTGATGAAAGGCGGTATCAAAAACCGCCACCTGAGGCTTGCCCGGCATGGCCTTCTGGCAGGCTTCAATCCCCGCCAAATTAGCGGGATTATGCAGCGGTCCCAAAGGGATGCAGTCCTTGATCGCCTCTATTACTTCTTTATTGATCACATAGGAACCGGCAAACTTTTCTCCGCCATGCAACACGCGGTGTCCCACCGCGTCAATCTGATCCATAGACTTAATGCAGCCGACTTCTTTATCCGCCAGCAGACTGATAACCTTTTCCATGGCCACAGAATGATTGGGCAAGTCCATAACGATCTTTAAGGGCTCAAAGTCCGCCTTGTCTGGACGCTTATAGGTGATTTTGGAACCGGCTATACCGATTCTTTCACAGTTGCCGCTGGCATAAACTTCCCCGTCTTTACTGTTAATCAGCTGATATTTCAGGGACGAGCTGCCCGCATTTACGACCAAAATAATCATCGTTCCAAACCTCTCCTAAATATAATAGCTATATTGCCTGTGCCACAAAAACAGACATGACAACAAACTATAATTTAACACAAACAATGAAGCAAGTACAGCCGGTTGCCCCGGGCAGGCCGGACGCTGTCAACGTAGCTATTATGACTGAGATCCATGCCAGAACTGTCCCGAAATTCCTGATCAGGCCGCGCTTTGCCGCTTACAGCAAAATGCGTCCCCAGGGACCTCCGGAACAGCTCTGGATAGTCAGGCGGCAGCCGTATCAGGGCTTAAGCCTTCAGATTCTGGGCCTGAACAGCGGTGATAGCTACCACGCCCACAATGTCATCTGCGCTGCAGCCGCGGGATAAGTCGTTGACCGGGGCGGCAATGCCCTGCAGAATCGGCCCGTAGGCCTCTGCCTTAGCCAGGCGCTGAACCAGCTTATAACCGATATTTCCGGCATTCAGGTCAGGGAAAATCAGCGTATTGGCGCGGCCGGCTACCGCGCTGCCGGGAGCCTTGCTGCGAGCTACCTCCGGCACAATCGCGGCATCCAGCTGCAACTCACCATCCAGGGCCAGTTCCGGCGCCCGGCTTTTTGCCAAAGCCGTCGCCTGACTCACTTTATCAACCAGCTCACTGCTGGCTGAGCCTTTGCTGGAATATGACAGCAATGCTACCCTGGCCTCTTTACCGGTCCAGACCTGGAATGATTTACCTGAAGCAATGGCAATCTCCGCCAGCTGTTCCGCATCCGGATTTTCATTTAAGCCACAGTCCGCAAACAAAAAGGTACCTGCCTCACCGTAGGCACAGTCCGGCACGGACATCAGGAAAAAGGCAGAAACCAGCTTGGTGCCGGGAGCAGTTTTCAGAATCTGCAATGCCGGTCTTAAGGTATTGGCCGTACTGTTGACTGAGCCTGAAACCACGCCGTCAGCGGCGTCCATTTTGACCAGCATGACCGCAAAATACATCGGCTCCTTAAGCTGCTCGCGGGCCTTTTCTATCGTCATACCCTTTTTTTTGCGCAGCTCATAAAAGGCCTCCGCGTATTGCTCATATTGCTCAAAATTATCCGGATCAATAATCCTGGCTCCATCAATCTGGCAAGTCCCCGCCGCGGCTTTAATCCGCTCCGGGTTGCCGATCAAAATCACATTTGCAATAGCTTCCTTTAATATCCTGTCCGTTGCCCGCAGTACCCGGGGTTCATATGCTTCCGGCAGTACGATGGTCTTTTTGTCCGCTTTCGCCCGCACGATAATCGAATCGATAAACGCCATGTTCAAACCTTCTTTCAACTATTGACTGCGTATCCGACTTCAGAATTTATAACTGCAGCGGCTGCTGTTTCAGCAGATACAGCCCATGGATTTAGTATAATCAAAAATCACCAGGCTTACAACGCCGCGTTTTCTGTCGGCCGGGCACCTGTCGCTGGAGCTGGCTTTCGCTTTCGGCTCACGAGCAGCCTAACAAAGCCCACACATTATCCTGCGCAGTCAAAACGACATTGCCGTCAGCTTCAGGTTGCCGGAATATCAGGCCGTAGGCCGGACTGCCTGACACGGTTCCAATTTGTCCGTTGGTCAGAGCAGAAATCGCGTAATCATATAAATCCTGATCAGACGTATAGCGGGCAAGGCGGCAGATCAGGCCTAAGTTTAGCGGGCTAAGTGTATCTGACACAGTATTCTGGCTGACATAGTCATAGGCATCCGCCAGGTTTGCGCCCCGCAGCGAAGCCTTAAGCCAGGCAATGGTCGCCGTTGGCAGCTGACCGACTTCGCTCAGTGATAAAGCAATTTTCAGCGATTTAGTCAGATCCAACTGGTCATCCAGGCCATAGGTAATGTAGGTCTCATATTCAGGATTGTAACCTTGTTGAAACAATGGCAGGCCGTCCTGCAACAGCGCGCCCTGTAAAAGCTGCAGGGCGGATTGGTAGACTGGTTCAAAGTCGCTGTTCCACTCCGCCAGCATCTGTAAGGACTGAAGATCCAGCGTATCCAGCTCAATCAGGGCAATACTCTGACTGTCCTGCGGCGTTGGTGAAGCAGCTGGGGTTGGCGAAGCGGTCGGCGAGACGGCTTCCGGCCCCTCCCCGGCTTCATAGTAAGGTTCTGGTGTAGGCGTTACCGTAATCTGCTGCGGTGAAAGCGGGGGTAAACCATCCTGGCAGGCAGCCAGGTAGGCATCTGAGCAAGTTTTTAAGGCCTGATAAAAGCTCTGATCCCCCCAATTAAGGTAGGCTAAAGCCAGGGCCCGGCAATAAATCAGCGTGGCATAATAATCCGGCGTCGCACTTGCCTGCAGATTAGCCAGAGCGGGGATATCCCCGTCCTCTGGATCCCGCGTTTCAGCCAGTTCCGCAGAGGAAAACGTCGCGTCAGCCACACTGATCCGTTCTTCAAGCAGACCGGAAGTCAGCAGCAGGTTATCTTGCAGCACCGTCAGTGCAGCCTTAAAGTCGCTGCGCCCGCCTGATTCAGCCAGATAAAGTAAATAAAGCGCGGCAGTTTGGGAGCTGGCCGTCAGATCACTGCTTTGATAAAATTTGGCAGAGCGAACGTCCAGCCAACGGCTGTCCGTCAGTAAGCCTTCTGTGGTTTGCAGCGCAGTCCCCAGATTAAGCTGCAGGCGGTCAGTGTTCAGGGCGGCGCCACTTTGGCTGCTCAGGGCCAGCGATTGAGGTCCGGAGGCGCCGGAAAAGTCGCGGCTGCGGCCGCTGCGGCCCCACAATCCGTTGGACCAGGACCAATAAACCACCAAGCCCAGGAGCAGCACTGCCGAAATCAAAGACAGGATGAGTAAAAACCGCCGTTGCCGCCCAGGCAGAGCAGAAGCCTCATTGAGAGGATCCGCCTTGGCCGCTTTGCCGCCTGAAGCCTGCTGCAGCACCGATGAAAGATCACCGGATTGCTTACCGCGCGGCTGCCGGTGTACTTCTATTTTTAATTTATCTCCTGCCTGATGCCCGCTATCTGAGTGTTTTTGTTCCGTCAAAATTCTGCCTCCCGCGCTGGGTCTCGCCCGCCTTGACAGCAACCGTCTGCTAAACAGAATTTTAGCAGATTCATGCCGGTTCCGCTAAGGCCGGCTGAGGGAATCAAGGTTGCTGCAGTATGTTAAGATAAGCCTGATTTAAGCTTTAGGCCTGATAATTTTTCAGCCAGGCAGGAGATAAAGGTTATGCAAGTCATTGGTGTGGTTACTGAATACAATCCCTTCCATTTAGGGCACGTACGGCAGCTGGAATGGATACGTAATAAATGGGGACCGGATACCGCGGTTATTGCAGTCATGTCCGCTTCTTTTACCCAAAGAGGGGAGCCTGCCTGCCTGGACATGTGGACCCGCTGCGCCGCGGCTCTGGCCGGGCCACGGGAAACAGACGGGGTTGATCTGGTGCTGGCGCTTCCGACGATTTTTTCCTGCGCTGCCGCAGATGACTTTGCTTTTGGGGCGGTCAGCAGTCTGACCGCGACGGGCGTCACAGATGCCCAGGTCTGCGGCATGGAATCAGCGGACAGTCCCAGCTTCAATTCAACCGCCAAGCTTTTATATCAGGAGCCTTTGGCCTATAAAACCAGACTCAAACAAACGCTGGCCGAAGGGCAGAGTTTTGCCGCGGCTCAGGCCAGAGCGGCGGAAGCCTGCCTGGGCCCTGAGGTTTCAGACTTGCTGGCTTCCGCCAACAATATTCTGGCCCTGGCCTATGAAAAAGCCCGCCTCCGGCTAATAGACCAGGGACTTAATCCTCCCCCCCTGTTCAGGCATGAGCGGCTGGGGGAGGCCTATCTGCTCCATGCGGCCAACTTCCGCCAGATCTGCCGGGAATCCCGTCAGGATCAGGCTCAGTTGCTGCTGCGGCTGAGTTCTGGCCTGCCGCCCCGCTCCCTGGCCTGCCTGCTGGAGCAGGCAGCCAGACTGCTGCTGCCCCAGGATCTGGGTTCATTCCTTTTCATAAAGGCCGCCGCAAAAAGCTCAGCCCAACTAGCGGAGTACTTCCCTGAAAATGACGGCCTGGCCCAGCGTCTGGCAGACGCGCTGCAGCACTGTGCCGGTACGGCGCCGGCTGAGCTGTGGGAAACGCTGTGCCGGACCGTCATGACCAGGAATTTACCCCGGACACGCGTGCAGCGGGCGTTTATCCGTCTCCTGCTGGATATCCGGCCGGCAGACCTGCAGCAGGCGCGCGCCATGGGGCCGGCTTATCTCAGAGTTTTGGGCTTCAATAAAAAAGGCCGCTGGCTGTTAAAGCAAATGCGGCAAAAAAGCAGCCTGCCCATTATCAATCAACGCTCAGACTTCGAAGCTTATCCGGCGGCGGTTTATCCTGACTTAAAGCGGCAGGCCAGACTGGATCTGCTGGCTTATGACCTGCAAGCCCTGGCCGCCGGCGCTCCGGTGGGCAACGATTTTGACAAAGTTGTACTCATTCGTTAAAATAAATCTATTATGGCTGGATTCGGTACCCGGATTCGGCCTTCATTTACGTCATGGGACGAAAGGAGATTACTGACGTGGAGAACGTATATGATGTTCTGAAAGCGCGGGGTTACATAGCGCAGGTTACCAATGAGACAGCAGTCAGAGAAGCGCTGGCTAAACCGGGTGTTACGTTTTATATCGGCTTTGACCCGACCGCAGACAGCCTGCATGTCGGTCATTTTGTTACCATGATGGTTATGGCGCATATGCAGCGTGCCGGCCACCGGCCCATTGCCCTGATGGGAGGCGGGACCGGCATGATTGGAGATCCCTCCGGCCGCACTGACCTGCGTCAGGTTCTGACCCCCGCAGCCATCCAGCATAATGTGGACCGGTTCAAAGAGCAGATGAAAATCCTGGTGAATTTTGCGGATGACCAGGCCATTATGGCCAATAATGCCGATTGGCTGCTGAATTTAAACTATATTGATTTTTTACGGGACATTGGTTCGCAGTTTTCGGTTAACCGGATGCTGACCGCTGAATGCTATAAGCAGCGGCTGGAACGCGGCCTGACCTTCCTGGAATTCAACTATATGCTGATGCAGGCCTATGACTTTTTGCAGCTCAATCGCCGCTATAGCTGTACCCTTGAACTGGGCGGAGATGATCAGTGGTCTAACATTCTGGCCGGCATTGATCTGACCCGCCGCAAGGAAGGTAAAGAAGTCTTTGGTCTGACCCTGAACCTGCTGACAACCAGCGAGGGCATTAAAATGGGTAAAACCGCCCGGGGCGCGCTGTGGCTTGATCCGGATAAATGCTCTCCCTATGATTTTTATCAGTATTGGCGGAATATTGGCGACGCAGATGTGGATAAATGCCTGCGGCTGCTGACGTTTGTGCCCTTGGCAGAAATCAGGGAACTGACCCGGGAGGGCGGCAGCGCCATTAATCAGGCTAAAAAGCGGCTGGCTTATGAAGTGACCGCTATCGTACACGGGAAAAACGCGGCCAGCCTGGCCGAACAGCAGGCAGCCGAGTTATTTGAGGGCAGCGGGGTGAGCAGCCAGATGCCGGTCACTGCGTTGGATCATAGCTTGGTAGCGGCAGGTCAGCTGAGTCTGATGGACGCGCTGATGCAGGCCCGGCTCTTCCCGTCCCGCAGTGAAGCGCGGCGCCTGTTTCAGCAAGGCGGTATTTACTTAAACGGTGAAGTCGTTAATGATTTCAATTACCAATTACAGGTGAGTGATTTTAGTCAGGGTTTTGCGGTTGTAAAGCGCGGTAAAAAAGTTTATCACCGGCTGACGCTTGACGCTTAAGTAACACGCGGTTCCCACCGGCAGCTCGCGTCTTGGTCCCCCACCGGCCCGGCAATTGAAAAGCCTGCAGACAGCCTTCCGGGGCTGCTGGCAGGCTTTTTGGCAGCATAAAAAAACCGCGTCGTCATAACGCGGTTTAGTGATCATAATCATCCCTGGCAGGAACACCGGCAGTAATTACTGAGCAGCGGCCTGCTTGTTCATGGCGCGAGCCAGACGGGACACTTTGCGTGCAGCGGTATTTTTATGCAGCCGACCACGCGCTGCGGCCTGGTCAAGACTCTTTTGAGTTGTTTTGACGAGAACCTCTGCGTTGTCCGCGCCGCCATCAATAGCCTGATGAGCTTTTTTGATCTCAGTCTTAAGTTCAGACTTGCTGATCCGGTTGACATATGTCTTCTTTTTGCTGACTTCAACGCGCTTAATCGCGGATTTGATATTGGGCATTCTTTTCACCTCCAGTACTGCATAATGACCGCTTACATAACAAACCAAGGGTTAGCATGGCTGCTTCGCAAACGCCAAGCAATTTTACCATAGCATTTTGTGACTTGCAAGCCGCACCAAAATCTTATATGATTAGCTAAACGTTGATACACTTGGGTGTAACACTGATTGATTCGGGCCGCTTAACAGCACAGATGACTTCCAGCATCCGCACTTGACCGGTTCGTTTTAGATAAATTACTGTATAGTTCACGGTTCCGGATGAACCGCACGTAAAGCTTAGCCGTTTTTGCACAGCCGACAATCCGAGCAAATTTCCAGTGTTGTCTGTCCATTGATCCAATAGCTTGATAGCTTCAATCCGTTCGCTGGTCCCGTGGCGAAGGAGGATATATGTCCCTGGATTCAAAAGAAAACAACTCTGACGCTAAACCCGCCGGAGCTAATGGTGAAGCCCGCCCCAGTCGGCGGCGCAAACCAGCCGTATCGCCGGCTAACCCCAAATCGCAGGCCAGTTCGGCCGCTGCCGCGCAGCCGGCCGGTGGCAGTAACCATCGCCGGTCAAGCAATGGCAGCAAGCCTAATGGCAGGGCGCCGCAAAATCATCCCCGGGTCCGGCGGGGCGGCGGGCAGGCCGGGGTTAACCCGGAGCCCGCAAACGCCGCTCAAGCAGCCCCCAAACATGGTCAGACCCGCAGTCTCCGCCGGCCGGCTGCTGCCGGTGGCAGCGGCGCTGCAGGCCGGCGGCAGCAGGATGCCGGCCAGGCCCGCAGCGCCCCCCCGTCCAATGTGGCTATGGGCCGTCAAAATCACCGCCGCCGCGCGGCTGGTTCCCGACGGGCTGATGTCAATGCCAAAGGTCAGCAGGTACGGGATCTGCCCAATTTTTCACCTCAATTCAATCTCAGCAATTTGAAAAGCCTGGGCCGCACCGGTGACGCTGACGAGTCGTTGATGCAGGCTAAGGATGACAGTGTACAAAACGCGCTCAAAGTCATTCCGCTGGGCGGCCTGTGTGAAATCGGCAAAAACATGACCGTTTATGAATATGGCAATGACATGATTATTGTTGATGTCGGTATTGCCTTTCCGGAGGAGTATCAGCCGGGTGTCGATGCCGTTATTCCTGATTTCACCTATGTCCTTAAAAACCGGGCCAAGCTGCGCGGCATTTTTCTGACCCACGGTCATGAGGATCATATCGGCTCTCTGCCCTATCTGCTGCGGGAAGTTTCCTGCCCGGTGTACGGCGGTAAACTCACGATTGAACTGGTTCGTTATAAACTGGAAGACAACGGCCTGCGCAACCAGGGCGGCTTACTGCACGTGGTTGAGCCCGGTCCTAAAATCAAAGCCGGTGTTTTTGAAGTGGAGTTTATCCATGTCAATCACTCCATCGCTGATGCCTGTGCGCTGGCTATCTACTCGCCGGCCGGCATTGCGGTCCATTCAGGGGACTTCAAGATTGATTACACCCCCATTCACGGCCAGCCGGCTGATCTGGGACGCCTGGCCCAGTTAGGGCAGCAGGGCGTGCTGCTGTTTGTCTGTGAAAGCACCAACATTGAACGGCAGGGCTTTTCACCGTCTGAACGTACGGTGGGCGAAGCTTTTGCCACTCAATTTCAAAAAGCCCAGGGCCGCATTATTGTTGCAACCTTCTCTTCCAACGTCCACCGGGTACAGCAGATTATCACCGCGGCTGAGCGCTACAATCGTAAAGTCGCGCTGGTAGGGCGCAGCATGCTGAATGTGTTCCGGGCCGCCATTTCAATTGGTTACATTGACATGAAAGCGGATACGCTGATTGATATCAACGACGTGGACCGCTATCCGGATGATGAGCTGGTCATCATCACTACCGGCAGTCAGGGCGAACCCATGTCGGCCCTGACACGGATGGCTTACTCAGAGCACCGCAATATCCAGATTGCCCCGGGAGATACCGTAATTATTTCTGCTACGCCCATACCCGGCAACGAAAAGCCAATTTACCGGGTCATTAATGAACTTTATAAGCGCCGGGCCAATGTTGTCTATTCAGCTATGGCTGATATCCATGTGTCAGGGCACGCTTACCGGGAAGAAATTAAACTGATGCATCAGCTGTTGAAGCCCAGGTTTTTTATGCCCGGTCACGGCGAATACCGGCATCTTTATATTCACGCGGAAGTCGCCCATGATATGGGCCAGCCCTGGGAGTCCATTTATATCCTCAATAATGGCGACATTCTGGAAGTTACCCCCAAGCAGGCCCGGATTGCCGGTTATGCCCAGGCCGGCGCCGTCTTGATTGACGGTTCGCCTGAAAGCACCATTAACGATGAGATTCTGGATCAGCGCCGCTCCTTAAGCGACGACGGGGTCATCTCCGTATCACTGGCAGTGGACCCGCGCTCTAATCAGCTGTTGGGCGTCCCCTCGGTGCTCACCCGCGGCTTTATTTATGAAGAGGATGTCCGGGATCTGGAAAAAGATCTGGTCAAGCGCATCCATCTGCTGGTAGCCAAAGCTAATGATATGGGCAAGCCGCTGGGCGCCTTGCTGGATTCAAGAGCCTTCCGGGAACAACTGCAAAACTTCTTATACACCCGTACGCATCGCCGCCCGGTCCTGCTGCTGGCTGTCATTGAGGGCAAAGCCTGAAGCAGCGATTCGCGGTGCAATAGAGGAGCCTGGTTATTTTGAGCCAGACAACTAAAAGGTGCGAAGTTACAGGCAAACCTGTGACTTCGCACCTTTTTGGCGGGCAAGAGAAAAAACTGTGCTGCGGGCAAACGCCTGCGGCGCGGCTGAAAAAGCCCGGCAGCTCAGGGGGGCCTGATTAGCTGCCGCGCTGGACGTCAATGATATCCCGTACGGCTTTAATCCGCCCCATGACGCGGTCCACCTGGGCCTGGCTGTTTACTTCTACGGTAAGCTGCAAGGACGCGGTGGCATCTTTATAGGCGTTCATGGAGCCAGAAATAATAGATACCTTTTCCTCCGCGATCGCGTTGGAGACATCCCCCAGCAGATGATTGCGGTCGTTGGCCAGGATTTTCAGTTCCACCTGATAGGTCTTGTCCGACACATCTTCCTCATCCCAGTAAACATCAATCAGCCGGGAAGCTCGCTCACTGGCCTCAGGGCTGTCCGCCGATGCAGCAAGAATATTGGCGATATTTTTGCAGTCTTTACGGTGAACCGCGACGCCCTTGCCGCGGGTGACAAACCCTATAATGGGATCGCCCGGTACCGGGGAGCAGCAGCGGGAAAGGTAAACCAGGCAATTATCCATACCGGCCACAATAATACCGGCGCTGTTATTGGCCCGCCGTGGACGCCGGCCGACCGGCTGCGGGACCGTAATTTCGCCATCGGCCGTGACCTGGGTCGTCTGAGGGGCGTAAATGACCTGGCCGCCGGCGGCAATCCGGTAACCCAATTCATGTTGTTCGTCTTCAGACAAACTCTTGATGTACTCATCTCTCAGGCGCGGGATGACTTTGCCGGCAGTTAATGTACCATGACCAATAGCCGCGTACAAATCGTCCAGGGAGTTTTGATTGTAGCGCTGCAGCATACTGTTGACATAGTCGGGCTTCATCAGCTGCATCGCCGTGAACCCGGATTTTTTCAACTCACGTTCAAAACTCTCTTTGCCTCGGGATATGTTTTCGTCGCGCATCGCCCGCTTGAACCACTGGTTGATTTTACTGCGTGCGCCGGAGCTTTTGACAATTTTCAGCCAGTCCCGCGAGGGTCCCTGTACCCGGTCGCTGGTCAGGATTTCCACAATATCCCCGTTTTGCAGTTCATAAGTCAGCGGGACGATTCTGCCATTAACCTTGGCACCATACATATGGTTACCAATCCCAGAGTGGATCTGGTATGCCAGATCAATGGGAACTGAACCGGTGGGCAGGGACATGACGTCGCCGCGCGGGGTAAAAACAAAGACTTCTTCTGTGATCAGGCCCTCACGCAGAGATTGCATATACTCACTGGCGTCGCGCATATCCTTTTGCCAGTCCAGCAGCTGCCGGAGCCAGGACAGCTTGGTCTCCAGTTCCTGTCCGTCCTCATAAGTGACCGGCACACTGGGATTAGGTTTGCCTTCATTTTCTTTATACTTCCAGTGTGCCGCCAGGCCAAACTCAGCGGTCCGGTGCATGGCCACCGTACGGATTTGCACCTCAAAGGGAATGCCTTGTGATCCAATCACCGTTGTATGCAGCGATTGGTACATATTGGGCTTGGGCATCGCTATATAGTCCTTAAAGCGGCCGGGAATGGGTTTATACATCTCATGCACCTGACCTAATACCGCATAGCAGTCAGCCACCTTATCAACAATAATCCGGCAGGCAAAAAGGTCATAGATTTGATCCAGGTTTTTGTCTTTGGTTTTCATTTTACGGTATATACTGTAAAAATGTTTGGGTCGGCCTTCAATCTCACAACGGATACCCATAGCGGTGATGGCTTTTTTAAGCTCAAGCACGACTTTATCCAGAAACGCTTCCCGCTCTTCCCGCCGCTGACTGATCGCCCCAACCAGTTCATAATAAGCATTGGGATCCAGATAACGCAGGCAAATATCTTCCATTTCCCACTTCCAGCGGTAAATGCCCAACCGGTTGGCCAGGGGGGCGTAAATGTCCAGCGTCTCCTGAGCGATGCGCTTTTGTTTTTCCCGCGGTACATGTTTGAGGGTCCGCATGTTATGTAGGCGGTCGGCTAGTTTTATCCATACGACGCGAATATCCTTAGCCATGGCCAGAAACATTTTGCGAAAATTCTCCGCCTGCATCTCTTCCCTGGAGTTGAAGGACATCTTATCCAGTTTGGTCACACCGTCTACCAGCTCCTGGACCTCTGCTCCAAAAGCTTCTACGAGCTTTTCTTTGGTAATAGGCGTGTCCTCAACCGTGTCATGCAGCAAGGCCGCAATTAACGTAGCGTCATCCGGCTCCAGTTCCGTAACAATATCCGCTACGGCCAGCGGATGAATAATGTACGGTTCTCCACTGGCCCGCTTTTGCTGGCCATGCGATTCCAGCGCAAAATCCACGGCAGAATAAATCCGGCTTTCATCACCGCTGGGATTATAGTGTTTGTAGTGCTTCAGCAAGGAAAGAATCGCGTCCCGCACCTCATCTGCATAACGACTCGGAATCGTTTTTTCCAGATCTTCTTCCAATTCATCCTCACTGCGGCTAAAGCCCTCCATCGGCGGGCCGGCGGCAGCGGCGGCGGCAGCAGCGGCAGTGGCGCCGGTGGTGGCGGCGGTGATGGCAGCGCCGGTAGTGGCGGGGGCGGCAGCGGTGATGGCAGCGCCGGTAGTGGCGGCAGCAGGGTGGCCCGTCGCCGCAGTTAAATCCGCAGCCTTGCTGGCTGCGTCAGCTGTTTCCGGCAGCTTAGATTTATGTTCATTTTCTGCAGTCATGATACCCCTCCACCGCCAGACCGATCCCGGCTGGCTTTCTTCTGAATAGTCAGCCGCCACTCGGTTTGTCAGGCGTCTTTTTACCCCGCAGATCCTGATAGATTTGCGTTGCGTATAAATCGACTTTAGTTCTGACTGGCTTTATAGCTAAAACCAGTTCTTCCGCAGGCAGCCGCCGCAAGGCCAGCAGCCCGGCCTGCGCAAAGATTTTCAGGCAGCAGGCCAATTGATAAGCGTTATGCTTGCTATTATATAGCCTGGTCAGGCTGTCCGACAATTCATCCAGTGACAATCTGCGCGGTCCATTTTGCAAAAGTTGCTGCAGGCAACGCCAGCTATCTGCCAGCAATTGCTTATCCGGGAGTAACTCCGCATAATCCAAACCCAGAACAGCGCCAATTTCTGCCGCTCCCCAGGCAGGGGTCAGCGTCAGCAGCTGGCTGATCAGGGCTAACCGATCTGTCTCCGGTCCGTCCAGCGGCAGCGGCCGGGGGGTAGCCGGCTGATCTGATGCCGCTGCAGCAGCAACTGACGCAGCATCACTTAAGAGTCTATAGGCTGAAACTAACAATTGCAGTTCTTTTTGACCGCGAAATTCATTGATCTTTAGCGCAGCCAGTATATCCACGCGGCAGCCGTCTTGCTGCAGGGGCATATCAGCAGGTTGCAGGCCAAAAAAGAGCACCGCTGTCTGGGGCCAAAGCTGACCGGACCACTCCGGCACAGCTTTCAGATGTTCCTGCCTGCTGCCCATAAGCCTGGGCTGCCTGAGGGTGACGGCCTGCAGCAAAAACAATGGTTCCGGATTGTCCTGGCCAAAGGGACCCAGCGCGTCTAGCCGATTTGCTTGTTCCAGGGTCAGGTCTGAGGGCCAAAGCATGCAGTCCGCCAGTTGGCGGTCCCCTGCCGCAAACTGTGTCAGCGGGAGTTGATCGGCCGCTGCCGCCAGCCGGGCGCGGAAATCCGGCAGCCGGTCTTGCTCCAGGGTTAGTCCTGCTGCCTGCGGGTGTCCCCCCAAATGAACCGTCAGGTCCCGGGCGCTTTCAAGCAGCGCCAGCAAGTCAATCTTGCCGTAGGACCGCGCCGACCCGCGCAGCAGCTTTCTTCCGCCAGCGGCTGCAACTGTGCCGCCTTCCTCAGGCTCCTCAGCCGGCTCTGGCCCCAGCACGACACAGGGGCAGGCATAATCTTCACTAAGTCTTGAGGCCACAATACCCAGAATCCCAACCGGCCAGGTGTCGTGCGCCAAGACCAAACAGGCATGACTGATTTGATCCGGTTGCAGGGCCAGCTGCTGTCTGGCCTCCGCGCCAGCCTGAGTAACCAGCTCCTGCCGCTGATGATTCTGTTCTTCCAGGTGCCGGGCCAGGCTGGCAGCTTCCTGCTCGTCTGCGGTCGTCAGCAGCTGACAAGCCGTTTGACTGTCTCCTAACCGGCCGGCGGCGTTTATCCGCGGACTTAGCTGATGCCCGATTGTCCAGGCATCAACTTTTTCCGCAGGGACACGGATGAGTTGCAATAGCTGGGCCAGTCCCGGTCTGGGGTTTTGCCGCAGCAGCGCCAGGCCCAGGCGTACAATTTGACGATTTTCACCCCGCAACGGCATCACATCGCCTACGGTACCAATCGCAGCTAAATCCATAAAAGCCTTATAGGAATCTGGCTGGTCCAGCGCCAGACTGAGCGCCTGGCATAATTTCAGAGCGACACCCGCTCCTGAATAAGCAGTAAAGGTCGCAGTTTCACCTGGCTGATGCGGGTTGACCAGCGCGGCTGCGGTTGGCAGGACCGGCGGACAGGTGTGATGATCGGTAATAACCACGGCGATGCCGGCTGCTTGGAGCTGTTCACAGGCCTCGGGGGAAGAACTGCCGCAGTCACAGGTGACCACTGCGCTGACACCCTGGCGGACCGCCAGGCTTACACCTGCCGCACTCAACCCGTAACCATCCGTCAGCCGGTTAGGGATGCAAACCTCCACCGGCAGCTTAAGGCTGGTAAAAAAAAGCTGCAGCAGCGCAGCGGCAGTCACGCCATCGGTATCATAATCGCCGTGAATCAAAATCGGTTTCCCGGTCTGCACCAGCGGCAGCAGACAGGCGACGGCTTCGCGCATACCTTTCAGTGTAAAGGGGTCCGCCAGTTCAGGTGCAGGCGGCTCAAGCCACGCCTCTGCTTCTGGGCCACTGCAACCACGCGCCAGCAATACCCGACGGGCCAGGTCAGGGGCTGGCGCCGTATCCGCCCCAACGCTGGCCGGGCTGCGCAGTGAAAACTGAGTCTTAACTTTGCGAAACATGTGCCGGATCTCCTTTTTTCTTAGTTCGCTGCTTACTGGTTGCCGGATAAATAAGCAGCCCGGTACCAATTGGTACCGGGCTGTTGTGATTAAGCTGAGTTAAGCCGGCCAAAGCTTAGTGTGACACTGAAACCCGGCCAAACAAGAACATCAGTGCTTGCGCTTGCGGGCCGCTTCAGATTTCTTCTTCCTTCTGACACTGGGCTTTTCATAGTGCTCGCGCTTACGCACTTCTGCAAGAACGCCGGACCTTGCACAAGAACGCTTAAAACGGCGCAGTGCACTGTCAAGGGATTCATTCTCTTTTACACGTACTTCTGACATTTTCTCCCTCCTCTCGGCGACAAAACAAAAAGCAGCTTTGTTTTGCATAATCTACAATATTATAACCGCATTCAGGGACAACCGTCAAGAAGCCCGACGGCTTGAAGCCAGCCCAATTTGCCAATGACTCTGCGCTGCTCTCAGGCCTGAAGCAGACCGCGGCAGCAAACTGTGCGTGGGGCCAAACACCTTTCAGACCAGTTTATCCGGCAGCTGACGTCCGCCCAGCAGGTGAATATGCAGGTGTTGTACGCTCTGGCCTGCCTGAGGTCCGCAATTATTGATCAGCCTAAAGCCCCGGTCAGGCTGATTCAGACCGTACTCATCCGCTAAAATTCTGACTGCCTCCAGTAAGGCTACCAGATCCTTCCTGGCATCTGCCGCTGCTACCGGATCCGGGCCGCCGGCTGCCGCCGCCAGTTCCAGCGCATCAGCGTAATGGTGTCGCGGGACAACCAGAATATGGACCGGAGCCAGCGGATTCAGATCCTTGAAAGCAACGACTCGTTCATTTTCCAGAATTTTCTGCGAAGGTACCTGTCCCTCCGCGATGCGACAAAAAATACAATCCTGCATAACTCAAACCCCCTCAGCGTTTCAATTGCAGTAACGCTTCAACTTCGGCTGCAGCCATAGCATCAGACACTTTAGCGATATCTTTGCCGCCGGCCTGAGCCATATCCGGGCGTCCGCCACCATTGCCGCCCGCCGCCTGAGCTGCTGTCTTTATCAGTTTGCCGCAGTGAATGCCGGCTTTGACAGCTTCGGCGGAAGCCATGGCCACCAATTGCACGCGCCCATCCAGGACGGCAGCCAATAATACAACGGCCGGTGCCAGACTGTCGCGCAGCATCGCAGCCATATCCCGCAAAGCGTCAGCCGAAGCCACTTCAACCTCAGCTGTCAGCAGATGAACCCCGTCTATATCTTTGGCCGCGTCTTGCAGCTTTTCCGCTTTTTGCCCCGCCAGGCGGTTGGCTAAAGTCTGCAGTTCCCGGTTCAGCCGCCGGATCTCATTCAGATTATTCTGCACCCTGGCTTTAAGATCAGCCGGGGTGGTTTTAAGCTCAGCCGCCAGATCCTGTACGGTATCCTGTAAGCCTCGGGTCAGCCGCAAGGCCTCATGTCCGGTCACCGCTTCAATCCGCCGGACGCCTGAGGCAACTGAAGACTCCGAAATAATATAAAAGCTGCCGGCCTGAGAGGTATGTGTCAGGTGCGTTCCGCCGCAGAGCTCGCGGCTGTAATCCCCCATTGAAACCACCCTGACCTTGTCCTTATATTTTTCATTAAAGAGCGCCATCGCGCCGCTGGCTTTAGCCTCCTCCAGCGACATAATTTGAGTGGTAACCGGATAATCAGCCAGGATAGCCTCATTGACCAGCGTCTCCACCTGCCTCAGTTCATCTGCCGTCAGCGGCTGGAAATGGGCAAAGTCAAACCGCAGATGCTGCGGATTAACTTCAGATCCAGCCTGAGTCACATGGCTGCCTAACACCGTACGCAGCGCTTTATGCAGCAGGTGGGTACAACTGTGGTTTCGGGCGGTATCCCAGCGGGAAGGCGCATCCACTTTCAGCTTGAGATCCTGATTAGTCAGCAGCAGTCCCTGACGCACGACAGCCGCGTGCAGGTACAGCCCTTCCGCAGTTTTCCGCGTATCCTGAATATCGACCTGACAGGCCGCTGCCGCCGCCAGACCACGGTCCCCAATCTGACCGCCGCTCTCAGCGTAAAAAGGCGTACGATCAAATATCAGCAGGACCTCACTGCCTTCCACCGCCGATGGCACGACTTGATATTGCTCCGTATCGTCATCTTTTTGCAGGATCATCAGCAGCTTAGCCGGCTCTTCAAGGCAATCATAGCCGTCAAACACCGTAGCCTGCAGGTTGTTGGTTTCGGCCGGCAGTCCCTGGTCACTCCACGCCGAACCGCCCCGCGCTTTCAAGGCGGCCCGGGCTTGCTCCCGCTGATTTTTCATCTGCTCGTCAAAACCAGCCTTATCTACTGTAAGGCCGGCCTCAGCCGCAATTTCCCGGGTCAGATCAAAGGGGAAGCCATAGGTATCATGCAGCAAAAAGACCTCTTTTCCTTCCAGCTCCCGCTGGCCGCGTGCCTGGGCCTGCTGAATTTTATCATCCAGGATCACGCTGCCTTGCCTGATGGTGCGGGCAAAGCGTTCTTCTTCCCGCGCGATCACCTGCATAATGTAATCCCTGCGCTCCGCCAGCTCAGGGTAAGCTGTCTCCGACTCCCTGATTACAATGGGCGTCAGCTCATTTAAGAAGGGGCGGTCTACCCCTAAAAGACGGCCATAGCGGGCTGCCCGGCGCAGGAGCCGGCGCAATACGTAACCCCGGCCTTCATTAGACGGCAGGATACCGTCTGATATCATCATCGTGGTACTGCGAATATGGTCGGTTATGACCCGGATGGCCACATCAGTCTGGTGATCCTGATCATATTTAACCCCGGCAATCGCACAAACCTTGTCCAGCACCGCGCGCACAGTATCCGTTTCAAACAGGTTATCCACATCCTGCATGATGCAGGCCAGTCTTTCCAGGCCGGCACCGGTATCAATATTTTTTTGTTTTAGCGGTAAATAGGTGCCATCAGCTTGCCGGTCAAACTGACTGAAGACCAGGTTCCAGAATTCAATGAAGCGATCACAGTCGCAGGTTACGCCGCAATCCGCTTTGCCGCAGCCATGTTCAACCCCGCGGTCGTAAAAGATTTCCGAACACGGACCGCAGGGACCGGTGCCATGTTCCCAGAAATTATCCTCTTTCCCCAGGCGGGTGATATGAGTCTCCGGCAGGCCAACGGTATGATGCCACAAATCATAGGCTTCATCATCATCCAGATAGACCGTCACATGAATCCGCTCCGGATCCATTTTGAAGCCCTCAGTCACCAGTTCCCAGGCCCAGGGAATCACTTCCTTTTTAAAGTAATCCCCAAAACTGAAGTTACCCAGCATTTCAAAATAGGTACCATGCCGCGCGGTATGACCTACCCGCTCAATATCCGGGGTTCGGATACATTTCTGGCAGGTAGTCACCCGCGTCCGGGGGGGCGTCTGTGCACCTGTAAAGTAGGGTTTGAGCGGCGTCATACCAGCATTGATCAACAGCACGGACGGATCATTGTGAGGCACCAGCGAAAAACTAGGCAGACGCAAATGTCCTTTTGACTCAAAAAAGCTCAGGTATTTCTCCCGGATTTCATTCAATCCCATAGATTCCATAAAAAGTAATTCCTTCCCTGCTGCCGGGGGAATTTAACGCTGGTGCCTGACACAATGCGGCAGCATCCCACTCCGGCTTCTCATAAGCTTGCAGGCGCTATTTTAGCGCAATTTCATAATTTGCTCAATCATGCTAAACTACTTGAGATATAGTGGCCGCAAGCCAATCGGCGTTTGAGCGGTTTCTGTGCGGAGGTATTCAATATGAAGCAGGCAGCTTCTGTTCGCCATTCTGCCAAGCGCAGTCATCCCGGAATTTCCGGCATTCTGCCGCTGCTCCTGCCGTTAGCAGCTTTACTGCCCTGGTTGTTTATTCTTAAAGGTGATCAGCTGATCTGGCTGCGCTGGTTAGGCGGCCTGCTGCTGCCAGCTTTAGCCGTCTGGCCGCTGACTCACCGCTTATTCAGGCACAATGCCGCGTTATCCTTTGCTTTTTCGCTGGCCATGGGACCCCTGTTGCTTAGTTTTATCTCCTGGACGGGAGCATATCTGCACCTTCTGCCTTTTATTACGCCCATCCTGTGGCTGATACTTTTAGCGCTGGCCGGCTTTTTCTGGACCAGGCAAACCTGGCGCAAACAGCTGCGGGAGGATCTGTTTATGCCAGACGGACACCGGCCGCTGCTCTTCTTTTTGTGCCTGTTCATCCTGGCATATGGCACCTGGAGTTTTGTCAGGGGGCAAATACCCAATGCCGACGGGCTGGAAAAATTCATGGACTACGGCTATATGATGTCGCTGTGGCGCAGTCGCTACCTGCCTGCGGCAGATATGTGGATGGCCGGCCAGTCAATTAACTACTACTATTATGGCCAGTTCTTTTATACCATGTTAAGCAAACTGGTCGGACTGGCTCCGCGCAGTACTTATAATCTGGCGGTAGCCTCCAGTTTTGCCTATTTTTTAACTTTGAGTGCCGCGCTGGGCTACCAACTGGCAGGGTTGTCGGGCCTGTCCGGTTTCCGCCTGAAGCTGAGGCAGTATAGTCAAGCTGTTCTGACGGCTTTCTTGGCGGGTATTGCAGGCAACAGTCAGGCGTTTTTTTACGCGGACAATGCACCGGGACGGTTCCTGATCGATTTTTTGAATGCGCATGGTTTCAGTCTGGGCAGTACCGGCAACTGGTACTTTTCAAATGCCACTCGCTTTATAGGCTATAATCCTGCCACCAATGACAAGACCATTCATGAATTCCCCTATTATTCATTTTTAGTAGCAGATTTGCATGCGCATCTGATTAATACTCTTTTTGTCTTATTATTTTTAGGTTTACTGATCAGTTATTTTAGTCTGAGAGATGATCAGGCTGCCGCGGCAAGATTAGCCGCAGGCGGACTGAGGCACCGCCCTGCTCTGCCGCACCGGCCCACCAAATCCTTATTGCTAAACTGGGTTCGGCGGCATGCTAAGGACACGGATTTTATTTACGCCGTCTTTTTTGCCCTGCTGCTGGCTGTTTTCATGATGGGTAATTTTTGGGATTTTGCCATCTACTTTGTCGTCCTGACCTTTGTGCGGCTGGCAATGTCACCGTCCAGGCCGTTTAAGGAACTGCGCTTTCAGTCAGTTTTGCTGCTGATTGTTCAATTGGTGCTGGTCTTTATCCCCTTTTTGACCGTCAGTCAGCCGTTGCTGGCTCTGCTATTGATGTTTGGAGCCTATCTCATCAGCTATTTTTTGGCCTTTTTGCTGAAAGACCCCCTTTTAGACAAAGGCCGGCAGTTGGTGGGGATTTTTACGGCGGCCCATTTATTCAGCTTACCCTTTAACTGGAATTTTGAACCGATTGCCAAGACCTTAGCCCTGGCTAAAGATCACACGCCCTTTTGGCAATTAATGGTGCTCTGGGGTCCCCAGCTCCTGCTGGGAGGTATCCTGCTGTGTTCCTGCCTGCGCCATCTGAGCCGTGGTCAGGGCCGTCTGCCGGCCAGTGATCGCCTGGCGCTGTGGTTTTTGCTCTGCGCGGTGGGCTTAATTCTGGCCCCTGAAGTCATCTATGTCGTTGATATTTATGAAAACGCTTATGCCCGCGCCAATACCATGTTTAAGTTTACCTACCAGGCGTTTATTTTGCT
Source organism: Oscillospiraceae bacterium (assembly GCA_028704415.1). GTDB lineage: Bacteria > Bacillota > Clostridia > Saccharofermentanales > Fastidiosipilaceae > JAAVLZ01. Next base: position 15,612 of record JAQWFM010000008.1, on the reverse strand, counting down.
GGCTTTAGTTATGGGCGATACACTGCCCCGGATCACAGACCGGGCGCTAAGCCGTTACCAAGCCCTGGCAGCCGCCGGCCGGCCGGGGGATGCCATTTCTTCCCGCCGCCAGGCCATCCGGCTTACGGCGGCCAGGTCAAAGTCCCGCTGGCACAAGACTATAGCCGCCTTTATTCCCGTGCTGCTGGTTATTTTGCTGCTGCTGCCGCCAGCCTGGTATCCGTTTGAGGCCAGCGGTCAATGGATCCCCGGCTGGTCCCAGGCTAACTACCTTGGCCTGGATGCCGCCATTTGGATGGAAACTGCCACCAACACCAGCGCGACCATTCAGGATACCCAATATGAGTACGATCTGAGCGGCGACTACGCTGCCATTGAATGGTTTAATCAAAATGTCAGTGGGCAGCCGGTAATCGTCGAAGCTGCGGGCTGGTCTTACACCCATTTCAACCGCATATCTGCCTACACCGGTTTACCCGATGTACTGGGCTGGGAAACCCACGAGTGGTTATGGCGGACATCAGAAGAAACGCCCACAGCCTACCAGCAGGTCATTTATCCGCTGCAGCAAGCCATACAGGCCTTTTATGAAAACACCACGGATCAGGCAGCATTTATTCAGCAGCATCAGGTTGCCTATATCGTAATAGGAGAACTGGAGACTATCCGTTATCCCAATCTGGATCGCAGCCAACTGGAAAGCCTGGGGACGGTAGTATTCCGCCAGGGTGAAACCGAAATCATTGCCATTGATTCTGCCGCTTCTTAGGTCTTTCGGAGATCAATTACTTTGCCCTGCTTTTGCGGGGCAGCACGCCTCTTTGTTATGGACAGACCAATGAAACGCGGCGGTTGATACAACCGCCGCGTTTCATTGGTCTGGGGTCAGGGCAGGCGCCGCAACTTTAGCGGCGCCTCAACCGACTAAGCTAAATGCAATTCAGATAGGCGTCTGACCCCGGGCAACGCCCTAATAACGTCCTGTACTGCACGGTCTACCGGCCTGTCTAAGCCCAGCAAAGCCTCAGCCCGGCGGGAACCGGTTTTACTGGCCCAGTGCAGGGTCTCAATGTTAATGCCGGCTTCACCTAAGGCTGTGCCAACCCGTCCGATCACCCCTGGTACATCATCGTTTTGCACTGCCAGAATATACGGAGAAATGGTAAAGTCTACCTGATAGCCGTAAAAATCAGTCAGCAAGGCAGTGTGATCGCTTAACACCGTGCCGCTGACACTCAGTGATTTTTCCTGATTATAAAATCTAACGGTTATCAGATTTTCAAAACGGGGCGGATTGCCCAGTTTTTTTTCGCTCACCGCAATGCCCATCTCTTCCACCCGTTGCTTAACGTTGACAAATGTTATGCGGTTTTCTGACAGCGGGGTCAAAAAGCCTTTTAAAACTGATAAGGTCAGCAGAGCGGTTTCTTCCCGCACCAGACTGCCTGAATATTCAATACCAATCTCTTTTAAAGGCTGGGTTTCAGTTTGAACATAAATAGACCCCAGTTTTTCAGCCAGATCGACAAAGGGTGCCATTTCCTCAATTGAACCGCCAATTCGGGGCAGGTTGATGGCAGCGACCAGTTCGCCGTTAAGGACCCGCAGAATAGCGTCAGCCACTTCGGCAGAAACCGCGGTGCTGGCTTCTTTTGTTGAAGCGCCAATATGCGGCGTGATGATCACCTGAGGCAACTCCAGCAACGGATTTTCATAGTGCTGGCTGCCGGGTGCTGCCGCCGTGTCCGGTTCCTGGGCCAGTACATCAATAGCCGCGCCGGCTACCTGGCCGGACTTAAGGTTATCATACAGGGCTGCCTCATCCAGCAAGCCCCCGCGGGCTGCATTGACAATGCGCACGCCCTTTTTGCATAAAGCCTGCCTTTCCCGGCTGAGGATATTGATGGTTTCCTTAGTCTTGGGAGTATGCAGGGTAATCAAATCCGCCTGAGGCAGGAGTTCTTCCAAGGTCCCGATTCTTTCAATACCCAGACGCTCAAAGCGCTCCGGAGCCACATACTGATCATAGCCTATGACCCGCATCCCCAGGCCTTTCAGTTTTCTGGCCACGATGGAACCAATCCGACCTAAACCTATAACCGCGGCAGTTTTGCCTTCCATCTCATTGCCTGCCAGCAGGGCCTTCCTGAAGTCATCCTGATGAGCCCGGGCATTAGCCAGACAAATAGGCCGGAATAAATTACAGGCCAGGGTCACCGCTAATTCCGCTGCAGCCATATTGTTTGCTTGCGGCGTATTGACGACCACAATGCCCTGGCGCGTGCAGGCCTCTATATTGATATTATCTACCCCGACGCCGGCTCGGCCTATCACCTTCAAACGGCTGGCCGCCGCTACCACTTTTTCACTGACATGTGTCGCAGATCTCACGATTAGCGCATCATAATCTGCAATAACAGCCAGTAATTGGTCCTCTGCCAAACCGTTAGCCGTATCCACCGCACAACCGGCCTCCCGAAGCTGCTTTAAACCATTTTCACCCAGTTTATCCGCTACTAAAATTTTAAATTGTTCCATCTATCTACCCCTGCCCCTTACAAATCAGCACAAATTGCATCCAGCGTGTCCAACAGTGCTTCCAGATCTGCCCGGCTGCAATCCGCCATGTGGGCAATCCGGAACGTTTTGTTTTTTAAAGGGCCGTAGCCGTTAGAAATCTGATAGCCCTGCTGACCCAGCCGCCGGTTTAGTTCTGCCACATCTATCCCCCGATTGTTGCTAATGCAAGTCACAGTTGCAGAAAGATGTTTGGGATCAGCAAACACCGCAAAATGCTCCGCGGCCCACTCCCGGGTCCGTTCGGCCAGCGCTGTATGTCTGGCAAACCGTTGCTCCGGCCCCTCTGCCATAATCCGGTCAAGTTGATAGTCCAGAGCAAAATAATGAGCCAGCGAGGGGGTGCTGGGGTACTGGAACGGTTTTTCCCTGACAAACCTGGCTAATCTGACGTAGTCAAAATAGAAACCCCGATGGCTGACCGTCTCCGCCCTTTTTAAAGCGCGTTCACTAACCGAAGCCAGGGATAAGCCGGGCGGCAGTCCCAAACATTTTTGCGAAGATGAGATGCAAATATCAATACCCAGGCGATCCACCTCAATCTTGGCGCCGCCCAGCGAAGAAACGCAGTCAACGGCCCAATAAACCTCCGGAAATTCTGCCATGACTGCTGCCAGAGCGTCAAGGTCATTAGCCACCCCCGTAGAGGTCTCATTATGGGTAATCGTCACCAGGTCGTAACGTCCGCTTTGCAAGGCCGTTTTAAGTTGTTCCGGAGGGGTAGCCTGTCCCAAAGGCACCTCATACAGGTCCGCCGGGACGTCATTATATTGGCACAGCTCATACCAGCGTTTGCCAAAAGCGCCTACAGAAAAGACAGCGGTTCGCTTGGCACAGAAAGAACGGACTGCCCCCTCCATTAAACCGGTTCCTGATGAGGTTGAAAGAACAATCAGATTTTTGGTATACATGAGGGTCTGAAGCTTTTGCGATATCCGCCCTTGTAAGGCCTCAGCTTCCTTGCCGCGGTGGCCGATCATCGGAGTGGCCATTTGGGCAAGGACCTCAGGGCTGACTTCCACGGGCCCGGGAATAAAAAGACGTTTGTGCATCCTACACTACCTTCCTTCACAAGTCATTTATGTCAATGCTTCAGGGAGACCGCGGGCCAGGAATTACGTCTTTCCGGCATACCGACAAGTTCTAGAGTCCACTTCGGACCAAAGACTTATTTAAAATAATATACTGATTCAAATACTAAAGTCAAGGTGACCGGCGTTATTCAGCGGTTTGTACGCATAAAACTAACATAAAACGGCCCTGCCGCGAGGGCAGGACCGTTTAAAAGCCATTCCGGCCGGTATTTAGTTAACCTCAGGGATAATCAAAGTCTCGCCGGGGGTCAACAGCGCATCCTGGCCTGATAAGCCATTGGCATCAATAATCGCCTGCATATACTTGCTCACGTCATCTCCCTCACTCAGGTTATACTGACTCTTGGCAATAGCCCAGAAAGAGTCGCCTGCCTGAATGGTGTAGGAGCGGGCTCCTGATGTCGGTGCTTCTGTCGCTGCAGTAGTGGTGGTCGGAGCTTCAGTAGTGGTAGTCGTCGTCACCTCAGTTGTCGTGGTTGCCTCAGTAGTCGGGGTTGTCACCGCGCTGGTCGTTTCAGACGTGGTCGGTAAGGTCAGGGAACTGCTGCCGCTGGCCGTGGTCACTGCCGCATTGCCTGATTCAGTGGACGCCGTTGTGCTGCTGCTGACCTGGGAGGTCTGCGACGTGCTGCTGTTAAAGCTGGGCTGGTCGTTGCTATCGCTGCCACCCCGCACCAATGAAACGATAATAAAGATCAGCAGGATCAAAGCTACCGCGCCCAAAGCCAGGGCGGCAATTTTTTTGATCTGCTCTTCATTGGGTTTGCCCCGGCTCCCGTAAGGCTGGTTATCATCGTAGCCGCCCTCATCCGGATAGTTGTTCTGCGCGTTCGGGCCATTTTGTTTATAGGATTCAGGCTCCCGCTTAGTAGCATTCCAGATTGCGTCCAGATCATAATCCGAGGTAGGTTGTCCCGCCGCCGTATCCACCGGAGCAGCAGGGTGAGCGGCTGAGTCAGCCGGGGCCTCCGGCGCCTCTGACGATGTATCAAAGGTCGTACCGGCCGCAGGCGCATAAGCGGGATTGTAATAACCGGCATTGGCCGCGGCAGCATCAGCCGGCTTGTACTGGTTGGTCGCGGGCTCAGTATAAGGGGTCTGCCGCGCGCCCGGCGCAGCACTGTCATCAACTGGCGTGTCAAAATTCTGCTGTACCGGAGCGGTGGAGCGATCTGCCAAACCAGGCTCACCCGCCGGCTCCTGACGGCTGTAATCCGTCCGTTTGTCCGGCGCGCTTTCCGGTGCGTAGGCGGAGGCAGGCACATCCCCAAACTGAGAAAACAATTTGCTCTGGGTACTGCGGTCTGACTTAGGTAAGCCAACCCTGCCGGTACCGCGGCCAGTCAGGCCCCGCGCCATGGTAGTACGGCCCAGCCGGTCAATGGTCAGCAGGTCCTCCACAAAGCCGATCATGAATTGTAAAGACGCGTTGGGCTGCTCCACTGCCGCCTCATCCAGCACCATGCCGGCTGCTTCCTGCTGATCTTCAGCCTCATCCAGAATCCGGAGCAGGCGTTTTTGGCCAATGGCTTCAATGACCTCATAGTTACATAAAATGACACAGTCATCCGGTTTGAGCTGAGCTATGTTTGAATAGCGGATTGTGCCCGCTACCCCCGCAGAAAAATCATTCATGTTGCTGACCGGGCGGCCAAAATTGTCTACTGCTTCAAGGCGATAATCATCATGTGTTAACGGATATAAAGCATCGTCCCTGTACAGATAACAGCAGCCGCGGCCCAGGGTAACGGCGGCCATTTCCCCGTCTTTGATAATCAGGCCGGAAAAATAAGGCTGGCGCACGGCCGTATCGGAAATGGTCAAGCGCCCGGCCACACTGACCGCGCACTCCGCCAGTTCATTAATCTGATAATCAATATTATGCCGGTGATTTTTTTTCAAATCATCCGTAATCCGGTCCAGCGTCTGACGGTTACCATCCTCTCCGCTCATGGGATTTCGATTACCATGCGATGAGGCATAGAGCGCTAAAAACGTGCCGCGGTCTTCGCGATCCAAGGTTAAATCTGCATAATTTTCTTCTCTTTTGCCACTGATACGGCCATCCAGATAAAATGCGTCGACGGCCCCCACACTGGGTATATATTTTCCCACAATCGTTGAAGCGAGGCGGGTATTCTTTGCCATATTGGACCTCCTGAGCTGAGCCATTAAATATTAAGACCAGGCAGTCAGACTGCCTTTCACATCACATAACTTAACAGATTATAGCATAGGAAATATGGCTAGACTATGAAAATACCATCGCCTGTTCGCATTTGTTGATCAAATTTTCAGGATAGCGGCGTCCCAGCCATCATCAGTCCGATTTGAGTCCGGTCATACTCCGCCCGGGTTTGCTGGCCTATAAACTGGCCTTCATACATGACCAGTATCCGGTCACTCATCTCCAGTACCTCATCCAGTTCGCCGGCAATGTACAAGATCGCGGTCCCTTTTTGCTTCATGGTTAAGATGGCATTTTGAACAAAACGAGCGGCGCCGACATCAAGACCTCTGGACGGATGAACTGCGATTAAAAGCTCAGGCTGCCGGTCCAGCTCCCTGGCTGCAACTAGTTTTTGCTGGTTGCCGCCAGACAGTTCAGCAGCTGGTTGCTTCAGGCTGTTAAAGCGTACCCGATAGCGTTGACAGAGCGTCTGGGCATGGCGGCGAATCCTGCCGGACCTTAACCAGCCCCAGCGGGCAAAAGCAGGGGTGGGGTAATCTGCCAGGATCAGATTTTCTTCCAGATTCATCCCTGAAGCCAGCCCGTACTTCAGCCGGTCCTCTGGTATATGTGATACCCCGCACTTCAGCAATTGCCTGGCGCCGCAGTTTAGCAGGTCCCTGCCCCTGACCAGATACTGCCCTGTTTCAGCCTGACGCAGACCGGTCAGGCACTCAACCAGTTCGCGCTGGCCGTTACCGTCCACGCCGCAAATACCCAAAATCTCACCCGGTCTGATGGCAAAGCTCAGTTTTTTACAGCTCAGCTGTCCATAATCTCCGCGACAGCTCAGTTGCTTAACCTCAAGCAGGGCCTGGCTGCCCACGCTGCAGGCGCTTTCATGCAGGTCCAGGTCAGTTTCATCTCCTACCATCAGCCGGGCTAACATTTTTCGATCCCGGATCTGACTGATCTTCAGTGTCGCCGCCACCGTTCCGTTGCGCAATATTGTACAGCGATCGCAGATTTTCATAACTTCATTCAATTTATGGCTGATAAAAATAACGGTATGGCCTTCAGCCTTAAGCCTGGCAACAATGTCAAATAATCCCTCGACTTCTTCCGGCGTCAGGACCGCGGTAGGCTCATCCAAAATAAGCAAGCGGGCGTGGCGGTATAAGGCTTTAAGGATTTCCAGCCGCTGCTGCTGACCGACGCTCAGTTGTTCTACTTTGACCCAGGGATCCAGGGCCAGATGATAGGTCTGACTCAGTTGGGTAAACCGGCGCGCCGCGGCCTTTAAATCCAGGACACAGTGATTATCCGCCATGCCCAGCACCACATTTTCAATGACCGACATAACCGGAATCAACATAAAATGCTGATGAACCATACCGATCCCCAGGCGAATGGCAGTCTGCGTATCCGTTATCTTAACCGGCGCGCCTTCCCAGTATATTGTTCCGTCATACTGCCCATACAGGCCAAACAGGCAATTCATCAAGGTACTCTTGCCCGCGCCGTTTTCGCCCAGCAGGGCGTGAACTTCGCCGGTATTCACGCTCAGATCTACCTGATTCAAGGCAGTAAAATGACCAAACCGTTTGGTGATCTGCTTCATCTGCAGCGCCGGCACGGCTGCTGTTGCTTGCTCTGTTGCGTGCTGCATCGCTCCTACTCCTTTATATAAGGTTTGCCGCTGGCTGCCGGTTTATTGCTGTGACGGGATAAAAACATTAACGAAACAACCGTGATGGCGTAAGGCAGCATATTCAGAAACTGATAATAGCTGCCTAACGCAGTGGTCAGTAAGCGGTACTTAAGCGCATCTGCCGCGCCAAAAAGCAGCGCCGCTCCTAACGCTCCGATGGGCGTGTAGTTGCCAAAGACACAAACCGCCAGGGCCATAAAGCCCTTACCGGCTACCATACCTTCAATAAAGGTGGAAGCCTGACCCAAAGAGACATAGGATCCGGCCAGGCCAGCCAGAATACCGCTAAATAAAACCACGCCCGTCCGGACCCGGTTGACTTTAATGCCCACGCTGTCACAGGCGCGCGGCTGTTCGCCTGTGGCCCGTATTTTCAGGCCAAGGTTGCTGCGGTACAACATAAACTGAAGCAGCGGTACCGCCAAAAAGGTCAGGTAAACCAAGAGCTGCCAGTTAAAAAGCAAGTCACCCAGAATCGGCAGCTGACTGAGACCTGGTATCGGCCGCAGGGAATAGCCGGTCACGGTCATGCCGGACAAAAACCGGCGGTTTAAGGTCACGGACAAACCCGCGGCAAAAATGTTAAACGCTGTCCCCACCACAATCTGGTTGGCCCTCAGGGTGATGGTAAAAAAAGCAAAGATCAGCGCGCCGGCCAGACCGCTGACTCCCGCGAGTAAAGCACCACCCCAGGGGCCTAAATAAGCGGAGCCGATCGCTGCCGATACCGCGGCGATCAGCATCAGACCTTCGGCCGCGATATTCACGATCCCCGCCCGTTCGCTAAAAACTAAACCTAACGCGCAAAGCAGCAGGGGTACCGCTGTACGGAAATCGGCGGAGATGAAGTTTGTCAGTGTATTCAATATGCCTTCCATCTTGGCTTCACCTCTTTTCCTCAGGTTCGGATTTGCGCTGGTCCGGCGCAATGGCCAGGCTGATCGCGGCAGACGATGGTGGCGCCTGCAACGTCTGACTGCGGCTGCTTTGGTCCGGCCTAAGCCTGGTCCAAAGCCAGGTAAATAAATAAGGGGAAACGGCAAAAAAGATGATGATGCCTTGGATCATACTGATCATAGCTGAAGGCACCGCGGCGGCAGTCTGCATCCTGATACCACCGGCATTAAGCGCGCCAAACAAAAACGCTGCCAGCAGGATCCCCAGCGGCTGACTGTTACCCAGCAAGGCTACGGCTACGCCACTAAAGCCCAGGCCGCTGGCAAAACCTTCGGTCAGAAAGTACTGCAGGCCTAAGATATTGATGATGCCCCCCAGGCCTGCCATGCCACCGGCTAACCCAAAGGCCAGCACGGCGTTAGTCTTTACGGGCATGCCGGCATATAGCGCCGCATTAGGATTCTGACCACTGACTCTTAATTCATAGCCTTTAGTGGTTCTCCACATGAACAGGTAATAAAGCAGCAGGGCCAGCAAAGCCAGGAGAAAGCCACTGTGCAGTCTGGTCCTGGGCAGTAACAAGGACAATTTGACATTATCCGCAACCGCTGGCATACGCGGCGCCGCACCGGCCGTCTGATCCTTAAAAGGCAGATTGGTCACACAAAAACTGACCCACTCCAGGGCAATATAATTCAGCATGATGGTCGTAATCAGTTCACTGGCTTTAAAGCGAACCTTCAGCAAGCCGCTGATCGCGCCCCAAATGGCACCGCCGGCAAAAGCGGCCGCGAAAATAACCCCCCAGTGCAGCCAGGTTGGTAAGCCGCTTAAACGCGAGCCCAGCACGGAACCCCAGACGGCCCCCATGTAAAGCTGGCCTTCCCCGCCCAGGTTAATCAGTCCGGCTTTAAAGGCCAGAGCATAGCTGACAGCCGTAAAGATCAGCGGCGTGGTTTGCACCAGACTTTCAGCTATGGCATTCGTGCTGCCGAATATCCCCTGCCATAAGCTTTGGTAAGCTTTAGTGGCGTCATAGCCCATTAGCAGCATCGTCAAATAGCCAAGTGCCAGAGCCAGTACCAGCGAAAACAATGGTAATAGCAGCTGCTTTAGTCCAGAGCTAAACCGAAACTGTTTTGCGTTTTGCTTCAAAACCGTCTGCCCCCTCTCCTGTCAGCCCGTGCAAAGCCGCCCTGTCCGGCTGGCCGTCCCAGCCAGCCGGACCCAGCCCAAGGAAAGGACCGGCTTTATGCAGGCCTCTTCCTTCAGTTGATTGGCAAGCATCAAATGGTCAGATCAATTTCAATCTCGCCGTTGGCCAATTTTTCCATCACTTCGGCAACCCGGTCCTTAACGTCCTGGCTGGCATCAGTCAGCCAGTCAGTCAGGTAGACAACCCCCTTATTGGCGCCAAAGGTTTCAACTGAGCCGCTCCCACTGAGCGTCTGGTTGCGGTAGGCCTTAAAGGTTTCAGTGTAGGCTACGGCTACATCCTTAACGACTGTGACAGCGGTTACAGTCGGAGCGGATGTTTCCTGTCCGACACCGGAAGCAATCGCGATGGCGCCCTTTTCTTCCGCCGCTTCCATGACCCCGACACCGGCATCATTAGCCATGGGGGTCACCACATCACAACCGTCTTCAATTAAGGAAATAGCGGTTTCCTTGGCTTGGTTTACATCCGTAAAGCTTCCGGTATTGATCCGTTTGGCTTCAACAGAAAGGCCATAATTTTGATTAGCATAATCTACGCCCTGCTGGAAGCCGCTGGAACCAAGTTTGATGGGGTTGATTTCCAGACCGCCGACAAAGCCAACTTTACCGCTTTCACTCAATAGAGCGGCAATGAGTCCCATCATAAAGCCTTGCTGCTCATCCGCAATACGCACAGAAATGTAGTTATCCTGATTAATCGTACCGTTGATGCTGATAAAGGTGGTGTCCGGAAAATCAGCTGCTACCGGCAGACAGTAGTCCTGATAGGAATTCGTTGTAAGGTAGATCAGCTGATAACCCGAGGAAGCGTAGTCCCGGGCAGCCTGGGCCGCGTCGGTATCACCCACATTTTCTAAGTACGCAATGGACGCGCCTTCCGCCTCAATTTGCTTTAAACCGTTATACTGGGTCTCATTCCAGTTGCCGTCATTGATGGCCCCGCCAAAAATAGCCGCTACCTTTAAGGTACTGGCCTCAATTTCCCCTGCCACAGCAGCTGTCGTTTGACTGCTTGCTGCTTCACCAGCTGGCGCAGTGGAGGCTGCCGCAGCCGTGGTTTGGTCCGCGGCCGTAGTCGTTGCCGTGGTGGCTGCAGCAGTAGTTGACGTACTGCTGCTGGATTGACAGGCTGCCAGTGACGAGAGCAGCAATAAACCTGACAGTAAGACTGTAAGTTGCTTTTTCATTTGGTATCCCCCTGTGATGCTTTGAATTTAGTTTGCTTCTGCAGATATATGCATTATACGGAGGGGCGGCGCTAATTGAGCTGATTATTCATCACGAAATTGATTGGTTTTTGACATTTTCATGTTTACATCTTGCACGTTATGTTTCATTGCTGCATTTTTCAGTTACCTTAAGCCTATTATCGTCATTTTATAAGCGCATTATGAATTACTTAATTTTATTTCTTGCAAAATATTATTCATGTAACTGCTGAAGTAACTTACGGGCGGCAGCAGTCTGGGCCGTGCCTCCCAGAGCGGTCTCTCTCAAGCTGGCCGGCAGCGTGGCTCCCACCTGCCGCGCGGCTGCAATCATATCATCCAGCGGAATCACTTCTGCAACCCCCGCCAGGGCCAGTTCAGCACAGAGCAAGGCATTAACCGCCCCGAGCGCATTGCGCTTTTGGCAGGGCAGTTCCACTAAACCACCAATGGGATCACACACTAAGCCCAATACATTTTGCAAGGCGGTGGCAGCCGCGCTCAGCGCTTGCTCTGCCTGACCTCCGGCCAGATAAACCACAGCCGCTGCAGCCATGGCAGCAGCTGTCCCCGTTTCAGCCTGACACCCGCCTTCTGCTCCGGCTACAGACCCATTGGCCGTACACAGTAAGCCCACCGCGGCGGCGGCAAAAAGAGCCTCAATCATCCGTTCTTCACTGTAATTTTCCTGCTCTGCCACAGCCAGGAGCACCCCCGGCAATATGCCTGCGGCGCCGGCCGTAGGTGCCGCGACAATTAAACCCATGGAGGCGTTTATTTCCAAAACACCCATGGCATATGCCGCGGCCCGCCCGCTTGTCTGACCTAAAAAAACGGGGGCGCCCTGACTGGCAGTCTGCTGCAGGTGCTTCATCAGCGCGCTGGCTTCCCCGCCAATCAGGCCGCCCATAGAACGGCGAGGCTGGCTGATCGCCATTTGCGCCGACTGCACCATGATATGCCAGGCAGTTTGCATTTTACGCCGGATCTGCTGCTGACTTAAGCCCGTCAGGGCCACTTCCCGTTGCAGCATAACCTCAGCTAAAGAGAGCTGTCGCCGCTGACACAATTGCTGCAGTCCGGCGGCAGAGTCAAAATCCAGCGTTTCAAATGAGGGCTGAGCTTCCGGTGCAGCCTTGAGCTGCTCCTGGGCAGGTAAAGCTTCCTGGGGCGGATCCAGTGCCGGCACAATAACCGCTGAGCGTACGGCATTCAGCTCTTTCAGGTAACTGGCCACGGTTTCCGGGATCAGCTCATCCGTTTCAATAAACGTATAGGCCAGACTGCCGCGGCGTTCGCGATAAAGCTTCATAAAGGCAATATTGACTCTGGCTTTACTCAAAGCTGTGGTAATGTCCGCCACGACGCCAGGCTGATCGATATTATTAATAATTAGGGTGTTGTAATTGCCACTGAATTCAACTGCCACGCCGTTAACCGCGGTAATGACCGCGCGGCCGCCGCCTAAAGACTGCCCGCGCACGGATAAGGTCCGTCCCCCGGCGCCCCATAACTCAATATCAACGGTGTTAGGGTGTTCTACCACAGTCCTGGCATCCGGGATAAACTCATAGCTCAGGCTTTGTTGCCGGGCTAAATTGAAACTGTCCGGCAAGCGCCTGTCATCTGAATGCAGCCCCAGGATGCCTGCCAGCAAGGCCCGGTCCGTCCCGTGGCCCTTATAAGTGCGGGCAAAAGAGCCATAAAGCGTAAACCGGACCTTGACCGGTAGCTCCGGCAGCATCTGCGCGGCCAGACGGGCGATACGCAACGCACCGGCCGTATGCGAACTGGACGGGCCAATCATATTGGGTCCTATAATGTCAAAGATACCGATCTCACTGATTCTTGCCATGCTGTTTTTGCCTCCACAATCTTTGGAGCTATTTTAGCAAAATTCAGCAGCTTTAACAGTTACCGCCGGCCTGATCATTTGCTACCGGCTCTGAGCCGTTGGGTTTGGCCGTTAGCAAATTGGGCTGAGGTCCAGGCGGATCAGCCTGCTCCCAGCCTTCCGGAAAGACTTGATTGAACAGCACCTGCCCGGCCGCCCGCAACTTTTCTTCCAGCAAATCATAACGCCGCAGGATATTTTTGGCGGCCGGCAGCAGGCTGGCCCGGCCGCCGCTGCTGCCGCCGCGCTGCCGGTCTACCAGTTTATGGCCAAAAGCCTGTTCAGCCTGCCGCAACAGCTGCCAGGCTTTGCTGTAAGACATGCCCATCTGTGTGGAGGCCGTCCGGACTGAACCAGTCCAGTCAATCAGGCTGAGCAGTTGTCTGCTTTGCGGATTCAGCAGGACCAGATCTGTAGCCAGTGTCAGCTGCACTTCCGGATGCAATTGCTGGCGATTCAGCCGCTGCGGCATCAGACTGCCGTTTTCGTCTTCGACAGCCAGGATAATCCCACGATCGCTGACTTCAATATACGCGCGCGGCTGAGATAGCGTATCCAGGGCTCTTCGCAGGCCGCCGCCCCCCTGATAAGCCTCAATCTGCGCAAAACAGGTACGGGCCAGCAGCAGCGGATGACCGCTTTTACCCTGACAGACCGGATTAGCCACCGCCGCACTGGTATGAAGTAATTGCCGGACTGTATTTTGCGAAAAAAGCGGAATATCAGGCGGGGTGATCAGGACCCAGCCGTACTGGTCCTCCAGATAACTCAGGCCCCGCTTTACCCCGGAAAACATATCAGTTTCTACGGCTTGAGTATAGATTAAGACGACCCCCAGCCTTGTAACCAGTTTTTCCACCGCCCGGTTGCGCGGTCCGCAAAGCACCAGCAAGACCAGGGGCAGTCCGGCGTCTTTAAAGGCGCGTATCTGCCATTGAATGGCCGGTAAATACCCAACTTTATGCAGAGGATCAAAAACCTCGCCCCGATGCGTCGCGCCACAGACAATCATAGCGGCACATTCAGCTGTCTGCGGCATGGGGCCCGGCCTCCTCTGCTGCCAGCTTCTGGCTGTATGCCTGCAGTTGCTGGTAATCCGCTTCCGTGTCAGCATCTAAAAGACAGCCCGGATCCTGGACCACGGCATAAGCGGTTGTAAAGCCAGCCTGCCTGCGCAGCGCGCGCAACCCGCCGTCAGCAGACTTTAGTTTCAGGATAGCCGGAAACTGAGCCTTTCTGAACAGTGGGGGGTGACCGCCACGGCCGTCAACGGAAGGAATAACTGCATCGGCCTCAGGCGCGGTCCGGATTAAGGTTAGTAAGGTTTCCCGTTTTACTAAAGGCACATCCGCTGGCCAGAAAAAAGCTTGTTCACAAGCCGGATCCAGACTGAGCAGCCTGGCCAGGCCGATCTGATAACTTTTTAACATATCTGTATGCTCATACTGCGGGTTGAGCACCTGGTCCAGATCCGCGGCCAGCTCTTCGTGCTTCAGCATTAAGCCAATATCCTGATTACGGTAGCCGGTCACCAATATCAGTGGCCAAAGGTCAGCTGATTTGGCAGTCTGCAGCGTGTGCCACAATACCGGATGCCCTGACAGCGGCAGCAGCGGTTTAAAACGGCCCATCCGGCTGGAAAGCCCCGCGCAGCTGATAATAGCAGCGGCCGCCGCCGCGGGCTTAGCCGTCATGAGCGCTGGTCCCGCTCCCGCAGCAGCTCAGCGGTGATGCTGACGGCAATCTCTTCCGGGGTATTGCCGCCCAGAGGCAGTCCGATGGGGCTGTGTACCCGCCGCACGTCAGCATAACTGCGCTCATGGCTGCGGATCAGATCAGTAAAGACCGCGCTGACTTTATTAGCGCTGCCTATCATACCGATATAACCGGCCGGGGTATCCAGGGCGCGATTGAGGACTTTTTCATCATCCCGGTGCCCCCGCGTCACAATGATGATGTAATCATCTGCCGTGATAACCTGATCATCAAAAAATCCCGGCATATCCTGATTCAGCACCCGATAAGCCTGCGGAAAGCGCTCCCGCGTGGCAAACTCAGCCCGATTATCCAGAACAACACAAGGGAAAAAGCAGCTTTCCAATACCGGAACCAGCGCCTGAGCCACATGACCCGCACCAAAAATATACACCAGACCCTTTTCAAACAATGGCAGGGCATAATAAAAAGTCTCCTGCTTATCCTGCCAAAAAACCGGGCGGCGGCCCAGTTGGGGGAGACTTACATTGGGCGTGGCTTTAGTCAGGCTAAGGCTACGCAAATAATCCGGGTCTTCGGTCAATTGCAAAGCCTGCGGGCTGCCCAGGCCCTCACTGACCACCAGCCAGGCCCGGCGTTGACTCTGACTGGCCTGATTCAGGCGGAGGAAAAAATCTGCCCAGATGGTTTCCGCGGGGATGTAGGCATAGTACAAAACCACATCTCCGCCGCAACTCATGCCTATACCTTGCTGCTCAGTCGGACCCAGGAATACCTGTTCCAGCCTGGAGGCCTGGCTACGCAGCAATTCCGCGGCCAGTTTTTGAGCTCTGAACTCCACCAAACCGCCGCCTACAGTACCAAAGGTTTCACCAGAAGTCTGAACGGCCATCACCGCGCCTGCGCCGCGCGGAGCTGAGCCGTAGCTTTGCAGGACTAAAACCAGCTCCAGGGCCTGGCCGGCGGCCAGTTTAGCCGCAACCCTATCATAAAACTGCGCCATAAGATTCTCCTTTGCGGATTTTATGGCGTCAACCAATCAATTGACACCTTAAGTCCGGACTACCGGCTTGGCTGCTACTGCTTATTGGGCGGCAACCGCTTCAATCTCAAACAGAGCAGCTTTA
>JAQWFM010000007.1 GCA_028704415.1 Oscillospiraceae bacterium | reverse complement strand
CCCTCGGAAAAAGGAGAGAACTGATGGAGAGAACTTGGGGTATTAAGTTGTCAAGGCGACTCAGCAAAGCGAGTCATATCAATGGTTTGAAGTTTTAGGCTTCCAGATATCGAACTCGGTTTCGAGTGCAGACCCTTCAGCCACTTGGGTACTTCTCCATACATATGCCCTGATATCAGTCCGCCATAAGCCAGAGCGGATAGCCCCAACAAAGGTTAGTCAAATATCCATGACTGTTGAATTATAAGTCAGCCATAAGCTTGGCGTCAACCAAAGAGTTGGCCTGAAGGGCCACCTATAGTAAAATAGCTTTAAACTCCGGTTTGGCAGCCCGGGCTGTGCACAGCCTTTCACCCTGGCCGGAGGTACGGATTGCAAAGGAGACGGCATGGCAAAACTCCCTCCGCCCCAGGCACCTGAAACTGATCTTCTGTCAACTGACCGACGGCAGTTGGACCCCAGTTTCAGCAACGATACGATGAACCTGGACCTCCGGATCAGCCCGCGCCAGTCTGACCGGGTACCATTTCCCCTGCCGTCAGAAGGCAGGTTGCAGGCTGGTCTGCAAAAAGCTATTCACAAATTTGATTCGATGACCGTCAGCGGCTGGCGGAAACTGCTGCTGCAAATCGTCCAGATCATCGTTGATCAAGCGGTTACCTGGATGGCGGCCAGTGTCACCTTTTATCTGCTCTTTGCCATCTTTCCCTTTATCCTTTTTGTGGTCAGCCTGTTGGGCGCTTTGGGAGGTGACTGGCTGCAGGACCTGCAAACCTCAATTACCCAGGGCATGGTGTTACCGGAAGCGGTGACGACCATTTTACAGCAGGTGATCAGCGGCGTGCGAGAGGAGCCCTCCGTCCCGGTCTTCTCATTAGGTATTATCACTTTAGTCTGGTCAGCCTCCCGCGGCTTTGCCATGATCTATCGGAGTATGTCCATCATATATGAAGAAAATCATCAGCCCTCCCCTTATCTGACCCGGCGCCTGCTCTCGTTTGTCGGTACCATCCTGGCCGGCCTGGGCATCATCATCCTGATGATGATCATGGCCTTTGGTCACACCGTCATCACTCAGCTATCCAAAATTCAAATCCCGGTCCTGCCTGATATCGCCCTGGCCAACCACCTGCAGTTTCTGGCCGGATTGCTGGCCTTATGGCTGATCTTTGCGGTCATTTATTTTATCAGTTCGGGGCGAAGAGGCCGCTTCCGCCAGGCGCTGATTGCCGGTGCCATTACCTCCGTCGTCTGGACCGCAGGATCGGCGCTGTTCTCCGCCTTCTTAAGCCGGGAGGATTTTCTTACGGTTTACGGCAGTCTGGCCAATTTATTGGTCTTAATGATCTGGCTCTATCTTTGCTGTTTGATGCTGTTGATCGGCGCGGTCATACACGCTGTTCTGGTGCAAAATTATGATCAGTGGAATCTTCGCTGAGAAGGGACTGAAACATGGACATGTATGAGTTAATTCACCTGAAAAAAAGCGGCCAGGCACTGAATGATACCGACTGGGCCTGGCTGGTAGATGAATATGTAGCCGGCCGCATCCCGGACTATCAGATGGCAGCCTTTTTAATGGCGGTCTGTTTCCGGGGGATGACAGAGGCTGAAACCATAGCGCTGACCCGCAGGATGCAATACTCCGGAGATTGCCTGGATCTTAGTGCTATCCACGGCGTCAAATCAGACAAGCATTCCACCGGAGGTGTGGGAGACAAGACAACTTTAGTTGTGGCGCCGCTGGCGGCAGCGCTGGGGCTCAAGGTTGCCAAAATGTCCGGCCGCGGTTTAGGTCACACCGGCGGTACGGTGGACAAGTTAGAAAGCATCCCTGGTTTTTGCAGTGAACTGGAGCCGCGGCGCTTTGAACAGCAGGTAAACGCTATCGGCCTGGCGGTCATTGCTCAGAGCGGCCATCTGGTGCCGGCGGATAAAAAGCTATATGCTTTAAGAGACGTCACGGATACAGTAGACAGTTTGCCGCTCATTGCGTCGTCTATCATGAGCAAAAAGCTGGCGGCCGGCGCGGATACGATTGTCCTGGACGTAAAATGCGGCAATGGCGCCTTCATGAAAGATCCGGCCGATGCGCTGAAGCTGGCCAGGCTGATGGTCAGGCTTGGCCACGCCGCCGGCCGGCCCACCACGGCATTTCTGACTGCCATGGACCGGCCGCTGGGCTGGGCGATTGGCAATGCGGTAGAAGTTCAGGAAGCCATTGCGGCTTTGCAAAACCGGGGGCCGGCGGATTTGACCCGCCTGAGTCTGGGACTGGCAGCAGAGATGCTGCGCTTAGCAAAGCTGGTAATCGCTCCGGCTGACCCTGACCGCATGAATCAGCCTCAGGCTCCGGCTGACCCTGCTGCTTGTCTGCGGCAAGCTCGGGCAGCCTTAAAGTCAGGGGCGGCCTGGCAGCGTTTCCGGCAGCTGATACAGGCCCAGGGCGGGGATCTGGCTTATCTGGAGCAGCCGCAGCGGCTGCTGTCTCAGGCAAAGCGCCAGATCGTGACCGCGCCGGAAGATGGCTGGTTTGACTGGATTGATACGGAAGGGGTTGGTTTAGCGGCCAAAGCCCTGGGCGCCGGCCGCAGTCAGCTGGGGGAGGCGCTGGACCCTACCGCCGGGATTATCCTGAAAGCTAAGCCGGGGATGGCGGTCAGACAAGGGCAGCCCCTGGCTGAGCTCCTGACCAGCTCTCCCGGCCGGCTGACAGAAGCTCAAGACCGTCTGCTGGCTTGCTGTCACTTTATCCCCCTGGCGGCGGCCACGGAGCCGGTTGCAGCCGGGGCAGCGACAGCACAGTTACCGTTGTTCCTGGCCAGCGTGCGCGCAGATGGCCAGGCTGAAAGCTTACCGGCCAACTATCCGGAAAATGAGGTATCCCTATGACAGACATCCTTTCACCAGAGACCCGGGCCTTGCTTAACCGCGTTGACCACACCTGCCTGAAGCCTACCGCCCGCTGGGAAGATATCAGGCTGCTGGCCCGGGAAGCTTTGACCTACCACACAGCCAGCGTCTGCATTCCGCCGGTTTATGTTGAAAAAGCCCACCAAAGCTTTGGGGCCAGCCTGAATATCTGTACCGTGGTGGGATTCCCTTTAGGCTATCAGACTTCTAAAACCAAGGCCGCGGAAGCGCTGGAGCTGATCCGCAAGGGCGCGTCAGAAATTGATATGGTTATCCAAAGCGGCTGGGTGCAGGACAGTCGCTTTGAGGATGTCCTGGCTGAATTACTCCTGTTGCGGGAGGTCTGTGAAGACCGGATTTTAAAAATTATTGTGGAAACCTGTTATCTTGAGGCGGCGCAAAAAAAGCAGCTGTGCCAGCTGGTGGCGCAAAGCGGCGCGGATTTTATTAAGACATCCACCGGTTTTGGTCCGGCCGGCGCCGCAATAGAGGATATCCGTCTGTTCCGAAAGCTGCTGCCGGCTCAGGTACGGATTAAAGCCGCCGGCGGCATTCATACCCGCCAGCAGGCTGAGGCCTTTGTAGCGGCCGGCGCGGATCGGATCGGGGCCAGTTCAGTTTTGGCTGACTTAATAAAGAACTGATGCTTCTCTCCTGTCCTTTCCCCCCTCTGTCTCAAGCCAGTCCGGCAGTTAAGCTGGCCGGCTTGAGCTTTTAAGCCAGCGCTTTACAGACTTGAATCGTCGATGCTGTTTAAATAATCCATAACCGGTTTTAAAGTCCGGGCAATCGTCCCCGGGCTGAAGGGATTTTCCAAACCTGCCAGCCTGACGAGCTCTAAGAACGGCTGGCTGCCGCCGGCCTGGCACAGGCGGACATAATCTGCCCAGGCAGCCGGGTGATCCTGGCGGTCACGCTGCCAAAACTGCAGGGCCAGAACCTGAGCCAACGTGTAATCAATGTAATAAAAAGGCTCGCCAAAAATGTGCCCCTGCCGCATCCATAAACCGCCCCGTTCCAAAAAGGCGTTGCCGTCATAATTGCGGCCAGGCAGATAAATTTGCTCCAGCTCATGCCAGACCTGCTTGCGTGCTTCAGGCGTCAGTTCTGGCTGAGCATAGACCCGGTGCTGAAAATCATCCACCAGCGCGCCATATGGAATAAAGGACACCGCTTCTGCCAGATGCGCAAAGCAGAATTTAGGGGTTGCCGCTCCAAAAAAACGCCGCATCCAGGGCCAGGTAAAAAATTCCATGCTCATGGAATGAATTTCGCAGGCTTCCAACGTAGGCCAGACATATTCCGGCAACTCATACCCGCGGCTTTCATAAACCTGGAAAGCATGACCGGCCTCATGGGTCAGCGTGTCCACATCACCGCTGGTTCCATTAAAATTGGCAAAAATAAACGGAGCTTTATAATCCGGGATAAAGGTGCAGTAACCACCGCTGGCCTTACCATCACGCGCCGGCAGATCCATCAGCTGGCTGCGGTTCATAAAGTCAAAAAAACGGCCGGTTTCCGGCGCAAGCTCCGTGTACATCTGCCGTGCCTGTTCCACACACCAGGCCTCCCCGCCCTGCGGTCTGGCGTTGCCGCGGTTAAATTTCAGGCCCTCATCATAAAACAGCAGCTGATCCAGGCCTATCCGCTTAGCCTGACGCCGCTCCAATTGCTGCCGCAGCGGCACCACCACGTCAATGATCTGGCGGCGGTAACCGGCCACGGCTTCGGGGTCATAATCTGTCCGGCCCAGGCGATCGTAAGCCAATTGGATAAAGTCAGCATAGCCCAGCTTATGGGCAATCTCGGTCCGGACCTTAACCATATCATCATAGATTTGATCCAGCTGCGGCTCTTGTTCAGTAAAAAAACTGAACTTAGCCGTCACCGCTGCCCGGCGGACTTGACGATTGGGGTCAGCAGTATAGGGGTCAAGCTGAGCGAGGGTCAGCGTTTGGCCCTGAAACGGAATTCGGGCGGAAGCAATCAGCTCATCATAACGGCTGACCAGGCGGTTTTCCTGCTGCAGCAAAGGAATGACCCGGTCATCAAAACTTCGCAGGTGTTTTTGCGCCAGAGCAAAGAGCTGGCGGCCAAATGTTTCCTCCAACTGAGGTCGGAAAGGACTGGCACACAGCGCCTGATACAGGACCTGCCGTTTGCTGTCAAAAAGAGGTTCATTTTCATCAAAAAAGGCCTGTTCCTGCCGATAAAAGCTGTCCCGGGTGTTGATCGTATGCCGGATCTGGCACAGGGTCGCAGCCGTGACGAAGTGATTGTTTAAGCGGTTAAGGCGGTGCAGCAGATCAATTTGCTGCGACGCGCTGCCGGCGTGGGAAAAGCCTGACAGCAAGTCATCCATTTCCCGATTCAGTTCGGACATATCCGGACGCCGGTAGGCATAAGCACTGAAGGTTTTGTCCATAATCATAACCTCTTCTCATCCATATGGGATAAAGCTGACGCGGGCGGCAGAGGGCCTGAACAGACAGGTTTAGGCCGGGTTGCAGGCAGGCCGCAACAGACGGCCCGCGTCAATCTATGCTAGAATATACACAGTATATAACAAAATCACCTGTGGTTTTGTCCCAATGGGCGGCAGGTGTTTTCACGGAGGTTTACCATGAGTACGAGTCAAAAAGAACAATTGGCGGTTAATGCCGTCCGTGTCTTATCAATGGATGCCGTTCAAAAAGCAAACTCAGGTCACCCAGGTTTACCCCTGGGTTCAGCCCCCCTGGCCTTTGAGCTTTGGGCCCGGCATATGCGCCACCTGCCTTCTGATCCACATTGGCTTAACCGGGATCGGTTTGTACTGAGTGCCGGTCACGGCTCAATGCTGCTGTACAGCTTACTGCATTTATTCGGTTATGGCGTAAGTCTGGAGGACCTCAAGCAATTCCGTCAAACCGGCAGCATGACACCGGGGCACCCTGAGTATGGTCATACACCTGGTGTGGAGGCGACTACCGGCCCCCTGGGCCAGGGCGTGGTGATGGCCACAGGCTTAGCCCTGGCGGAGGCCCATCTTTCCGCCCGCTTCAATCAGCCGGATTATCCGGTAATTGATCACTATACCTACGCGCTGGTAGGCGATGGCTGCCTGATGGAAGGTGTGTCCAGTGAGGGTGCCAGTCTGGCAGGGCATCTGGGATTAGGTAAGCTGATTGTCCTGTATGATTCTAATCAGATTTCCATCGAGGGCAGTACCAGTCTGGCCTTTACTGAGGATGTGGCCGCGCGCTACCGGGCCTATAACTGGCAGGTCTTAACGGTCCGCGACGGTAATGACACTGAGGAGATTGGCCGCGCAATTGAAGAAGCCCGGCATAACAGCAGTCAGCCTTCCTTAATTGTGGTTCATACGGTGATCGGTTATGGTTCCCCTCTGGCTGGTACCAGTAAAGTCCATGGTTCGCCGCTGGGCGTTGATAATGTGGCTGCCACCCGCAAAGCTTTGGGCTGGGCTGAAACGGAGGCGTTTAAAATTCCGTCTGAAGTCTATGACTATATGTCTGAACTGACTGCCGGGCTGCAGCCGGCCTATGACAGCTGGCAGGCCCTGCTGCAACGCTATCAGGCGGCTTTTCCTGAGTTGGCCGCTGAATTTGCCCAGGTCACCTCTGGTCAGCCGGTCACTCTGCCGGAGGATTCAGGGCTTTATGATTTTGAAGGCTCGGTCGCAACGCGCAAGACCTCAGCCGCGGTCCTCAATCGCCTGGCTCCAGTTGTTCCGCAGCTCCTTGGCGGCTCGGCTGATCTGGCTCCCTCCACGCTGACCGATCTTAAAGATTACGCCTTTATGTCAGCGGATGATTTCAGCGGCCGCAATATCCATTTTGGGGTCCGTGAATTTGCCATGACCGCCATCACTAATGGCTTAGCCTTGCATTCCGGGTTGCGGCCGTTTTGCTCCACCTTCTTTGTCTTTTCTGACTATATGAAACCCGCTATCCGGCTGGCAGCGCTCATGCAGCTGCCGGTCATATATGTATTGACCCATGATTCAATTGGGGTAGGTGAAGACGGGCCCACGCATGAACCCATTGAGCAGCTGGCAATGCTGAGAGCCATTCCCGGGTTATACACCTTCCGGCCGGCGGACGGTCATGAAACGGCCGCTGCCTATAGCTTTGCGCTGAGCCAAAAGCACCCGGTCGCTATTGTCCTGACCCGGCAGAGTCTCCCTACGCTGGAAAAAACCGGTGCCGCTGCTAAAAAGGGCGCCTACGTTATATGGGAAAGCAAGCCCGCCCGGCAGCCGGAGCTGATTCTGCTGGCCAGCGGCTCTGAACTGGCGCCCGTTTTGGCTGCGGCAAAGGCTCTGGCAGAGGCTGAGTCAGCGCCTGCCATTCGCGTGGTATCCATGGCTTGTCAGGAGCTATTCCTGGAGCAACCGGCAGCTTATCAGGAAGCGGTGCTGCCTAAAGCCTGCCGGCAGCGGGTAGCCGTTGAAGCCGGTTCCACCCAGCCCTGGTATCGTTTCACGGGTTTAGATGGTTTGGTGATCGGGATTGACCGCTTTGGTCTCTCCGGCAAAGCGAATGAATTGTTTGAGGCCTTTGGCCTGACCGCCCCGCAGATAGCGGATCAGATAAAAGCGGGTTTTCCGACGCTCTTCTGAGTCCGGGCCTGACTAAAACAAGTAAAAGCGCCGTTTCATTTATCAGAAACGGCGCTTTTATGTCTGTTACCGTGCGTCAGCCAGTTAGGCTGACCGCTGTGGTCCTGGTTATGGGCTAAAGACCGGGCCCCCGCCGGCTAGTCCTTTAGATGTTTATCCCGCTGTTCATAGCCACTGCGGCCTTTACGGGTTTTCCACTGGGACCAGAAAGGCGCGGCCAAAAATATTGTCGAATAGGAACCGGCCAGGATGCCGATCATCATGGGTAACGTGAAGGTCTTAATGCTCTCAATGTTGTAAGCCATCGCAAAGATATAGGCAATTAGAATCGCCGCAAAGGAGCAAAGTGCCGTGTTGAGCGAGCGGGTCAGGGACTGGCGGATAGACAGATCTGTCAAATCCTGCAGAGACAGCTTGCCCCGGTACAAGCGGTTATTTTCACGGATGCGGTCATAGATGACAATCGTGTCATTGACTGACCAGCCCAATATGGATAAAACCACAGCCAGTACCGTTTCATCAATGGGCGACCGCATGAAGACAAAAACAAAAAACGCAATCAGTATGTCATGCAGCAAAGCCAGTAAAGCAAAAACACCGGCAGACGGCCCGGAGATGCTGATAAAGCGCACCCAGACATAGCCTACAATCAGTACAGCCGCGATTAATAACGCCACAATACCTTTAATCAGCATCTCTTTGCCTATAAAGGCATCCACGGTCTGCACGTCTTCCACCTGAATATTATTGTCAGGGTAGCTACTGGTCAGCAACTCACGAATCTGGGTCTGCTCATCGGTGGTCAGGCTCTTATTACCCGCCAGATTCACCACCAGGGAGGTGGCGGCCGTTGCAAAATCTTCCGTTATTTGTGCGGAAACCGGCTGGCCGATCTCATTTTCAATCAGCTCTGCTGCCGCGTCCGGATCCAGATCCCCGGTAAAACTGTATTGTAGGATACTGCCACCGCGGAACTGAATATCCAGCTGAATGCCAAAGATCAGTGAAAAGATAACGCCGGTCAATAAAATGAGTGTACTCAGGCCTAAGAACAGGTACCTGAGTTTATAAAAGCTCAGGTGCTTATGGCCAAAATAGCTGTCAAACGTAATCAGGCCGCGGCGCCGGTCTTCCCTGCTTTTAGCCTCATCCACCATAACCGGATGCGGGCCGACATAAAAGCCCTCTGTTTTAGGAAATTTATTTTGTTCAGGCATTGACGCTGACCTCCTTGCTCTGAGTAAGGCGGCGGGCGCCAAAGAGCCACGGTTTGTTAAGTGCGTCAAACTGCACCAGGGAGCGGGTCATATAGTGGGACAGCCAGGCGCCGCAGACCAGGTTCAGGATTACGCCAACCAGCAGCGAATAGCCAAAGGACAAAATTGATCCGCTGCCAAAAATGATCAGACAGACGGAAGATATCGCCACGGTGACATTGCCATCCAGGACCGAAGCAAAGGCGCGGTCAAAGCCTACCTCCACCGCCTCACGGACATTGCGGCCGCTGCGCACCTCTTCACGAATTCGCTCTGACACAATGACATTGGCGTCCACCCCCATCCCAATTGAGAGAATGATACCGGCTATGCCTTGTAATGTCAGGGTCTGCTGCGGTATGGATATGGCCAGCAACACCCCCACAACCTGTCCCAGCAGCGAAAACACCGCCACCAGGCCGGACAGGCGATAATTCAGCAGCAGGAAGAGGCAGAGCAACACAAACGCAATGATACCCGCCTTAAACATAACCCCCAGTGCCTCACTGCCCATCGACGGGCTGATGCTGCGGGTGGAAATGGCTTCAATCGCAAAGGGCAGGGCGCCGGCATTGATTTGATTGGCCAACTGCACAGCCTCCTCAGCAGAAGACATACCGGTTATCATGGCATCGCCGTCAGTAATGACTGACTCCACGGTGGGAGAACTTAAGACTTCATCATCCATTTTTATGGTAATGGTCTTGCCCAGGTTAGCCTCCGTCGCTTCCGCAAACTTGGTGGCGCCGTCTGAGGTCAGTTCTAGGGTGACAATGCTTTCACCGGTCTGGGAGTTAACCCCTCCCTTGGCCTCTTTAACATCAGCGCCGCTGAGTACCTCATTACCATCTTCATCCACAAAGGTCAGACTGGCCGTTGCGCCCAGCTCCTCAATGGCTTCATCCGGATTAAAAGTGCTTTCACCGGACTGCCAGGGGAAACGCACTGTCACGCGTCCGGTCTGGGAGCTGGAAATGATATCCCGGTCCAGGATATTAAGGTTATCCAGCCGTGTCTCCAGGATCTGTTTCACCGCTTCAAGCTGT
Organism: Oscillospiraceae bacterium; assembly: GCA_028704415.1. Taxonomy (GTDB): domain Bacteria; phylum Bacillota; class Clostridia; order Saccharofermentanales; family Fastidiosipilaceae; genus JAAVLZ01. The sequence continues at coordinate 45,341 of JAQWFM010000007.1, read as the reverse complement.
GACTCAGTAGGTGTGCCGTCATAATCCGCCGGTACAAAGACCGCCTCCACACCGCCCTGGATATCAATGCCAAAGCGCATATCCCTGGCGCCATACAGCGTGGTATAGCCCCCCACACCATTTGGTACGCGAAGGCCTGTAAAACAAAGCAGCGTCGCCAACCCGACTACAAGAGCCAAAATGAAAAACGTGCGGCGGTGACCCTTTTTTTTGTACCTGGCAAATGATTTTTTTGCCATATGAGCACCCAACCTTTCTTGTTAAGTTCCGCTTTACTGCAAGTCAGTCAATACGTCTGCCAGCGGTAAAAAACATGCCTACCTATTTTACCAAATAGCTGACTAAAAGCACAGCCAAAAGAAATATTGCCGGAAAACGAATTTTGCGATACTGATCCGCACGAAACAAGATGGGGCAAGAGCCTGCCCGGCTGAGAGCGGACCGCTCAAATCAGAAAAACCGCGCCACGACAGACTGGCCGAGCCGGGCCGGCAAAAGTGGCGGTACGTTTACCTGATACGGACCTGCGACCTGCAGCCCCAGGCCAGATTAATCTGAGCGGTCAAAGGTTTCATTCAGCTGCCGGATAAAAGCCCCATCTATTCCATCTTTGGCGGCCGGACTCAGTCTGAAGCGCCAGACTTTTTCCGGGTGCTGTGGATCGTTGATCCGTGTGTCGGCGCCAAAGCCACACAGGTCCTGCGCGGATACGCAGACCAGGGTGGCGGCTGACTGCCACAGACTACGCAGGCAACTGCGGATAAAGGGGCTTTGCGGTCCTCCGTCCCCCCAGGACCAGCCTTCAGGAAAACCGATATAGCTTAAGGCAAACTGCCGGCTGGATTCATCCGCTTCCCAAACCCAGCCAAGCAGCGTGTTGCTGTCTGTCGTGGAACTGCAGGCACAGGTATGCCCGGCACATTGGTGCGGCAATTGACCACTGGATGGTCCGTCGCTAAAGCCAGCCTGCAGCAGGCGTAACCCATAACTAGGCCAGGTAGTCTGGCCTTCCGGCAAAGCTGCCGCGCCCGGCGCAATCCCGTAATCATCCGCAATGAGCTGCAGCGGTTGGCGCAGGGTTTGCTCCAGGACTTCAAACAGGCGGTTGCCCGGACCGTCCTGCCAGCAGCCCTCGCCGGGGTCTTCCGCCCCGTAAGGAATGGCCCGGTATTGATAAAAATCCCGGAACTGATTGAGCCGCAGCAAAGTGTAGCGCGAACCGGCAAATTTGATCCGGTCTCTCCAAAAAGGGAACCCCCGCCGTTCTTCTTCAGCCCAGTTAAACAGGGTGGTCCCCCGCCGCTGCTGATGAGTCTGGGGACGGCCCGGATTGCTGTGCACAGCCTGCGGGGAGCCATCGGCCTTTAACTGAAACCGTTCCGGATGGGCCCAGACATCAGCGGAATTATAGGCAGGATATAAGGGCAGATCACCAATTAACGCCACCCCCCGGCTGGCGGCATAGTCTCTCAGCTGCCGCCATTGCCGGGCAAAGGCCCATTGGCCAAAGCAGATATAGTCATAAAAGCCCCGATTTTGCGCTATATACGCATCCACGGCGGCCGTTTCATGTCGCCGCAGCCGCTCATCATCCCATTCCCACCAGGGCAAGCCATCAAAATCTCTGTAGAGCAGGCTAAACGCCGCGTAATCCTTCAGCCAGGGTTCCGTCTGGGCAAACTGCCTTACCTGCTCCAGCTGCGCGGCCTGTAAGCGGCTGAAAGCCAGGCCTAAAAGCCGCTCGCAATTAGGCATGACAAACTGGTAGTTGATCAGATAAGGATCTTCATAATACCTGAAAGCCGCCAATTCCTCCGGTTCCAGTAAGCCCCAGGACTCCAGAGCTCTGGGATCAATAAACCATACGCAGCCGGCATAACAGGAGCGGGGGCGGTAAGGCGATAAATCCTCCGGCTGCAGCAAAGGCAACAGCTGCCAGTAACGCACTTTAGCCTCTGCCAGGAAGTCCAGAAACTCACGGGCCTCCTGCCCCATCACCCCGATACCAAAGGGACCCGGTAAAGATCCCAGATGCATCCAGACTGCACTTGAGCGTTTCATCTTGTCCTCCCCGCCGGCTGCCGCTCACGCCCGACAAACCGGTGACTGCTCCTAATCTTTTGAGGCCGCCGCGTCACTTTCCCTGGGATAGCGCTTTTCTAATAAGCTGAAGAGATATGACAGTACCGTTCCAATAACCAGCAAAGCCGCGGCAAAGATGAGCGCGCCTGCCAGGGTAAGGCCGCTTTGGCTCAGTTTATCGGCGCCGAAAGCCGGTACAATAATGGTTGGAAACAAAGCTAAGGAAGAGCCTATAACCAGCCCCACAATGCCGTGGTATAAAACGGCATAATAACGGTCAAATAGCCAGCTGACTAATTTGGCAAACAACAACACACAAAGGATAACCCCCAGCAGTAAGGGAATAATGACCCCCAGCTGCATGGCACTGATGGCATCCGTCATCTTTTTGTACAGGCCAAAATACATCAAAAAGTTGGACGGTGACAGGCCCGGCACCACAAAACCCAGGCCGACCAATGCACCGGACAGGACCCATACCGGTGTGTTGGGGGTTAATTCGGTCAGCGTTTTGTCGCCAATCAGCATGAGGACAAAAACCAGTACAGCCATAGCAGTCATCACGGTATAGGCTAAGGGACCCCGCCCTTTTTTACCCGCTTCCTTATAAAGCGAGGGTAAGGTACCGGCGACAAAGCCAACAAACAAGCAGACGAACTGAGCTTCAAAGCGCCCAAAAGCCGCTGATACGGCACCTGAAAAAAGTAAAATTCCCAGCAATCCGCCAATACCGACCGGAATAAAAAAAGTCAGATTTTTGAAGAAATTCTTACGCAAATTGCCCAGAAAGCGAATCAGAGGGTCATAAATGCCAAAAATCACCATCAGCACCCCGCCGGAAAGCCCCGGCAAAATAGCGCCGATGCCGATGAGCAGGCCCTTTAAGACCCGTGTCAGCCAGGACAGGAGAGTTGGAAACGGCGGTTGATTTGGTTGCTGAAGGTGGTTGTCAGGCGTTTTAATCTGACTCATATAATGTAATTACCTCTCAATTATTAAATCAGCCGTCAGACCCCTGCGGCCGTTTTCCAAAGCGGGCTGGCGGCAGCTGACTGCCAGAAAGCGTTAATGCAGCTGGCGATCAAATCATGGCCTGAAGAAGATGGATGGATACCGTCTGCACAGATTAAAGCATGAAAATCGCTTCGCGTCAAAAAAGCCTGTCTGACCTCAACCAGAGGACAATTCAATTGACCGGCCAACTGCTGGACCCGCCAGGAATAATGCTCCTGAAAGCGAGAAATACGATTGGCATCGCCTAAAAAGCTCAGCAGACGCCCGGGGTCCAGATATTTTTGACGGCACAGGAAAGCCAGATAGCGCGGCCCGTCTACCGGTGGCAAAGTCATCAGCAGGGGCAACATATGCCGGCTCTGAATCAGCCGGATCAATTGGGTTAAATTATGGGTAAACCGCTCCGGCAGGACATGCGGCTGATGGGCCAGATCCGGATTTGCGGCAACCTCACGCCAGTTAAAGTCACAATCATTACCGCCAAACTCCAGCAATACAGCTTCTCCAGCGCGGTCTGAGGCCAAAAAAGGCGGCACCGTTTTGAGCGCGTGTTCAGTCGTTGCGCCAATTTGAGCGTGGTTTTGAAATCTGATGATGCCTGGCAGTTCAGCTTGCCGTAACGGTGAGGGCCGCAAAACCCGATACTGACTGGCAGGTTCATCCCAGATTAACGCTTTCATGACAGAATCACCCCAGAGATGAACCGTTAAGGGCTGGGCTGGGCTTGCTCCCGCTGTCATAGCTGAACCCGGCCGCTCAGGCCTGAACCTCCGCCGGATAACGCCGGCCATTCAGGCGAATGTAGATGTGCTTGACATTATTTTGCCCGGTTGCTCTTTCATCGATTTCAATCCCATCAATATCCCGGATCAGAGGGGTCAGCTTGGAGTAGCCATAATTTCGGGGATCAAACGAAGGTCTGACCCGCAGGATCAGATTGCCGACATCACCCAAAAAAGCCCAGCCCTGTTCATCGGCCAGATCCATGATGCAGTTATAGATGAGGTTTTTCACATCATCGTCCACCTTATGAATGGTCCGTACGGCAGGACGGGACAGCGGTATATTGTGGAGCCCCGGCTGCCAGCCGCTGCCTTCCTGCGGATTGGCCGGATCAGCCGATTCATCCAGGCTGGCTTCTTCGTTGTCCTCACCATCATTCAGAATCTCTATGTAAATAAATTTGTCGCAGGCGGCAATAAAGGCATTGGGCGTTTTTTGCTCCCCTATACCGTAGACCACTTTACCGGCTTCTCTGAGCCGCGTAGCCAGACGGGTGAAGTCGCTATCACTTGAAACCAGACAAAAGCCATCCACGCGCTCTGCATACAGAATATCCATTGCGTCAATAATTAAGGCCGAGTCAGTGGCATTTTTGCCATATGTATAGCCAAACTGCTGAACCGGCGTAATGGCATAATCCAGCAGCAGGGGTTTCCAGCCGCTTAAATTGGGACGGGTCCAGTCGCCGTAAATCCGCTTAATGGTTGGCGTCCCCAGCAAGGCCACTTCCTGCATCAGGCCCTTTATGTAATGATATGAAATATTATCAGCGTCAATTAAAACGGCCAGGCGAACGTTATGGTTATCTTCCTGCATATCGCATCTCCCTATCTCTGTATTCTCAAGTGCTGGTTGAATCAAGTCCCAATGGCCGGTAGCACAAAGCAGAATAAACAGGTTTAACCTGGCCTTGGCTGCAGTCACGGACACAGGCCTCAAACGCTGGCCGGTGTCCGGCCGGTATAAAGCCGCTGAGGCCAACCTCAGCGCCAAACTGAGGTTGGCCGGATAGCCAGCCGTGCTGAGCAACGGCCCTGCTCAGGCGGTCATATAAGGCGTATGGTAGTTTCAGATGATACTCATAGCCTTCCGTCATCTGGCTGAGTTCCGCCGCTTCCAGGGCCAGTCGGCTGGCATCCGTGTAAGCCCTTACCAAACCGCCGGTTCCCAGCAAGGTTCCGCCAAAGTAGCGGGTTACAATCAGGATGCTCTGCCAAAGATCTGCTTTGCTCAATACGGTCAAGACCGGCTGACCGGCCGTTCCGTGGGGTTCACCGTCATCCGAAAAGCGCTGCAGCTGCTGCGGCTGTCTGACCCGCCAGGCATATACATGATGTCTTGCGTCCGGATAAAGTGCCCGCTGGCGCGCTATGGTGCCGGCAGCCATAGCCTCATCCTCAGCCGGTGCGGCCAGGCCAATGAAAACCGACCGCTTTACCTCAAGCCTGCTTTCACCTGAACGGCTGACCGTAAAATATGCAGGCTGATCCTGTCCCTTATTTGGTAAAGTCAAGCCAGGCGCCTCCATGATTGACGCAAACAAGCCGGCCCGGCCTGCAGCTGATTAACCATCCGCCTGTTGCTCCCGGTAGCGCTGATAAGCCAGCATCAGTACTGATTTATCCTGAGAGTAAGTAATCTGCTTTAACGCCTGTTCCATAGAAGCAAAGCCCGCGCTTAACAGGCTGGCGTCCAGCTTGGGCAAGAGTTGATTGGTGGTACTGGTCATGGCATACCAGGTAATCTCATTGCGCACCGGACGCATGCGAGTTATAGAATAGAACTCATAATTTGAGGTACCCGCCTGACCCAGAATACTTGTATTCAGGCCCAATCGGTTTTCAATAAACTCCTGTATCGTTTGTTCCGGATCATGATTACGCGGTATGCGGGTCTGGGGCAGGATCCACTCATGCTTTTCATTTTCCATAATGAGGACTTTGTTTCTGAAAAACACAATCCCGCCTGAGCAAGGTCTGGTCAGCATTACATCACTCCCTTTGCGTCAAATGGCTTCATGCTTATTTTAGCATACCCGGCTCCATCTCCGGGCAGTAAATTACCTGGCCGCAGCAGAAAAATAAGGATAGAATAGAGTAACTGATGGTTGGCGGCTGTTTGCCTTTGGCCTCCGCCGGCGTAGCTTACTTAAGGAGAATATTATGTCTGACCCTCGCTTTCAAAAGGCTTCCAATCTGGCTATTTTCTTATCCTTCTTCAAACCGCACCTGGGCCTGCTCCTGCTGGATCTGGTATCAGCCCTGGGCATCGCACTGGTTGATCTGTCCTTCCCACTGCTGACCCGTTATGGCTTGCAAACGCTGATTCCGGCTGGCCGGTATCGTTTTTTTGCGGTTATGATGCTCGCATTGCTGCTGGCTTTTATAGTCCGCAGTCTGCTGCAATATGTCGTAACTTACTGGGGGCATCTGCTGGGGGTTCGGATGGAGGCGGATATGCGTTCCCTCCTCTTTACTCACCTTCAGACCATGAGTTTTAGTTTTTATGATCACGCCAGGACTGGCCATCTGATGAGCCGGGTCGTCAGTGATCTGTTTGAAATCGTTGAGCTGGCCCACCATGGCCCGGAAGATCTGTTCATCGCGCTGGTCACGCTGATCGGTTCATTCATAGCCATGATGATGATCCGCTGGCAGCTGGCGCTGATCCTGCTGATTATGATCCCGCTGATTGTCCTGATCACGGTGCTGACCCGTCGCCGGATGGCTGATGCCTCTGCCAAAGTCAAGGAAAAGACAGCGGTCATCAACGCGGATCTGGAAAACGCTATTTCCGGGGTCAGAGTAGCCAAGGCTTTCACCAATGAAGATTATGAGGTAGAAAAATTCGAAGCCGGCAACCAGAACTACCGGGATGCCAAACGCGGTTTTTATCAGGCCATGGCGGTTTTTAACAGCGGAATGGAGTTAAGCACGTCAACACTTAATATTGTGGTCATAGCCATTGGCGCGATTTTTTTAGTTAAGGGTATGATGACCTTAACCGATCTTTTAACCTTCACCTTATTTGTCAACTCTTTCCTGACCCCCATTCGCAAACTGGTTTCATTTTTTGAACAGTATGCCAATGGTATGGCCGGCTTCCGCCGCTTCCTCCATCTGATGCGGCTGGAGCCTGATATAGTGGACGCGCCTGATGCCACCGACTTACCTCAGGTAAAGGGCAATATTGTTTTTGACCGGGTCAGCTTCTCGTATGACGGTCAGCATAAGGTGCTGGATCAAGTCAGTCTGGCGATAGCTTCAGGGCAAAAGGTAGCGCTGGTTGGTCCCTCCGGCGGTGGCAAGACCACCTTATGTCAGCTCTTACCGCGTTTCTATGATGTTAAGAGCGGCCGCATAACCATTGATAACTATGACATCCGACAAGTAACCTTATTGAGTCTCCGCCGTCAGATCGGCATTGTGCAGCAGGATGTCTTTTTGTTTGCGGCCTCCGTGCGCGACAACATCCGCTACGGCCGGATTGATGCTACCGATGCGGAGATCATTGCCGCGGCCAAAAAGGCCGAAATCCATGACTTCATTGAAAGTCTGCCTGAGGGATACGATACAGAAGTTGGCGAACGGGGAGCCCGGCTGTCCGGCGGGCAAAAACAGCGGATCAGCATAGCCCGGATTTTCCTTAAAGATCCCGCCATACTTGTCCTGGACGAAGCAACTTCCGCCCTGGACACCAATACAGAGATTAAGATTCAGCGTTCGCTGGATAAGCTGGCGGAAGGCCGTACCAGTCTGGTCATTGCGCATCGTCTGTCCACGATTCGCAACGCGGACAAAATTGTTTATATTGATGACGAAGGTATCCAGGAAGAAGGGAGTCATGAAGCCTTGCTGAAAAAAGGCGGCCGGTATGCCAGACTTTATGAAGCGCAGGCACCCGGCAGTCTGTATCTGAATCAGGAGTTGCCCGCTGGGGCAGCGGCTAAAGCTAAGGCAAAAGCTTCTTGGGCGTCGTTGATGGGGCAAAGCTGAAGTTTGTCTTTTACCGAAGCAGGAATGTCATCAAGATCGGCTTCATTCTGTCTGGGGAACAGGACGGTTTTAACCCCGGCCCGCTGCGCGGCAATCATTTTCTCTTTCAGACCGCCAATGGGGAGCACCCGTCCGCGGATCGTCAGCTCACCGGTCATGGCGACCTGGTGTTTAACCGGCCGCCCGCTCAACGCGGACAGGGCCGCTACTGCCAGGGTAATCCCTGCTGACGGGCCATCTTTAGGAATAGCCCCTTCCGGTACATGGATGTGGATGTCGGTCTTTTCACAGTAGGATGTATCCAGACCCAATTCCGCGGCATGCCCGCGCACATAGCTGAGCGCCACTTTAGCTGACTCCTGCATAACATCACCCAACTGGCCGGTTAGCTGAAGTTTTCCGCTGCCCTTCACCGCGCTGACCTCAATGTTGAGCATATCCCCGCCATTAACGGTCCACGCTAAGCCGTTGGCAAGTCCTACCAGATCTTTGGTATCAACCAGATCATAATGGTAGCGCGATTTCCCCAGGTAACGGGTTAAGTCCCGGCGCTGCAGCAGCTTATTGGGCGCCGCCGCTGAAGGGCCGGACTTTTCTTCCTTTTTAAGCAGCCAGCGTCGCGCTATTCTGGCCAGTTGCTGCTCCAGCTGCCTGACACCGGCTTCCCGGGTGTAGTCTTCTATAATCCCATGAATCGCCGTCTTGCTCAGACGCAGTTCGCCGGCAGCCAGTCCATTTAGTTTTTGCTGTTTGGGCCATAAGTGCAGTCTGGCAATTTCCGTTTTTTCTTCTTCCGTATACCCGCTCAGTTCAATCAGCTCCATTCGGTCAAGTAAAGCATCCGGGATGGTTTCAGTGGTGTTGGCCGTGGTAACAAACAACACCTGGGACAGATCGTAGTTTAATTCCAGGTAATGATCTCTAAAGCTGCGGTTTTGCTCCGGATCCAGGACCTCCAGTAAAGCAGAAGCCGGATCTCCCCGGTAGTCACTGCCCAGCTTGTCAATTTCATCCATCAAAATCAGCGGGTTATCCGTCCCGGCCCGCTTAATGGCCTGGATAATCCGCCCGGGCATGGCGCCGATATAGGTACGCCTATGCCCTCTGATTTCTGCTTCATCCTTTACGCCGCCTAAAGACATGCGAATATAGGAACGGCCTAAGGCGGTAGCGATAGACTGGGCTATGGAGGTTTTGCCCACGCCCGGTGGGCCGACCAGGCAAAGGATTGGCGCCTTGTAAGTTTCGTCCTTCATCGACTTTTGCCGCTTCATAACCGCCAAATACTCCAGAATCCGTTCTTTGATTGTCTGCAGCCCGTAGTGATCCCGGTCTAATTGCCTGCGGCAAGCAGCCAGATTCAATTTATCTTTAGAGCAGTGCCCCCAGGGCAACTCAAAAACCAGATCCAGATAGGATCTGGATACGGCCGCTTCCGGGAAATTGGGCGGATATTTAGCCAGGCGGTGAATTTCCTTTTCCAGGTAATCCCGGTCTTTGGCATCAAAAGGCATTTTTTTTAGCTGATCGAGATACCGCTGGCTTTCTTCCTCACTGCTCTCTTCATCACCTAACTCATCATGGATCACTTTTAATTGCTCGCGCAAATAGTACTCCCGCTGATACTGATCCAGTTTTTGCTTGACCTTTTCCTCAATATCATGCTGCATGCCGGCAACTGCAATTTCAGTCTGCAGCTTTTGAAGCAGTTTTAGCATTCGCTTCAGTAATGAGACTTCCGTCAGCTGATCAATCTGATCGCTGTAGGAAAGATCCACATTGCTGCAAATCAAATCCGTCAGTTTATCACCTGATTTGATCTGGCGTAAAGAGTTGACCACCTCCACTGAGCCGCGGCCGGTGACCATTACGTACTGTCTGAAAGCGTCGGTCAGATTACGGCGCAAAGCTTCCAGTTTTAAATCCGGTTCAGGTTCTGCCTGAGCTGTTAAGCGTTGGTACAGGGCCTTATAACCGGCTTCGGCGCCGGCCTCCCGGATATCGGTCAGCTTAACCCGGCTCAGGCCCTCTACCTTAACCCGGTAGGCGGGCCGGTTTTTGACCTCCAGCAATTCCGTCACTTTGGCCAGGCAGGCAATCGGTGCAATCTGGTCTGGCACCGGCCAGTCGGCAGATAGATCAAGCTGAGGAGCCAGCAGCAAGGTCAGGTCACTGGCCATGGCTTCTTTAAGCGCCGCGACCGAACCAGGCCGCGCCACCTCAAAACTGCTGGACATGGCTGGTAATACCACCAGTTCATATAAGGGCAGCAAAGGTGCCTTTTCCACTGGGGGTGCCGGGTCTTCCCGGGCCTGCCGCAGCGAATCCTCCTGCTTCATTTCCTGTTCAATCGTTTTATAATCATCCTGAACCTGAACCTGATCACTGATAAGGACGTTAGCTTCCTCAGGCTCCGGCAGTGCACCGTTGTCCTGATCATCATTGCTGAATTCAGAAAGTGAATTAGGTTGGTCTTGCTCAGTCATATGTTTCCTGCTTTCCTTCAGTCGTTCGCTTATTATATCATGTTAAGTCCATCTGACCGTTGCTGTTCTGGCAGGACAAACATCTGAACCTGCCGCCAGTCATATAGCCCGTGACCAGACCTGGGACGGGATAAAAAATAAACCGCTCTGACCAAAGTCAAAGCGGTTTATCCTAAACCGGCCGATTAATCCATGACCGCTCAGCCAGCTAGATGCTGATGTTACTCAAGAACTGTAGCCACGGTACCCGATCCAACGGTCTTGCCGCCTTCACGAATAGCAAACTTATCTCCGGCCTCAAGTGCAACTGGCGTAATCAGTTCAACCGTAATGGTCACGTGATCGCCAGGCATGCACATGTCAACACCTTCAGGCAGCTCTGCTACCCCGGTAACATCCGTGGTGCGGAAGAAGAACTGAGGACGATAGCCGGTGAAGAAAGGCTTATGGCGGCCGCCTTCAGCCTGTGTCAGAACATAAACCTGACCGCTGAACTTGGTATGAGGATGGATGGTATTGGGCTTGCAGATAACCTGGCCGCGCTCAACCTGATCACGGTTAATACCGCGCAGCAGCACGCCGATATTGTCTCCGGCCTCAGCCAAGTCCATGGACTTGTGGAACATCTCAACACCGGTAATAACCGACTGCAGTTTGTCCTCACGCAAGCCGACGATCTCAACGGGGTCACCGATTTTCACTACGCCGCGCTCGACACGTCCGGTTGCAACTGTGCCACGACCAGAAATGGTGAAGACATCCTCAACCGGCATAGCAAAAGGCTTGTCAATGGGGCGCTCAGGCGTCGGGATCCAGCTGTCAACCGCATCCATCAGCTCATGAATACACTTGTACTCCGGGGCATTCGGATCGGTGCTGGTGCACTCAAGGACCTGCAGCGCAGAACCCTGAATAAACGGGGTATCGTCGCCCGGGAAATCATACTCATTCAGCAGCTCACGAACTTCCATTTCAGTCAGTTCAATCAACTCCGGGTCTGCCATATCGCACTTATTTAAGAAAACGACGATGGAAGGCACACCTACCTGACGAGCCAGCAAAATGTGCTCACGGGTCTGAGGCATGGGGCCGTCAGCGGCAGACACAACCAGAATAGCGCCGTCCATCTGAGCGGCACCGGTAATCATGTTTTTAATGTAGTCAGCATGCCCCGGGCAGTCCACATGAGCATAGTGACGCTTGTCAGTTTCATACTCAACGTGAGAGGTGTTGATCGTGATACCACGAGCGCGCTCTTCCGGTGCCTTGTCGATGTTGTCATAGCTGGTGTACTGAGCCTCACCGTTCATGGCCAGAACTTTGGTGATGGCGGCAGTCAGCGTTGTCTTGCCGTGGTCAACGTGCCCAATTGTGCCAATGTTGACATGGGGCTTGGTTCTTTCATATTTAGCTTTACCCATTTCTGAATAATCCTCCTTATAATCAGTTACATCACTGATATCTCTTATTTTTCCTGGCTGACGCCTGGATTCTATTTTAGCCATTCAGGCGATTTTTAGCAAGATATCTACCCATAATACCGGTGTTTATCCTGCCTGAATGGCTGATAATCTGATCAATCAGATTACTTTTTGAGCACGTTTTCCATAATATTCCTGGGGACCTGCTCAAAGTGGCTGATCTGCATGATGAAGGTGCCGCGGCCCTGGGTCTGAGAACGCAAACTGGTCGCATAACCAAACATCTCCGACAGTGGGACAAAAGCCGTAATTTTTTGTGCGCCCGGGATAGCTTCCATTCCTTCAATCCGGCCGCGTCTGGAGCTGATATCGCCCATAACGTCGCCCATATAATCTTCAGGAACAGTCACATCAACCCGCATAATCGGCTCCAGCAGCACTGGCCCGGCCTTACGCATGCCCTCTTTGAAAGCCATGGAACCGGCAATCTTAAAGGACATTTCGGAAGAGTCAACGTCATGGTAAGATCCGTCTACCAGGGAAACCTTGACATCCACAACCGGGTAACCGCCCAGGATACCACTCTGCATGGCCTCCTGAACACCGGCGTCAACCGGTCCGATATATTCTTTAGGAACAACGCCGCCAATAATCTTATTTTCAAAGATATAGCCGGTGCCAGGTTCCTGCGGCTCCAGGATCAGGGTGACATCGCCGTACTGACCATGACCGCCGGACTGACGGACAAACTTGCCCTGCTGGCGCACTTCCTTGGTGATGGTTTCCTTATAAGCAACCTGCGGGGCGCCGACATTGGCTTCAACCTTAAACTCGCGGAACATACGATCCACAATAATATCCAGATGAAGCTCACCCATACCTTCAATGATCGTCTGCCCGGTATCAGGATCTGTATGCGTTCTGAAGGTCGGATCTTCTTCTGCCAGTTTTTGCAAAGCAATAATCATTTTATCCTGGCTGGCTTTAGATTTAGGCTCAATTGCCACACTGATAACCGGCTCCGGAAATTCCATCGATTCCAAAACAATAGGATGATCCTCATCACAAAGCGAGTCACCGGTCGTGGTGTTCTTCAGGCCCACCGCAGCCGCGATATCACCGGAATACACTTTATCAATTTCCTCACGGTGATTGGCGTGCATCTGCAGAATACGGCCTATTCTTTCACGCTTCTTTTTAGTTGCGTTAAGGACGTATGAGCCAGAATCCAAAGTACCTGAATACACCCGGAAGAAGGCCAGCTTGCCGACAAACGGGTCTGCCATGATCTTAAAGGCCAGCGCCGAGAACGGTTCACTGTCGTCCGCCACGCGCTCATCTTCCTCTTCCGTATCCGGATTAATCCCCTTAATAGGCGGGATATCCAACGGTGACGGCAGATAATCAATGACGGCGTCCAGCATCATCTGTACACCCTTATTGCGGTATGACGAACCGCAGAGCACCGGGGTGGCATGACAGGCAATGGTGGCGTTTCGAAGCGCGGTCTTAAGCTCCGCAACCGAAATCTCATCGCCTTCCAGGAATTTCATGGTCAGATCTTCATCTGTTTCACAAATGGCTTCCACCATTTTTTCGCGCCATTCTTCAGCCAGTGGCAGGATGTCTGCCGGGATGTCCTCCACGTCAATGGTGGTTCCCAGGTCATCTTCATAGACTTCAGCTTTCATCGTCATCAAATCAACGATGCCTTCAAAGTTGTCCTCTTTGCCAATAGGAATCTGAATCGCGATCGGATGCGCCTTGAGGCGATCCTCAATAGACTGGACTGAGTGGAAGAAATCGGCGCCCATGATATCCATTTTATTGACATAGACCACACGCGGGACACCGTAGTGATCGGCCTGACGCCAGACGGTTTCCGTCTGGGGCTCTACGCCGCTCTTGGCGTCCAGCAAAGTCACAGCACCGTCAAGGACACGCAGAGAGCGCTCCACCTCAACGGTAAAGTCAACGTGGCCCGGCGTATCAATGATGTTGACCCGGTAGCCCTTCCACTGAGCAGTAGTAGCAGCAGACGTGATGGTAATACCACGTTCCTGTTCCTGCGCCATCCAGTCCATCGTTGCGGCCCCTTCATGAGTCTCACCGATTTTATGGATACGGCCGGTGTAATAAAGCACACGCTCTGTAGTCGTGGTTTTGCCGGCATCAATGTGCGCCATGATGCCAATATTTCTTGTTTTTTCGAGTGGGAATTGTCTGGGCATTAACGATTCATCCTCCTACTCTTCTTTACCATCTGTAATGAGCAAACGCACGGTTAGCGTCAGCCATCCTGTGCATTTCTTCTTTTCTTCTGTAAGCGCCGCCGGCCTGATTGGATGCGTCCAGCAGTTCTCCTGCCAGCCGTTCCTTCATGGTCCGTTCACTGCGGTCCCGGGCAAACGACACCAACCAACGCAGCGCAAGCGTCTGCCGGCGTTCCGGACGGACTTCAATAGGGACCTGATAGTTGGCGCCGCCGACCCGTCTGGCTTTAACCTCCAGCATCGGCATAACATTTTCCAGAGCTTTATTAAAAATCTCCAGGGGTTCCTGGCCGCTTTTTTCCTGAATCAGGTCAAATGCGCCATAAACAATCTTTTGAGCTACGCCCTTCTTCCCGTCCAGCATGACATTATTGGTCAGTTTAGTGACGCGAACATCATGATAGATAGGATCAGGAAGGACTTCTCTTGTTGGGACATGGCCTCTTCTTGGCACTTGTCTTCCCTCCTTTAGTATGATAATTCAGACCTTCAGTCTGATACCACAGGTACTCAATCCAGCAATGGACTGTGTCAGTTACCGGCCATACCCCTGTATGAGTACGGTGTACTGAGCACAACGAGTTCAACCTAATCCGATTACTTCACCTTAGCGGCTTTGGGGCGCTTGGCACCGTACTTAGAACGGCCCTGCATACGTCCGCTGACGCCAGCGGCATCAAGGGTTCCGCGGATGATGTGATAACGCACACCAGGCAGATCCTTAACTCTTCCACCTCTGATCAGAACAACTGAGTGCTCCTGCAGATTGTGGCCGATGCCGGGAATGTAAGCGGTTACTTCCATACCGGAGGTCAGACGTACACGAGCAATCTTACGCAAAGCAGAGTTAGGCTTTTTGGGGGTTGTCGTTTTGACAACTGTGCAAACGCCGCGTCTCTGCGGGGATTCAAGCTCGCTTTCACGCCGGGTCAACGTATTCATGTTGACATGCAGTGCAGGTGACTTAGACTTGTAGGTTTTGCTCACCCGTCCTGACTTGACTAACTGGTTGAATGTAGGCATCAATACTCTCCTTTCATAAACTAGTTCTGCCCGCCCCCTCAGCTGCTCTTAATTCACGCCAGGCCGGTTAAGGGATATCCCTGCTGAGCCTGAGCACAAAATAACAGCCCCTTACGGGGCAATGACAAGCAATTATATCATGGGGGCTTGACTTCGTACAGATACTAAAGCGGTAAAATTGCACAAATCTGCAAAATTACCGCTCTCAGTTTGCTGTCCGCCCTGAACCTGCCGGGCTGGCTTTAATCGGGGAGGCGCCTGCGCGCCGGCCCGCGCATTGGTTAAGGCTGGTTTAGGCCCGGGACAAAAAGGCCTGCCCGCCCATATAAGGCTGCAAAACTTCCGGAATTCTCACCCTGCCGTCAGCCGTCTGGCACTGTTCCATAATAGCCGGCAAAACTCTGGAGGTGGCCAGGCCGGAAGCATTGAGTGTGTGCAGGTATGTCAGGCTGCCATCTTTCCGTCTCAGTTTCATGTTACCCCGCCGCGCCTGATAATCCCGCGCATTTGAAGCAGAACTGACTTCCTTATAATCATTCATTGATGGAATCCACACCTCAACGTCATAGGTTTTGGCCATAGAGGCGCTGACATCACCCGCCGCCAGTTTGCTCAATCGGAAATGCAAACCCAGACCGGCTACCAGCCGGCAGGCCTTGTCGACTAACTCCTGGAAGGCCTGTTCAGACGTCTCCGGCGTCGTATATTGGAACATCTCAATCTTGTTAAACTGGTGTCCCCTGATCATGCCACGTTCCTCCGCGCGGTAACTGCCAGCCTCTTTGCGGTAGCAGGGGGTGTAAGCAAAATACTTCTCCGGCAGTTGATCCTCAGTCAGTATTTCATCCCGGTGCAAATTAACCAGAGCGGTCTCCGCTGTGGGCAAAATAAACTGCTGCCGTTCCGGATCGTCACTCTCTTCATTTTTCAGCCAAAAGACGTCTTCCTTAAACTTGGGAAATTGTCCTGCGGTATAGCCGCAGCGATAATTCAGAATATGCGGTACGAGCATCATCTGATAACCGTCTTTCAGATGTTCCGCCACAAAGTAGTTCAGCAAAGCCCATTCCAGCTGCGCACCCTGGTTGGTATAAATCCAGAAGCCGGAGCCGCTGAGCTTGGCGCCTCTTTGGTAATCAATCAGGCCCAGATCTTCCGCGATGTCCACATGATGGCGTGGGTTAAAGCTGAAAACCGGCTTTTCGCCAAAAACCTTAATCACCTGATTGGCCTCTTTGCCGCCTGCCACTACATCATCTGCCGGCAGGTTAGGCAAGCCGGATAAAAAATCCAGCTGATCTTGCTCCAGACGGTTCAAGGCCTCATCTTTCGCCTTAATGTCCTGACCAATTTGCTTCATCTCCGCAAGGGTGGCCGATACATCCTCACCCAGCTTTTTCAGCCGCGGGATTTCCGCAGAAACTCGATTGCGGGTGGCCTTAAGGCTGTCCGATGCAGCAATCAGTTGCCGCCGCTCCTGGTCCTTTTGCAAAAAGGAGGTAAAATCCACCTCATAACCGCGTTTACCCAGTTTTGCTTTTACCAGGTCCGGATTTTGTCTGATCAGCTGTATGTCCAGCATCTTGCACCTCCATGCTTAAGCTTGCTATATAATGTCATATTTACTGTATGATCATACCCTCAGGCACAGTACTTTTTCAAGTCCTCCGCTTTGTAGATTGTAAAGGAGTTGCGGTAATAATCCAGCAGACCCTCTTCTTTCATCCTGGAAAGTTCCCTGGACATTGACGGTCTGGAGACATTTAAGTAGCGCGCCATCCCTTCACGATTCATGTCCAGCGTAAAGGTATGCCGCCCGCTTTGTTCAATCTGCTGCAAAAAAAACCTGGACAGTCTGGCGCGCATGCCATTGACAGTCAGCAAATCCAGACGCTGCTGCAATTGCAAGGCCTGGGCTGCCACACAGCGAAGCAGGTTTTCAATCATCCGGTTCCAGGCTTCCTTAGGGCAGTCCCGATCCAGACACAATTCCCCCTGATTGCCGGATATATTAAGCTTGCCGTTATTGGTATATACAGGAATAAACAAAACCGTGCAATCCGATGCTGCCTTAATCTGCTGCGGCCAGTCCTGGCCACCGCCTAAAGCGGTCAAAACACCAAACATCTCTCCGCGGGACAACTCACCCACAGTCTGGCAAATACCATTATCATCCCTGACGCTTAGTTCCAGTTCACCCTGAGCCACAATACCCCAGGCCTCCTGGACCGTGCCCTGAATACGGATAGTTGAGCCCTGGGGCCAGACTTCTCTTTTACAACCCAGCTCACTCAGTACTTTAACCGCCTGGTCCGCCCGAAGGCCTTTAAACAAGGGACAGTCGGGCACAAAGTCGTCCGTTTCTATTTTTAAGCTTTGATTAGTTGCATACATGCCATTTCCTCCGTTATCAGCACCGCTGCCGCAACAAGTATGGCAGCTAGCGTTGCGGTAGCTACTCACTTATAGGATATAGTAGCATAAAACACAGGCAGAATAAAGCAGTACATCCGCAATCAGTTAAATCAGGCTGATGACCCTGGGCCTGGCAGCAGGGCTTGGCTGTCCTGGTCCTAATAACAAAAAGCCGGTTTAGTCACCGGCTCGGTTCATCTGTCCGGGATTAGCGCCGGGTTACAGAGGATCCAGATAGTGACTCTCCGTTTGCAGCTCCGGAAAGCCGTGCTGCCGGCAGACTTCATACGCTATGATAGCTACCGAGTTGGATAGGTTTAAGGAACGCTCACCCGCTCGCATGGGGATCCGGATATTGCGCTCTGGATGGGCTAGCAGCAAAGACTCCGGAAGGCCTTTGGTTTCCTTGCCAAAGACCAGCAGGCTTCGCTCCGGAAACCGCACCTCACTGTAGCAGGCTGCCGCTTTAGTGGTGGCATAATAGATACCATCATAGGTATGATGATGCAGTAAATCCTCCAAAGTATCCCATATATGTAAATCCAGCCGGGGCCAGTAATCCAGGCCGGCGCGTTTAAGATAGCGGTCCTCCAGCTTAAACCCTAATGTTCCGACTAAATGCAGGCCAGCGCCTACCGCCACGCAGGTGCGGGCTATGTTTCCTGTATTGGCAGGAATTTCCGGTTCAACTAATGCAATGTCAAGCTTCACGCTGCTGTCCTTTCTCTGCTTCCCAGGCTTCCTTAACCAGCCGTTCCAGGCGTTTCAGCCGGTGGTTTACGCCTGATTTAGTCAGCGGCGGATCCAGCTTTTCGCCCAGTTCCCGCAAGGATAGCGAAGGATAAGCCAGGCGCAGCTGGGCTGCTGCCGCCAGTTCGGCCGGTAGTTTGGCCAGGCCGTAGTGTTCGCTGAACCAGGACAGCTGTTGATGCTGCCGGACGCCGGCTTCAGCTATGCGCATCGCGTTAGCCGCGTCACAGTTAACCATCCGGTTGATGCTGTTGCGCATGTCCTTTTCGACCCTCAGGGATTCAAATCTGAGCATAGAGCGGTAGGCACCCATATAAGCTAAAAAAGTTGATATAGCTTCACTGTCTTTTATATAGAGGTTACGGGCCAGATGCCTTTTGACCTCATGCGGTATAATGTCCAGCTGGTGAAGAAGCTGGCAAAAATAATCTGCAAGGGGCTGATGATAGCAGGTGATTTCAAGGTGATACGCATGGTCCGGATCGGTCATAGACCCAGCAATCAAAAAAACCGCTCGCAGGA
The DNA here is from genome assembly GCA_028704415.1 of Oscillospiraceae bacterium. Lineage (GTDB taxonomy): Bacteria > Bacillota > Clostridia > Saccharofermentanales > Fastidiosipilaceae > JAAVLZ01. The sequence goes on along the minus strand of JAQWFM010000007.1, from coordinate 26,577 downwards.
TGGTGCCCTGCTCCACCGGCGTTTCCGGCAACGGTCTGAGGATGGCCGCAGTCAGGGGATCCGGCTCAAGCGCACCCCGGACAAAGGAGTTCACGGCCTGACTTTCAAACTCACCTGCTAAATGCAGCGTGTAGCTATCCTTGCCCTGGCTTACTTCAGGCACCATACCCAACAGCTCATCAAAATAGTGCAGCATGCGGTCTCTGACCGCTGGATGGGAAGTGGTCAGACGGACCTGATCCCCCGTGATCCGGCCAGACCAGGCTAGGATTACCGCAAGTTCCAGCGCCATCAACGCGTCCGTTTCAGGCACAACGGAACAGAGCTCTGTTTTTACTTCATGAGAAAAAGACATGCTTACCACGCCTCCGGCATACACAGAAGCGGGCTGGCAGAAGCAGACTGACGTTTGGCCGTCACCGCCAGATGTGCCAGCTGCATGAGCTGCACGGCTAATTCAGCCGCATCATGACGCACTTTTCCGTTCTTAACCAGAACCAGATTGGCTTCGATCAGTTTGGTCCCCATCCGGCGGATAAGGTCCCGGTCATAAAAAACCGTTTCCGCATGGGTTTCTTTATACACCCCCAAAACGCTGTCCTCCAGGGGCTCATTATTAACAATGCAATAATCAATAAAGCCCTGGGCCGTCGTTTTGCCGCAGGCGTCCAGGATGGCCTGCAGGTGGTCCTGCGCATTATAGCCGCGCGTTTCCGCCGGCTGGGTCATGATGTTGCAGACGTAAACCGTCGTGGCGGCAGATTGGGCAATAGCCTCACGTACTTCTTTAAAGAGCAGATTGGGGATGATGCTGGTATAAAGGCTACCCGGGCCTAAGACCACCAGATCTGCCTGATTAATCTCTTCAATCGCTTCCGGCAAAGCCGCCGCCGTCGCCGGATCCATGCAAATGTCTGTGATTCTGACCCCGGGCGGCAGTTCTTCATGGCCAATGGCAGACTCACCAATAATAAAGCGGCCGTCTGATAAGTGTGCGCAAATATTCAGGTCCTGCAAGGAGACGGGCAGCACTTTGCCGGTTACCGCCAGAACATCAGAAAATTTACGGACCGCCTCGTAAAAATTGCCGTCGCAAACCTCGGTCATAGCCGCAATAAACAGGTTGCCAAAATTCTGGCGGTTTAGAGAACCTTCACTGAAGCGATGATTCATGAGTTTTTCCATCACCGGTTCCGTATCGGCCAAAGCTAAAATGCAGTTTCTGATATCTCCCGGTGGCAAAATCCCCAGGTCTTTGCGTAAGAGGCCTGAAGAGCCGCCGTTATCTGCCACAGTACACACCGCACATATATGCTGGGTGTAGCGTTTCAGCCCGCGCAGCATGGTCGACAAGCCGGTTCCTCCCCCAATCACAACGATTCTGGGGCCTCTGGCCGGGTTGTCCCGGTATAAGTTCAAATTGACAGAGTTAAATGTCTCAGCATGCATAGCGTCACCCCCTTAAGCTTGTCGGCTCAGTTTATAGCGCGGGTCTTTGTCAATGTCTCTGTGTTCCACCAAAACGCGGTAACCTGCCGTTTTCAGGCGCAACGCCACTTCTTCCGCTAAAGTGACGGAACGGTGTCTGCCGCCGGTACAGCCCACCCCGATCGTAAATCTGACTTTCCCTTCGCGAAGATGATAAGGCAAAACAAAAGTCAATAAATCCATGGTCTTGGCGAGGAAGGTCTGTGTTTCCGGGTGAGCTAAAACCACCTCCCTGATTTCCTGATCCAGGCCACAGAAGGGCCGGAGCTTTTCATCATAATAGGGATTGGGAATAAAGCGAACGTCCATCACCTCATCGCAGTCCGCCGGGATACCGTATTTAAAGCCAAAGGATTCCACCAGGACCGACAACCGCTCATCCATTCCGCTGCCATCGCCTAACTGCCGGTAAAGATAATCTCTCAGCTGGCGTGGGGTTAACCCACTGGTGTCTATGACCTGGGTGGCCATATTCCGTAGCGGCACCAGCCTGGCCCGTTCTTCTGCCAGCGCCTGAACAATCCCGATTTTTTCACCCATCGGGTGATTGCGCCGGGATTGCTTATATCGGCTGATCAGGACCTGATCCTGACAGTCCAGAAAAATAATCCGGTAAGGTATGTGTTCATCATCCAGCTCATGCAGCGCCTGAATAGTTCCGTTAAAGAACTCGGCGCTACGGACATCTATCACAAAGGCGGCCTTGCGGACGCCAAAGCCCTCTCCGCCCTGGCCTTCAGTAAAAGTCCGGACCAGATTGCTCAATAACTGCGGCGGTAAATTGTCAATGCAAAAATAGCCCAGGTCTTCCAAAAAGTCGACCGCAATACTTTTGCCCGCCCCGGACATGCCGGTAAGTATGACCAGTTCCATAGCTCATCCTTTCCGTCAGCTTAGTTAGCGCTGCGGCGCACAGACCAGTTGGCCGGCAGCCGGTGGCTGCCGGATTCCCGGTTGTTCGCGCCCTCGTCCGGGACCAGCGGAGCGCCCAGAATCCGCACCTCCGGCTGCAGATCTACCCCATTGAGCTGATAGACAGTTTCTCTGATATGCCGGATCAAGGCCTTAACATCGTCAGCAGTGGCATGGTCGACATTAATAATAAAGCCCGCATGCTTTTGGGAAACCTCAGCGCCGCCAATCCGGCAGCCTCTCAGGCCGGCATCTGAAATCAGCTTGCCGGCAAAGTAGCCCACCGGTCGCCGGAACACGGAACCCGCACTGGGGAATTCCAGGGGTTGCGAAGCTTCTCGCCTGGCGGTGTAATCTGCCATCCGCGCCCTTATTTGTGCCTGATCGCCTTTTTGCAGACAAAACAGGACCTCAACCACCGCACCGCCATTATCCTCATATAAACTATGCCTATAGGAAAACTCGTGTTCTTCTCCAACCGAGCAGTTCAGGCCGCAAGGCGGCCGGGAGTCAATATAACGGCTGGCGGTAATGAAGTCGCCTAAGGAGTAGCCATATGCCCCCGCATTCATGAACACCGCGCCGCCAATACTGCCGGGGATGCCGCAGGCAAACTCCAGTCCGCTCAGGCTGTTGGCCGCGGCAAACTCAGCCAGCTGACTCAGGCGGCAACCAGATTGGGCCAGCACATATATAACCGCGTCATCATAGCGAATGCTGTGCGCGGCCGAGCCGGGCCGCTGCTGCTCCAGCCAGGATCCGGCTTCCGCCGGGCTGAGGCAGTTAAGCTTAGCCAGGTTTTCATTGAGTTGGATAGTCAGACCGGGCAGTCCGCCATCTTCTACCAGGGCATTGGATCCCTGACCCAGCAAGGTTACCGGTATACCGGCCTGAGCGGCCAACTGCATGATCTGGGCCAGGGTATCAATATCAGACGGATTCCAGTATAACGCAGCCGGTCCGCCAACTCTAAACGTGGTGTGTTGCGACATGGGCTCGCCGTGGCGCAACTCAGCGCTCACTTCAGGATACAGCAGAGCCAGCTGCGTCATAAACTGCTTAAGCCGTTCAGCCTGAGCGGGAGCACTATACTGGTTAGAATTATTCATGTTCATGTCCTTAATTTTATTTGTCTGGCTAAGGCCGTCCCCAGCCTCTGACTCAAAGGCCGGCCGTGCCGCCTGATTCAGCTTTGCCGGTCTCTGCGGTTTTACGTGGTCCAAACAAGCGGTCAGTCAAAGCCTTGGCCGCGTTATAACCCATCTGTTTTTGGCGGAAATTAATCGCGGCAACCTCAGCGATGATAGCCAGATTACGGCCGGGGCGGACCGGGATGGTCGTACTGGGGACCTTGATGCCCAGGATTTCAGTCGTTTCCTGATTGATCCCTAAACGCTCGTAAACCTTACGTTCATCCCAGATCTCCAGGTTAATTACAAAATTGATATTTTCCTGCATTTTGACTGAGGAGACACCATACAGCTCTTTTACATCCATGATGCCCAAGCCGCGGATTTCAATTAAATGCCGGATAATTTCAGGAGCCTGACCCAGCAGGGTAGAGTCTGAAACCCGCCGGACCTCAACCAGATCATCCGCGATCAGCCGGTGACCGCGTTTTACAATTTCCATAGCGGTTTCAGATTTTCCGACGCCGCTTTCACCCAATATCAGAATACCTTCGCCGTAGATTTCAACCAAAACGCCATGAAGTGTGGTTTGCGGTGCCAGTTCCACGTTGAGATGCTTAATCAATGAGCTCATAATGGTTGAAGTCGTTTCATCTGTTCTTAATAGCGGGACACTATAGCGTTTTGAGGCCTCCAGCATTTCCGGAAAAATCTCATGGTGCCTTGATAAAATCATACAGGGGATGCCCTTGCTGAAGATAGTTTCCAGAGTATGAAACCGCTCCTCAGACGTCAGGTGCTTCAGGAAAGCCATTTCCATATTGCCCAGGAGCTGGATCCGGTCCGGGCCGAAATGCTCATAGTAGCCGGCCAGTTGGAGTCCCGGCCGGGTGACATCAGCTACGGTGATCAAAATATCCTCAGTATTACCGAAATTTGTAATCTCTTCCAGATGAAATTCATCAATAATCGATTTAAGCGTAACTGCGGCCATATCACCCTCCCGTAGCATCCGGAGCAAAGGTCAGCCGGCTCAACCGCTCTGACCTTCAGCCAATGTTAAAGCTATTTTAGCACAAAGCAGTGGGAGCTAACCTGACACATCAGTAAAGCCCGGATTTTTAACGGGCTTTTGCTGTCATCTTTGTCGGGCAAACCAGACTCCGGGGAACCTAAAACCGGCCAACCAGCCTGAGCGGAGCGGATTATGCAGCCTGCCTGAGCCAGGACACCACCGGCCAACTAGTGTCCGGCCTGAGCGGAGCGGATCCTAAGCCCTTCGTCTGTTTCGGACTCCAGTTTGCCCAGGCGCTTCAGACTATTCCTATCCGCTGCAACGCGTACATAATGGCTTATGGTGTTTTCATCCGGGCTCGGAAAGGCACCGCGTTTCTCCCACAACCGGGTACGCCCTAACGAAGGTCATAAACACTGTAAACAGTGCCAGCGCTTGCGGGCAAAAGAAAAGTCATGTACAAGTCTGGCGACTCATACATGACCACAAAGCTGGAGCGGAATACGAGATTCGAACTCGCGACTTTCACCATGGCAAGGTGACACTCTACCACTGAGTTAATTCCGCATTTCCTTGACGATTTGAAATTATATAGGAAGTTTCAGGAATCTGTCAAGGCTTTTCTCAGCTGGCGGCCTCATCCCACAGCCTTAAGAACGCAATGAAGACTGACCCTCAAAGTCATGGAATGGATCCGGCAGGTCCTTAGTCTGGCCCCCCAGCCTTTTTATGGACGACAGGGCCTCATAATAGAGCTGACGGTCTATATCATGCTGATGACGCTCAAGATAGGTTCTCAGCAAAGCGACCCCGCGGCCGTCGCCGCAATCCCCCAGGCAAACGGCCGCAATGACCTTCCGAGGCATGGCTTTAAAGCAGCGGCGCAGGGTGTCAAAAACATCAGCAGCGCTTGTTTTAGCTGCATCCGTCAGAAAGATCAGCAAATACTCATCTGCGGTTTGCCAGGCTCTCTGTCTCGAGCTCGCCTCCGCCAGGCGGTGCTGTAAAACGGGTAGGACCGCTTGAGCATTCCAGCGGCAAAAATCATGCAGCGCATCCGCAATAAACTCATGCGGCGCAGGTGGGGCCATAAAGCGGTCCAGCAGCGGGCTTAACGCGTCAGTCTGCCCCCACTCGCCCAACAACCGGATGGCCGACGCCGCTATCTGTACTGGTTCGCTGGCCACTTCCTCAGCCTCGTAGGAGACTTCTCCTGCCAGCTGGATCAGCCGGGGGGTCAACGCTGCCGCCTGCTTGCCCATCTGCAGTTTTAAAATATCTGGCAGATCTTCGTCACAAGCCAGCGCTGCTGTCTTAAAAAAGCTCAGCAGCTCCTCCGGTGCTTCCACCTGACGGACAAATTCAGCTGGAGTCAGCTGATTCAATTCTGGTAAGGGTTCGTCATACCAGTCCTGGACACTGTTCATCGTGGCATGACGCAGCTGCTCATAATATTCTGGACGACTCAGTTGCGCTTCATCCAGCGCTCCTGTCAAATGCTCAAATGCCTGGGCCAGGCGTTGATTATAGCTTTGGAAAAACTGTTCATAAGCTGTTTGCTGCATATCTACCCTGCTCCTTTGCCGCGGGCCCTGTTACGGGTGGTTTTCAGCCGATTTAGTTTATACTAAAAAACGACAGAATCAGGTGATTCTGTCGTTTGCTGGAGGCACCACCCAGACTCGAACTGGGGAATCGGGGTTTTGCAGACCCCTGCCTTACCACTTGGCTATGGTGCCATTGATATGATTAACGGCTCATATCAACCGTGGAGCGGAATACGAGATTCGAACTCGCGACTTTCACCATGGCAAGGTGACACTCTACCACTGAGTTAATTCCGCATTAGATTTCTCATGCCTAAGAAATCCAAATGGTGGGTACTATAGGACTCGAACCTACGACCTCATGCGTGTGAAGCATGCGCTCTAACCAGCTGAGCTAAGCACCCGATAGTGGTGACCCGTAGGAGAATCGAACTCCTGTTTTCGCCGTGAAAGGGCGATGTCTTAGCCGCTTGACCAACGGGCCACGTATGGTAGCGGTAGTGGGACTCGAACCTACGACACTTCGGGTATGAACCGAATGCTCTAGCCAACTGAGCTATACCGCCATTATTTAAGAAGAGCACTTGCTCACACAACGTGCTTGAGTATTTTATCAACTGGTTTAATGCTTGTCAATATAGTATTTTCAATACATTGCCATTATTGCGGGATTTGAGAGTCGATAATTTGATCTTGCTGGTGGGGAAATTAAGGTATCTTCCTGGTGGTTCAGGCTTCTGGCCCAATAGAGGTCCGACTAACTTAGGGCTTAGGCTGCGGTTTGTTGCGCCCCGGCTGACTGGGTATAGGCTTTCGGCCTGCCTGCCACAGCTGACGCCTGCGGGCGTGAAAATTTCTCACCAGAACAAATGCAGAGGAAACAAAAATGATACCCAGAGCGATAGATCCGGACTTCATCAGAGTCAGATATAAATAATGTGCTGTCTGACTCAGATTATTTGTGAGCAGCATCAACAAGGATTGATATATGTCTCCTCCCGGCACTAAGGGGATTAAGGGCGCAACCAAAAACAAGGTAGCCGGGGCCCGCCGCCAGCGGGCCATCAGTTCACCCGCCAGAGCAATGGCCGCACTGCCGGCCAATATACCGGCATAGATATTGACGGGCAATAAGAGCAGATAAATAGCATAGCCTAACGCGCCGTTCAGCGCAGCAAATGGCATATGACTCTTATTAACCTGAAAGATAATAGAAAATGCTACTGTCACCACCGCAGCTGCTGCAATGCCAATAATCATATAACCACCTTTTCTGATCTACTTTAGGGTTCCGTTTTACCAGCGTGCTGCGCCCGGGTGCAGTCCGGCCCGTCACAGAAGCAGCACAGCGCGTACAAAAGCAGCCCCTAAGGCTAAGGAAGCGGCTATAAAGGAAGCTTCCAATAAGCGGCTGGTCCCGGATACCAAATCACCGCCCGCTACATCCCGTAAAGCATTAGTAAAGATCATCCCGGGTACCAATAGCATGAGCGTTGAAATGGTCAGGATAGCTGACTGCTGCGTCCACCCCAGCATGGGCAGAAGCCAGCCGGTAAAAGCGGCAAAGGCGCCGCCGCTTAAATAGATAAACAGATCACCAAAGCCCAGCTTTCGCATCCCAGCCGTTAAGGCATAAAGCAAAGCGCCGCTTAAGAGACCGCCAGCCGCATCCTGCCAGCTGCCGCCAAACATCATCACAAAGGCGGCCGTACCTAAGGCAGCGGCAGGTATCTGTATCGCTAAGCGATAGTTGACTGTCTGCTCGATTTTTTCTAATTCCGTCAGGGTCTTATCCAGCGACCAGCGTTCCTTAACCAGGGTTCGGGACAGTCGGTTGACTTGCTCCACCCGTTCCAGATGCGTCGTACGATTCTTAATGCGCCGGATAACACTGTAGGTACAGCCGTCCGGATCCAGCAGGGATGTAATGATCATGGTTGGCGTCGCTGAACAGTCACAGCGAACCATACCGTAGGCTCTGGCGATATATTCGATGGTTTGCTCTACCCGGTAGGTCTCAGCACCGTTTTCGAGCATGATCTTGCCAGCCCAGGAGGCGGCTTCTAGTATTCTATCGCCATCCATATCACTTCTCTTGCCGTCCATAATCGTGCCATGGCCTCCATCATCATGCCAGTTTCAATTCCAGCTCAGGCTATTCCAGTAAAGGAAAAAGAGACCGGCAGTTTGTAGCTGTCGGTCTCTTTCAATTGATCCGAATATCGTTTACTTGAGCTCGACTTCTGCGCCGGCTTCTTTCAGCTTAGCAACAGCCGCTTCAGCCTCTTCCTTGCTGACATTCTCTTTTACAGGCTTAGGTGCTTCATCAACTAAAGCCTTGGCGTCTTTCAGCCCCAGACCAGTCAGCTCACGGACAGCCTTAATAACCGCAATTTTCTGAGGTCCGGCAGCTTTGAGCTCAACCGTGAACTCAGTTTGCTCTTCCACCTCAGCAGCAGCGCCACCTGCGGCACCAGGAGCCGCAACGGCAACGGCAGCTGCGGATACGCCAAACTCTTCTTCCAGCGCCTTAACGAGCTCATTGAGCTCCAGCACACTGAGGCTTTTAACTTCATCAATAAATTTCTGAATTTTCTCACTAGCCATGGATAGATCCTCCCATTATGTCATCATTGATTTTTAACCATTATTTAAAGCTGTTCAGGCTTCCGCTGTCTCCGAACCGGCATTAACCGCTACCACAGCAGCCGCTGTTTCTGCGCCGGCCTCTTCCGTCTTTTGGCGAATCTGATCAAGCAGCATCGCCAAACCTGCAATCGGCGAAATCAGGCTGCCGACTAACTTGCCATACAAAACCTCAACCGGCGGAATTGAAGCCAGTGCTTTAATGTCTGCCAGGCTGCTGACTTTACCATCCGTATAGCCGCCCTTGATCTCAAATTTTTCAAACTTATCAGCATACTGCTGCATGATCTTGGCCGGGGCAATGACATCATTTTTGCTGAATGCAACCGCGCTGGGTCCGGTAAACAAGTCATCTATTCCGGCTATCCCGGCTTGCTTAGCAGCCAGCTTCAGCATGGTGTTCTTAACGACTTTATATTCAACACCAGCTTCCCGCACTGCTTTGCGCAATTCAGTATCCTGTTCAACCGTCAAACCGCGGTGATCCGCCACGACCAGGGTCAAAGCCTCTTTCAATTCATCCGCCAATCCGCTGACCTGAGCCTTCTTGACTTCAAGAATCTTATTGCTGGGCATGAACCTTACCTCCTTATAAAAAATATCCTTCTTGTCCAAAGACAGGAAGGATACAAATCTGTTCAGAGTATGTCTCTCATCAAATCCGTACCTGGGCAGGAACTGTTAGGTCCAAACGGACACCTGCTGTCTTTGGTCACGATTCTTTATATTACTGGACTAATCAGATTTTGTCAACCAGACTTAAAGTTTAGTGGTTCCCAAACGGAGCCCAGGACCCATGGTTGAAGTCAACGTTGCTGATTTGATGTACTGACCTTTTGCCGCGGACGGTCTGGCTTTAAGCACCGCATCCATCAGTACGCGATAGTTGGCATATAGCTTTTCAGGGCCAAAGCTGACCTTACCAATAGCGCAATGAATGATATTGCTTTTATCCAGCCGGTACTCAATCTTACCAGCCTTAGCCTCCGTGACTGCCTGGGTAACATCCATGGTAACGGTGCCGGCTTTAGGGTTAGGCATCAGGCCTTTAGGACCTAATACACGGCCAAGACGGCCAACAGTGCCCATCATATCCGGGGTTGCAATGACTACGTCAAAATCAAACCAGCTCTCACCGGTAATTCTTTGAACCAGATCATCATCCCCAACAAAATCAGCGCCGGCGGCTCTGGCTTCATCGGCTTTCTGGCCTTTGGCAAACACCAAAACTCTGACCGTTTTACCCGTTCCGTTAGGTAGGACCACCGCGCCACGGACCTGCTGATCCGCGTGCCGGCTGTCCACGCCCAGGGTAAGATGAAGTTCAACAGTTTCATCAAATTTTGCGGAAGCGATTTTAGTCAGTAAATCCAAAGCTTGCTGCGCTTCATAACCGGCATTGCGGTCTACCTGTGCAGCGGCTGCATTATACTTCTTCCCGTGTTTCATATCGCAAACTCTCCCCCGCTCAATCGTCAACTACCACAATGCCCATGCTGCGCGCAGTGCCCGCTACCATCCGGCAGCACGCATCGATATCAGCGGCATTAGTGTCAACCATCTTTAACTCGGCAATCTTGCGAACCTCCGACATCGGAATATTCGCAACTTTCTCACGGTTAGGCCGACCTGAACCAGCGTTAAGCTTGCAGGCGTTTTTCAGCAATACCGGTACCGGAGGAGTCTTTGTAATGAAAGTAAACGAACGGTCAGCATAGACAGTAATAACTACTGGGATAACCAAACCGGCGTCTTTAGCTGTTCTCTCATTAAACTCTTTAACAAACTGCGGAATGCTGATTCCGTGCTGTCCAAGAGCTGGTCCTACCGGTGGGGCTGGCGTTGCTTTTCCTGCAGGAATCTGCAATTTTACATATCCGGCAATCTTTTTTGCCATATCTTCCACCTCCCAATGGGTTGTTTTCCGGCTTAACGCCGGCTTTATATCTTAAACAGGCGCTGTCAGACAGCCCTGTTTAATTCAATTAACCGCGGCCCGCAACAGCCCCCGGGGCTGTTATTGTGCTTTGAGCCGAACTTTACAATTATAGCCTGATGACCTGGGTAAAATCAAGCTCAACCGGCGTTTCCCGGCCGAACATTGAAACCATCACGCGCACCTTTTTCTTCTCGGTGCTGATGGCGTCAACGGTGCCGATAAAGCTCTCCAAAGGCCCGTTGATAACCTTGACGGAATCGCCCACACTATAATCAACCACAGGTTCCCAGTTTGCTTCCATGCCCATCATAGCCAGCTCTTCCTCGGTCAAAGGAACCGGCCGGGAATTAGGGCCCACAAAACCGGTCACCCCTCTGGTATTGCGCACAATGTACCAAATTTCATCATTCAGTACCATTTTGACCAGCACATAACCTGGATAAATCTTTTTCATGCTGGTTTTGCGCTTGCCGTCCTTAACCTCAACGACCTCTTCCATCGGCACTGAGATATCCTTGATGAAAGCATGCAAATCGCGGTTTTCGACGATCTGTTCCAGCGTCTCCTTGACCTTATTTTCATAACCGGAATATGTATGGATGACGTACCACTTAGCTTCGTCTCCTTCATCTTCAGCGGCATCCCTTGCTTCCCGCTCCTCATCACTTAGCTGCTCAGGCTGCCGGCTGCTTTCATCCGGGCCCTCCAACTCAGCAAACCTGGTGTCTGAAGCCTGCTTTTGCAAATCATCAGCTGATGAAGGATATTCAGTCATGTCAGCCGCCTTAAGCGCATCCGCAGCCCCTGGGGTCTGCGAATCAACATCAGGCGTCACGCTGTTGTTTAATAAATCTGTCATTTTCATCTCCAGAAGCAGCTGCTCAGTTGCCGGTAGTGGCAGCGGCAGTGGTTTCAGCAACCGTAACGGTTACGCTTTCACTACTGTCAGCACTCTCCGTTGACTGGCTGTCCGCGGTAGTTTCCGCCGTTTCCGTAACAGCCGCGGTGGTCGCCGCGGTAGTCGACGAAGTGGTGCTGTAAAAGCCGCCGGCTGTCAGTATTTGAGTCATCAGGGCGTCCACTATCCAGATCAGTACGGCAGAGGCCAAAATGATAGCGAGCACAACTGCAGCGGATTGCTTCATCTTTTCCTTACCAGGCCAGATAACCCGTTTCAGTTCAGCTTTGAGCTCACGGAAATACTTCCCCATCCGTTTAAAAACGCTGGGCTTTTTACTTTTGCCGTTTATTTTGGCGCTCTTCTTGTTTGGTGCTGCCTCTTTAGCAGCCGGGCGCCTTTCCGAGTCCTGTTTTGCCATCTGTTCCACCCTTTACTTGCGTCATCGTTAAGCTGCGGCAATCTGCCCGGCTGACGTATCTGTAAGGAAACGCCGCTTCCTGTCATTAAAGCTGCTTACTTGGTCTCGCGATGAACGGTCTGCTTTTTGCAGAACGGACAGTATTTTTTCAGTTCCAAACGGTCGGGGGTGTTCTTTTTGTTTTTTTTGGTGATATAGTTTCTCTGTTTGCACTCGGTGCAGGCCAGAGTGATTTTTTCTCTTGCACCAGCTTTTCCCGCCATATCTGAATCTCCTCTACGAATTTCTCCATAAAAAATAATGCTCTATGGGCAGAGCCTAGATATAATAGCATAGCGGTTTTCCACTGTCAACGCAGTGACAACAGCTTTACCCTCCACAAGGCCGCATTTACTCCTGCCTTCAGGCCGCCGTCACAACAAAGTTACGCCCTGTTTTTCAAAGGCCAGCTCGGTTTGTCGGTCCCAGACGGAGGATTGAACTTCGCCAATATGAGCTTTGCCCAGTAACAGCAGACAGAGTCTGGACTGGCCAATACCGCCGCCTATGGTCTGGGGCAGTTGTCCGTCAAGCAGTAATTGATGAAAGGGCAGTTGCCGGCGGGCCTGGCAGCCTGCCACGCTTAGTTGCCGTTCCATAGCAGCCGGATCCACCCGGATGCCCATAGAGGACAGTTCCACCGCGCGGCCCAGAATATCCGACCACAGCAGCAAATCGCCGTTCAGGCTCCAGTCATCATAATCCGGAGCTCTCAGCTGATGCGGTAAGCCGGACTTCAGCTTATTTCCGATACCAATAATAAAGGTCACCGGGTGTTCGCGGACATACGCCTGTTCTCTTTGTTCCGGCGTAAGGTCAGGCCACCGGTCCTCAAGATCCTGGCTGTGCACAAAACTGACCTCACTGCTGTACATGGGCGGTAACCCTTTAAAGCGGGCCTTCAGTGCCGCCTGCGTCCCAACGATGGCCAGCATAATGTCCTTAACCGTATCAACCAGGAAGGCCTCATGACGTTCATTGGCAGCCATGACCTTTTCCCAGTCCCACTGATCCACATAAATTGAATGGAGATTATCCGGTTCCTCATCCCGGCGAATCGCATTCATATCCGTATACAGGCCTTTGCCGCAGTAAAAGTCATAGCGCCACAAAGCGTAGCGTTTCCACTTGGCTAATGACTGGACAATTTCGCCCTGCCCGGCTATATAGGGCATATCAAAGCCAACCGGACGCTCCACCCCGTTCAAATTGTCATTTAAGCCGGTTTCCGGAGATACCACCAGCGGGGCACTGACCCGCTTGAGGTTCAGCGCATCTGCCAATCGACCGCTGAAGGTATACTTGATTAACTCAATGGCTGACTGAGTTTCATATAAATTCAACACCGGTTGATAAGTGGCGGGAAAAACTGAAGGCATTTTAGCTGTTCCTCATCTTTCCCGGCGGCTGGCCAGTTCATCTGCAATTGCCTGCCAGGTCACATCGCGATCCACCAGCAACACATTGAGGTGGTACAGCAGATCGCTGACTTCATAGATGATCTCATCCGGAGCGTTGTTTTTAGATGCGATAATAACCTCTGCACTTTCTTCGCCCACTTTTTTACAAATCTTATCTATACCCTTATCAAATAGATAATTTGTATAGGAACCCTCCCGGGGGTTGGCCTGGCGGTCTTTAACAACCGCATATAATTCGTCCATCATCTTGCCAATATCACTCATATAGCTCTCCTTCTCCGTATCCGGCATTTAACCGGCTATTAGGCGGTTAGGGTATTGGGGGCTGGCCGTTCAGGTCAGGCCGGCACGTTCCGAAAAATCTTCCAGACTGCGAAAAAAGCAGCTGTATGCGCCGGTATGACAAGCCGGGCCATCTGCTTGCACCCGATATAGTAAGCAATCGCCGTCACAATCCACTTGAATGGTCTGAACGTGCTGATAATGGCCGCTGCTTTCTCCCTTAAGCCAAAGGCAGTTACGGCTGCGGGAATGATAGTGCAGCAGACCAGTTTCAAGGGTGCGGGTCAAGGCTGTCTGGTCCTGATATGCCTGCATCAGGACGGCCCCTGTGGCTGCGTCAACCGCCAGCGCGCAGACCAGTCCAGCCGCATCTTTTTTGAGGGCCTGCCATATCTGGGGGCTTTGAACCGCCAATGGTGACCAGGCCGCTGCCAGCGGCGCCTCGTCACCGGCGGTACCGGTTGCAGCAGGGACCGGTTCCGGCGCCTGCCGGGCCAGCCGCAGGGCACGCGCCAGATCCACCTTGCCCTCATACAGCGCCCGGCCCAAAATGGCCCCGTCCAGACCAGCATCACGCGCGGCGGCAATATCAGCGGCAGAACTGATCCCGGCTGACAAAATAACCTCCAGGCCAGTCAGGTCCTTGAGTTTTTTGGTTTCTGCCACAGCCGGTCCCTTTAGTAAGCCATCCCGGCTGATATCCGTGAAAATCAGGGTTTTAGCGCCTGCCTGTTTCATCTGGAGCGCAAAGCTGCTTAAATCCAGCCCACTGTCTTCTGTCCAGCCCTGGACGCGGATATGGCCCTCACGGCTATCTACGGCGATGGCAATCTGATCCGGCCAGCGGCGCAGGGCTTCAGCGGTCATGGCCGGGTCCCTGACGGCGGCGGTCCCGATGACACAGCGGCTGACCCCAGCGCTCAATAACGCTTCAATGGTGGCAAGGGAGCGGATGCCGCCGCCAGTCTGAACCTTAAGATCCGGGAGCTGACAAACTGCGGCAATGAGATCCCGGTTGACTGCCGTCTCACCGCGAGCCGCATTCAGATCCACCAGATGCAACCAGTCGGCCCCCTGGCGCCGGAAGCTTTGGGCAACAAACAGAACTTCGTCAGTGTACGTCTGAACCTGCCGGTAATCGCCTTCGCGCAGGCGCACCACCGAACGGTCCAGAAGATCTATGGCTGGATATAGCTGCATGCAAATGACTCCTAATCTATCAGTCTGCCAGAGGATGTCCGGTCAGGCGCTCATAAGCCTCCCGGTAGCGGCTGGCAGTTTTACGGATTACATCCTGCGGCAGTGCCGGTGCCGGGTAGGTTTTATCCCAGTCAAGGGTCTCCAGGTAATCGCGGAGATACTGCTTGTCAAAGCTTGCCTGAGGCCCGCCGGGCCGGTAAAGTTTCTGGTCCCAGAAGCGTGATGAATCCGGGGTAAACAGCTCATCGGCCACCACCAGCTCTCCATTAATATAGCCAAACTCAAACTTACTGTCCGCCAGAATAATATCAGCGGCCTGCGCGTGAGCCTCGGCCGCGGCAAACAGGGCCAGACTGCGGTCAGCCAGCAGTTCCGCTGCCTGGCGGCCAATCAAATGAGCTAATTCCTCACGGGTAATGTTGCGGTCATGCCCGCTTTCTTCTTTGGTGGAAGGTGTAAACAGCAGCCGGGGCAGTTTATCTCCCTGCCTTAATCCCGCCGGCATGGTCTCACCGGCTACCGTGCCGTAAGCGCGGTATTCTTTAAGGGCGGAACCATCCAGATAGGCTCTGACAATACACTCGACCGGCAGCATTTGGGCTTTTTGAACCAGCATGGAGCGGCCTTCCAGCTGCTGGCGCCAGGGAGCGGTTATGGCCGGATATAAAGCCGGATCAGTGGTCAGCAAGTGATTGGGCATAACAGACTGCAGATAATTAAACCAGAAAGCCGAGATGCCACTTAACACCCTGCCCTTATCCGGCACCAGCTGATCAAATACCACGTCAAAGGCAGAGATACGGTCGGTCACAACCATCAGCAGGCTGTCACCTAAATCATACATCTCACGCACTTTGCCGGATGACAGGCGCGGCAAAGTAATAAACGATGTGTCCCCCAATAAATCGTGCATAGGTCCCTCCATGGCAGGCGCGGGTACTAGTCCCTGACGGCCTGAACTTGCGCGGCGGACAGCGGGTTTGAAACGGCACGGTCCGGCCGGACTTTTACATTGTAACGCAGATTGACAACCAAGAGCTACAGCAAACCTTTGGTAGACGGGATCCCGGTGATGCCCGGGTCCAAAGCTATGGCCTGGCGCAGGGCGCGCCCGAACGCTTTGAAGGATGCCTCGATAATGTGATGCGTATTGACACCGTGCAGACATTCAACATGTAAAGTCATCCCGGAAGTGTTGGCCAGCGCGCGGTAGAACTCGGTGACTGTCTCCGTCTCAAAGCTGCCCAGCACCGGGGCAGACAGCTTAAGGTCACTATATAAAAACGGCCGGCCGGACAAATCGATCACCACCCTGCAGAGAGCTTCATCCAGCGGCACCAGCGCGGCTCCATAGCGGACAATCCCGCGCCGTTCACCCAGAGCCGCTTTCAGCGCCAGCCCTAAGGTTAAACCAATGTCCTCGGTCGTGTGATGAGAATCGATTTCCAGATCACCCTGCGCCTGGATATTGAGATAAAAATTCCCATGCCGGCCAACCTGATTCAGCATATGGTCAAGAAAGGGCTGCCCGCTGCTGATTCTCCTGACGCCGGGCTTATCCGACGGATCCTGCGTCTCATAGGTCTGATCCAGGGCTAAACGGACTGTAACCTGGCTTTCGGAGGTATTGCGTTCAATGATGGCGGTTCTCATGTGGCGGACTCCTTTTCAATTCTGCTGGCAGGTTCCCTGCCAGGTTCAGTTTGGGAACAGGCTATGGCTTATTGCCTGGCCAGTATGTCCAGGGCATCCAGCAGGCGGGCCATGTCTTCGTCTGTCCCCATTGTGATCCGGACAAACGGCTGCAAGCTGGGGTCCGCAAAATAGCGGACTAAAATACCCCTTTGCTTCAGCTGTTGGTAGACTTGCAGGCCGGTCTTGCCCGGCAGGCTTAACAGGACAAAGTTGGTTTGTGAGGCCAGGTACCGCCAGCCTCGGGCCTGGCAGGCTTGCTGGAAAGCCTGGCGGGTCCGGACCACCTGCGCGGTGGTCCGGGCAAAATGCGCGCCGTCTTTCAGCGCAGCCAGTCCCAGCTGCTGCGCCTGCCGGTCCACCGTATAGGAGTTGAAACTGTCCCTGATCCGGCACAAAGACGCGATTAAGGCCGGTTGTCCCAGCGCAAAGCCCAGGCGCAGACCCGCCAGGCTGCGGGATTTAGAAAAGGTCTGCACGACCAGCAGATTATCATACGACTTGATCCAGGAGACTGCTGAGTGACCGCCAAAATCAATGTAAGCCTCATCTATAATGACCATCCGCTTTAATTCCCAGGCTTGACGCAAGAGCTGCGCTAGCGCCGTTTGGTCCAGGGCCTGGCCGGTTGGCGCATTGGGATTAGCCAGCACCAGCCCCTGACTTTCCACCGCCAGCATGCCCTGCCAGTCAATCGTGAAATCAGCGCGCAGCGGTACCGTGGTCACCGGTAAATTCCAAAATCTGGCAAAGACCGGGTAAAAGGAATAGCTTAATTCCGGCAGGACAACCGGAGCCCCAGCCCGGCCCCGGTCAGTAAAGAAGGCCGCAAAAGCCATGGCCAGGACCTCATCAGAGCCATTGCCACAAAACACACAGTCGACATCCAGGTCATAATACGCTGCCAGGGCCTGCCGCAGCTCCAGGTTTTGCGGATCCGGATATAAGCGGAGCAGGTCTGCATCAAAGGCAGCCGCAGCCTGAGCCACCGCAGGCCCGGGTCCATAGGGGTTTTCATTGGTGTTCAGCTTTATATAGCGGCGATCACGAGGCTGCTCCCCCGGGACATATGGTTGCAAAGCCGCGCAGAGCGAACTGGCATAGGGGCTGAGTCCGCCTGGGGATGCTGTCGGAAACGACCGTTCACCAGCCGCTCTGGCCTCCGCCGCCTGCTCCTCTTCATGAGCGGGAGCAAACCGAACAGCAATACTCTCCGCATGGCAAGTCAGGCCTTCAGCCCGGGCCAGCGTCTCAATCGCAGCACTGGCTTGCTTCAGGGCTTGACGATCGTAGCGGATCACACTCATTTTTTTAATAAAATCACTGCAGTTCAGCGGCGAAAAAAAGCGGGCGCTCCCGCTGGTCGGCAGGACATGATTGGCTCCGGCCCAGTAGTCACCCAGCGGCTCCGGACTGTAAAGGCCCAAAAAGACCGCACCCGCATTTGAGATCTGGCTTAACAGGGCGGCTTCACGCTCGGGCCGGACCGCCAGCTCCAGATGTTCCGGGGCAAAATTATTGGCCAAACGGCAGGCTTCTTCCAGACTATCCAACAAAATAACCGCGCTGTAATCCGTCAGAGAGCGCTGTAAAATGTTGCTGCGCAGGGCCGTTTCCGCCCGTTTCGCGGCCTGCTGACAGACAGCCTGAGCCAGGGCCGGATCATCCGTCAGCACAATAGCGGACGCCATCCGGTCATGTTCAGCCTGCGAAAGCATATCAGCCGCCACAAAAGCTGCCGGCGCACTGCGGTCTGCAATGATCAGAATTTCTGAAGGCCCGGCAAACATGTCGATATCACAGGTTCCAAACACCATCCGTTTGGCTGCATTGACGTAAATATTGCCCGGCCCGCAGATTTTATCTACCTGTGGCACGACCGTTGTCCCATAAGCCATGGCGGCTATGGCCTGGGCTCCGCCTATTCTAAACACCCGGTCGGCCCCCGCAATAGCCGCGGCAGCCAGAATGACATCGGCCACCTGCCCGTTGGGCCCCGGCGGGGTGCACATCACAACCTGGGGGACACCGGCGGTTTTAGCCGGGATCACATTCATCAAAACCGAGGAAGGCAGCGGCGCCGTCCCGCCCGGGACATAAACCCCGACTTGCGTCAGGGGCCGGTTGCGCAAAGCCAGTTCCTGTCCCGGTCCCGGCTGGTACACGGTGTCCCGCATCGCCTTCATCTGAGCCTCATGGAAACTACGGATATTCGCCGCGGCTTGCTCTAAGTCCAGCCGTAATTGCGGGTCCAGGCGCTGGCGCGCCTGCTCCAGCTCGGCACGACTAACTTCAAGATCCCCGGCGTGGGCCAGGTCTGCGCCATCCAGTTTACGAGTATAGGCCAACACCGCCTCGTCACCCCGGGTGCGCACCGCTTCCACGATATCCGTCACAATCGCCATTACTGTTGGGTCAGTCATTTTACCGCGTGACGCAATTTGCTGCAGCAATGAGCTGGCGGCCTGTTGGCGGCCATCTATAAGCCGCAGGGCAAGACCACGCTCAGGCTGCGCCTTGCTTCCACCTGTTACTTGCTCCGGTTTTACGGCGCTACGATCACTCATACTTCAGCCTCCGATTCCCGCTGATTCAAAACCTGCCGGACCTGTTCAAGCAATGGCCGGACAGCGGCCGCCTTCATCCGCATGCTGACCCGGTTGACCACCATGCGCGCGCTGATATCCGCTACGGTCTCCAGCACTTCCAGATTATTTTCTCTCAGGGTTCTGCCACTTTCAACAATATCGACAATAACATCAGCCAGACCCACCAGTGGCGCCAGTTCAACTGAGCCGTTTAACTTGATGATTTCCACCGACTCCCGCTTAACCGTTTCAAAATACTGCCGGGCAATGTGCGGGTACTTCGTTGCGACCCGCTTATTCCGGAGTTCATCCAGATGACCCTGCAGATAGCCTGGACCACACACACACATGCGGCAGCGGCCAATCCCCAAATCCGCCACTTCATACAGGGAGCGGTTATCCTCCAGCAAGGTATCCTTGCCTACAAAGCCAATATCTGCCGCCCCATATTCGACATAGGTGGGTACATCACTGGGCTTGGCCAAAAAGAAATGCAGGCTGTCTTCATTATTGGCTAAAATCAGTTTACGGCTTTTTTCAGCCGCGAAATTACAGTCCAAGCCCGCATCATTAAGTAACTGCAGGACCAGATCGCCCAGCCTCCCCTTAGGCAGCGCTACGGTCAGTGCCTGATCACGCATGCAGATCATCCCCCTTCCCCGTTGACCCTTGGGCTAAACCAGGCAGCGGCTGCTGACCCAGGCGCCAAAAGCGCGCCTGGCCGTCGGCTGTCAGCAGATATAAATCCTGCCCCGGATAATTCTGGGCCAATTGTTCCAGCCGCAGACTGTCCGGCTGTTGGCCTTCAGACAGAAAACAGCAGGCAAAGCTGGGCGTCCCTGCGGATTTAGTTCTTTGGGCTTTGTAAAAATCCGGCACCAAACTAAGCTGTTCATAGGGTATCACCAGGACCGCCGGAGTCGGAAGCTGAGGCCGCGGTAAGTTTTGGCGCTGCAAGGCTTGCATGAGGATTTCCATCCCCAAAGAAAAGCCTGTAGCTGGCCTATCCACCCCAAACGCTGAAACCACCCGATCATAACGACCACCACTTAATACCGGTGTGCCAACGCCATAGGTAAAGCCTTTGTAAACGATCCCCGTATAATAATCAAGGTCCTGCAGTAAACTGAGATCCAGGCTGCAAAAATCTAACAGCTGCCACTTGGCCAAACATGAACGAATTTTTTTCAAGTCCTCCAAAGCAGCCCGGGCTATCGGCTGCGTAGTTAGCTCAAACAGCTCTTCCAGCAGCGACCATTCACCGCTGCCATTCAGAAGATGATCGATAATCCGGCGTTCATCCGGCTGTAAGCTTAAATCTTTCAAAAGCGCGGTAACGGCCATGTCATTTTTTTGGTCAATATACTGAGGCAATTTACGGCGCATCTCGGGATCTAAAGGCCAGCCTGCAGTCAGGCCGCGGAAAAAATCCACCTGCCCAATACTGATCTGCAGTTGATTTAGCCCCAGGGTCCGGCAAGCCTCAACCGCCAGCATGATGGCCTCTGCATCCAGCCAGGGCGAACGCTGCCCCAGCAGTTCCACGCCAGCCTGGGTAAACGCCTTGGGCCGTCCTCCGCCCTGATCACCAAAGCGATACATAGGTTCAATATAAAACAGTCGCAGGGGGAGTGGCTGATCCCGCAAAACAGTCGCGGCCATCCGTGCCGCCGGCACCGTCCCATCATAACGCAAAGCCAGCAGTCTGCCCTGAGCATCCGTCAGCTTAAAAAGCGACTCGGGCCGGGCAAAATCCCCGCAGCTATATACATCAGCAAATTCCAGCCCCGGCGAAGCGATTTCGCGGAATGCATGAGCCTGGAATAACTGCCTGAGCTTATCTTCCAGGACGCGACCGGCGTAACAGCTGTCCGGCAAAGCATCCGTCATGCCATCGGGGGTATAAATTGACCACGGCGTTTTCATTGTTTACTCCTTTATCTTGATAAAGTGTTGAAGTTATTATGCCATCGGCACCGTGATCTGTCAATGTCAGGTTGAGGGCCGTTAGATCCGGGCGCTTTTACGCCGCCGCGTCAGAGCTAAATCAGGCAGCTGACACCAGCTGAAAAAGCCCGTCTTGCCTGCCGGCAAACGGGCTGCAGCCGCTTATTTATGATAGGTCTCTCCGGACAGGATTTTAAAAGACCGGTACAGTTGTTCTAAAAACACCAGGCGTGTCAGCAGGTGCGGCATTGTCAGCGGTGAAAGGGACCACCGCTCTTTAGTCTGAGCCAGCAGCTTTGGCGCATAGCCATTAGATCCGGCAATCAGAAAGCTCAGCTGGCCTCCGGAGCGCTCCAGTGCCTGGTCAAGTTGCCTGGCAAAAGTCACTGAATCAGCCGGCAGCCAGCCGTTCAGATCAACGGCAATCACATACGCTCCCGGGCGCAGTTTAGCCGATAAACGCTGGCCTTCTTCACTCAGCAAGCGGGCGGGCGGAAGCAGGTCAGAACTTTCCGCAACCTCCGTAAGGGTGAGGTCAACAAAGCGGGACAGACGCTTGCGGTATTCGTTCACCCCTTCCTGCAACCAGCGGTCGCGCAGTTTACCCACACAAATCAGGTGTATTTTATACATAGCCGTTATCTCCCCGTGCCGTACAGCCGGAATCCGGTGCACCCATCAACGGCTCCAGACCACGGGCTTTCCGGGCACATATCTGGGAGCTATAGCAAGCTGATAATCCCGGTCCCTCACCATACCAGCCTGATAAAGGCTTTGAATGACCGTCAGTTCCGCCAACTCCGGCAGATTGTTTTCCCGGCTCAAATGAGCGAGAACAAACTGCCGGGTGCCGCGACTGATCAGATTTAGCATAGCCTGTGCCGCGTTTTCATTAGCCAAATGCCCCCGCGGACCGGCAATCCGTTGTTTCAGGGGCCAGGGATAGGATCCGTTTTGCAGCATGGTCGGATCATAGTTAGCTTCCACATAGACTAAATCGCTGCCGCTGACCGTGTCCAGCAACTGTTGATTCAGATGACCCAAATCCGTAAAAACGGAAACCACGCTGCGGCCGGTCTCCACTTTATAACCGACTGATTCCGCCGCGTCATGCGGGGTTCGAAAGCTGTTGACCTTAAGATCGCCGACAAACAGCTTGCTGTCGCTTGGGAAAACACGCCAGTCCAGGCGCTCCGGCTGGGAAATACTGCCAGCGTACGCCCGCCAGGTCGCCTCATTCATATACACAGGCAAGCGGTACTTGCGGGCCAGAACATCCAGAGCCGCCACATGGTCCCGGTGTTCATGGGTTATAAACACAGCTGAAAGCGAAGCCGGATCGACCTCCCTCGCCAGCAGGGCTTCGGTCAGCTTTTTGCAGTTCAGGCCAGCATCAATCAGCACACTGGTCGAGCCGCTGGAAACATAGTAGGCATTACCGCTGCTGCCGCTGCACAGAGAGAAACTCTGAGCACGCTGGCGGATAAAAGTCTGCTGAATACCGGTTTTCACACTTTACCTTCTTACTAATCTTCACCTATTGCCTAAGCGCTGCGGGTACAGCTCAAAACGATATAGACGGCTTTTCCTGATCATAAACAGCGCGTATATCCGCACCCAGGGCCGTAAACTTCTCCACCAGATGTTCATAGCCCCGTTCGATGACTTCAATGTTATAAACTTCTGTTTCTCCATTGGCCACCAGGCCAGCCAGGACCATAGCCGCACCGGCACGCAAATCCCGGGCCATAATCCGGGCACCGGTTAATTGACACGGGCCGCTGATCAGAGCGACGCGCTCCGCCACGGAAATATCCGCGCCCATTAGTTTTAACTCATCCACATACTGGAAGCGGTTTTCCCACACATTCTCATACATCCGGCTGATACCGGTTGCGGTGCAAAGCAAGACCGTAGTCTGCGGTTGTAAATCAGTTGGAAAGCCGGGATAGGGCAAGGTTTTAAAAGTTGTTTTACTTAAGGACGCCTGACCGTCGGTCCAGACCCGAAACCAGTCATCGCCGGACTGAGTCTGGACGCCCATCTCTTCAAGTTTCACCGACAAAGGCTCCATATGCTTGGGAATGATATTGCGGACGACCACATTACCTCTGGTCGCCGCCGCCGCGATCATGTAAGTCCCCGCCTCAATCTGATCGGGGATGATGGAATAGGAGGGCCCGCCCGGAAGAATCTCCACGCCGGTAATACGGATGACATCCGTTCCCGCGCCCTTAATATTAGCGCCCATCGTGTTTAAAAAGTTAGCGACATCCACAATATGCGGCTCCCTGGCCGCATTTTCAATTACGGTCACCCCCTGAGCCTTAACCGCAGCGATCATAAGGTTAATGGTTGCGCCAACTGACGCAATATCCAGATAAATGTGGTCACCGTGAAACGTATCCGCACTCATCTCAATATTGCCATGCGCTATTGACACCGAAACACCCATTGCCTCAAAGCCCTTGACATGCTGGTCAATTGGTCTGGTCCCAAAATTACAGCCGCCGGGCAGGGATAAAACCGCTTTATGAAAGCGGCCCAGCAGGGCACCCTGAAGATAGTAGGACGCCCGGATAGATCTGACTTTGGTGGACACAGCTTCACAAGTTGTAATGCTGCGCGGATCTATGGTCAAACTATTATTGGCGTTTAGCGTTACGGTAGCGCCTAAATCACGACAAATCGACAACAGTACGGACACATCTGATATATGAGGCGCGTTTTCAATGACACAAGGACCATCCAGCAACATCGCTGCGGCAATAATACCCAGCGCGGCGTTTTTGGATCCGCTGATCATAACTTCACCCTCTAGTGGCTTGCCACCATTTATGTAATAACTAGACACAATTTAATCCCCTTTCGGTTCCGAGCTGACATCCTGGTCCGGAGCGTCAAAAGATGGTGCGGTTTCCGGCGGCTGCTCCGCCGGGCGTCCCTCCATTATATCAGGCTCCTTTTCAGGTTTATGTTGAAACCATGACAACAATATTGCAATCTGATTAGGCGAAAGATCTTCCAGCGTATCTGCTTCAATCCCCTGCTCATGAGCTACGGCTATGATTTCATGCATAGCCGCTATACTAAGATTATCGGAGGGGGCCGCGCCTTCCGCATATGAACTCAGCGTATCTGCCATAACCTTATCCGCCAGCGAAAACATAACCGTAAAACTGGAACCTTTGCCCAGAGCAGACTTAACATCAATCTGGCCATGATGCATCGCTACAAGTTCCTTCACAATGGATAAGCCTAATCCAGTGCCGCCATATAATCGGGATCCTGTCATATCAACCCGATAAAAGCGGTTAAATATCTGGCTTTGATATTTCTCTTCAATGCCGTACCCATTATCAGTTACCTTTACATAGGCGGCATCGTTGATCAGGCCAACATACACTTTGATTTCACCTTTTTTATCGGTATATTTGACCGCATTTGATAAAAGATTAGAAATAATCCGCTCAATTGAAGAGCGATCGCCTAATATGGGAGGAACGGCTGTCATGCTGATACAATCCAGGTCAATTTGTTTTTGCTGGGCCTGAAACTGCATTCGCTCTACGGTTTGCCGCGTTACCTGTTCAAGATTAAGCATTTCCATACGATTAGACATTTTTCGGCTGTCAATACTGGACAGCAATAATAAATCAGAGACTAAATCCTCCATCCGTTTTGCATCGTCATGGATTCTGATTATGTCTTTTCTCAACCCCTCTTTTTGCTTTTCCTCCAGGCCCCAATCCAGCAGGGATTCAGAATAGGTAATTATGGTCGTCAAAGGGGTTTTCAATTCATGACTGACATTAGCCACAAATTCTTTACGTTGCTCCTCCAGTAACTCTTGCTCAGTTATGTCCTGAAGAATAATTAAGCTGATACTCTTGCCTTCGGCCTCGCCTTTGCCAGCGGTCTTAATGCTTATTCGGATGGTATGTCCGTCAATGATAAGCGCTCCGGCAGCCTGACCACGGCCCAGGATCATTCTGGTTTTGATTCCATTAGTTTCACCATAAGCTGTTAAAAAATCATCCAGGTCTTCAGGAATGACCGTAAGATTGAGCAGTTTGGCTGCGGCCTGGTTGTTATAGGACAAATGACCATCTGTACCATAAGCTAATATGCCTATATCAAGTGAGGAAAATATGGTTTCGGTCTTCAGTTTTTCTGCGGCAATCTTATGGGTCAGAGAAGACAGTTCTCTGACCCCTTTTTGTTTTCTTACCCATACATTAAAAAACCATATCAGCGCAGCCAGAACTGCCGCCAGTACAAAGCCGCCAAAAAACAAGGCATAAGAAGCCTTGATGGTTAACATGATCATAGCATCCGTCTCCGTTTAAAAAGCTGACTTATCAAAATAATATCCGACACCACGTTTAGTCATAATAAATCTGTATTGACTCTGATCCGGCTCCAACTTTTCTCGGGTACGGCGGACGGTTACATCAACGGTTCTGACGTCGCCAAAATATTCATATCCCCAAACCTTCTCCAGCAACGCTTCTCTGGAAAAAACCTGGCCTGGGTTCTGGGCTAAAAATCTGACCAGCTCAAATTCTCTTAAGGTCAGATTAACATTTTTACCCTTAAGTCTGACCTCATACGCTTCAATATCAACTTCCAGGTCACCAAATTTTAAGATTTTCTGGTTTACCTCCGAGTTTGCCTCAACCAGATTAGACCGGCGCAGCTGAGCCTTAACCCTGGCTAAGACTTCCCGGATACTAAAAGGTTTGGTTATATAATCATCAGCGCCTAATTCAAGGCCCAGAACTTTGTCAATCTCCTCACTCTTGGCGGTAAGCATAAGGATAGGAATTTGAGAGGTTTTACGAATTACCCGGCAAACATCAAAGCCATTCATTTTGGGCAACATACAATCCAGCAAAACTAAATCAGGTTTTTCATCCCTGACTTTTTCAATTGCAGCGGCACCATCATAGGCTGTCAGGGTTTCATATCCGTCCCGTTTTAAATTATCATCTAATATATCAACAATGTTTTGTTCGTCATCAACTATTAATATCTTTGCACTCATATCACACACCATAATAAACTGAAGTTCGGATCAGTCAGTATTTGAATAAGACATTTATATTGCAGATTTGTTGGTTAAATATTTCTAACAAACCAATTATATCATGCTTCACACGGTTACGCCGTTTGTTTAGCCGGAATAGCAAAATTCATAAATGAACCGGCCCAGCTGTATTTCACCCCGCTAAATAAAAATAAAGAAAAAGACCACAGGCAATTAGCCTATGGTCTTTATATATATCCGGCGGAGACCTATCTTCCCGGGCCGTTACCAGCCAAGTATTGTCAGCACAGGAGAGCTTAACTGCTGTGTTCGGAATGGGAACAGGTGTGGCCTCTCCGTTATATCCACCGGAATGGTTGAGA
>JAQWFM010000122.1 GCA_028704415.1 Oscillospiraceae bacterium | reverse complement strand
GGCATGATAGTCCCACCATACCTTTTCCCCGGCTCGCAAAATGTATTCAGGGGCGCCCACATCGGCGCAAATGCCGTTAATAAAGTAAAACCAGTCATGATTTTTACCCGTTAAACCGCCGGAATTCGATTGCATTCCGTTAATGCTGTCTACAAAGCTGCCATCCCATTTGGTAGTTACTTGCGCTGAGGTATTCAAAACATCAAGAATGGTCCATCCCGGCTCAAGGGATATATGTTCCCGGATCAAATTTTGCCGGCCGTAATTGCGGCTGATCAATAATGAAACCGTGCCCTTGGCGGTGTTTGAAATCTGACTCTGCCTGGCATTATCAACCCCGGCGCTGCTTACTGCGCCGGATTGAGCTCCATTGGCATCTTCACCGGCGCTGGCGGTCCGGGAATCCGGCGCCGCTTTATCTGGAGAACTGTCCGCACCTGCATTGGCCTCTTGCGGGTCAAGGCTGTTGGCGGTCCCGGAGCCGCCGACAGCGGCAGGATTCACCGGTGAAAACTGCTCGTTTTTCACCGTGCAGCCGGATATGCCCAGCAGCAGGAGGGCTGCCAGGAAGACAATGACCATATTGCGTATACTGTAATTCACCATTACCCCCCTCATCTCGTTGTACATTGGGCTGTGCACTACCTCCGGCCGTCTCCGGCCGTCTGCCGCAGCAGCCGGCCGGTTCGGTAATGCCGGCAGAATAATCGCGATCAGCTTGAACAGCCTAGCTTATCAGCCTGGCGTTCAGATACCGGTAGATGATAACGGCAGCTTCAGCCCGGGTGAGCGGTCTGCTGCCGCCAAAGGAACCGTCTTCATAGCCTTGCATAAGCTTGGCGGCCTGGACATATTTCACCCCGCCAGCGGCCCAATCGGGAATGTTATTGCTATCTGCATAGCTTAGTCCTGTCGAACCGTTCAGCACTTTGTTTTTATCTGCATTGTGCAGAATAACCGCCACTTCATAGCGACTGATACTCTGGCCCGGTTTGAAGCTGCCATCAGCATATCCTGCCGTCAGTTGGTGCGAACAGGCACTGCAAATGGCGGGCTCGAACCAATCCCCGGCCTTCACGTCGCTAAATTGACTGATCTGTCCCTTTTTGGCCTCCAATCCTGCTGCAGTCACCACCAGCTTCACAAACTCCGCCCGGGTGATGTTCCGGCCCGGTTCAAAGCCCTGCCCGGTGCCGGCAATGACATTTTGACCGGCCAGGATTTCGATGGCCTCCTGTGCCCAGGCATAGCCTTCCAGGTCGTTAAAACTCGGGCGCGGCGGCTTCTGAATAATGGCAAAACTGGTGAAATGATCAATCCTGAATACCACTTGCCCAGTTTCCAGGTCAATTACCGCCGGAAGCGGAATCCATTGCCCGGATTTTTCATCATACCAGGCCGGGGTCAAATCCTCCAGGTTAATATCGTCGGTTAAGGCAACCGTAATGGAGATGGTCACCGGCGTATTAAATACCAGGCCATCCGGGCCAAACTCGTATACCGATGAACCCAATCTGACCGCGTACTGCCGGGGCGCTTCCTGAGTCCCCAGTTCTTTCACCGTGAGGTTGGTCTCCTCATGGAGAGCATTCTCAGGCACCAGCAAAGCGATTTCATTGTCGGCCATGAGCGTTTCTTGAGCTCCGGCCGGCTGCTGCAGGTCGACCCGGTTGTTGTCCAGTTCTTTCTTCAGGGCAGCAGCGTCAAGCGGCGTCATCCTCTTGTCGGCGTTCAATACCAGCAGCGGACTGCCGTCGGCATTTTGCACCCGTGCGAAAGCCGTATCCAATTGCTCACCATATTGCGCCAGATTATTCTTAACTTCATCTTCATCGGCAGGCTTTACAACTGCCGCCGCTCCTCCTGCTGCTGCGCTCAAGTCCAGCAGTTCCTGCCAGGTGGGTCCATTTGACATGGCATCGGTGCTGTACCACCAGATCACTCTGCTGCCGGATGAAACCGCTTGATCCATGGCTAAAACCGTGGCGCTTTGACCATTGACACTGTAGCACCACCCGTTTAGTCCCGCATTCCGAACACCTTCAATAGCCACTACAAAACCTTCCCATTCCGTGGAAAAACTCCAGCTCAAACCGGTGGCCTCCAAGGCTTCCATAGCCGTCAGGCCGAAGCGACCCTTTTTCGATATAGTGACCTCGCCCGGTTTGAATAAAAATTCATTCCCCGGCCCGACAACCGCAATTTTCACACTGATGGTGTCCGCGCTGCCTTCGCCTCCGCCGCCAGTATGCGATGGATCAGAGCCGTTTTCATCCAAATCATATTTTGCCGCGAACATCACCAGGGCTGTCAGGCTGTCGGCCGTGCCGGCCAGGTTGCCTATTTCCCCCGAAGCCTTTTGCTGGTTGAGCAGGTAGAGCACGGGATTATATCCATCCATGCTCCAGGTGTCGCCGGATGGATCTATATCCAAATCCACCAGTGCTTTTATCACTTCTGCGGTTGTCCACACATTGGAATCAGATGTCCAGCCATTATCGAAGCCGGCGTCTTCATGCTGATAGGTCTTGAGATAGGTCTTGGCATTGGTGATGGCGTCGCTATCGGGCGCTTCTCCCAAAACCAGCAAGGCTCTGATGACATAAGCGGTCATATCCGGTGAAGGACCTTCGCCAACCGCCCAACTCCAGCCCCCATTGCTGCTGACATTTTCCAGCAGCCACTGCCGGGCTTGCTGGGCTTGGGGAATATCAACCCCGGCTTCATGCAAGGCCATTATGGCCCAATACTGGGTAACAATATAATCCTGCTCCTCATTGGTGCCAAAAAGCCCGTTGTCATCCTGGAGAGCGGTCAATTCCGCGACCAGATTATGCCCGGCAAAATCAGCCGGGTCGCCGCCTCCGGCCACAATCTCCATGATGGTTAAAGCCAGCCGGGAGGTGCTGTTAATATACCCGGCATAGTCGTCCTGCAATAGGCGCTGCAGGTAATCCAGGTCGTTTTTGCCGTTTGTGGTGATTTGCGAAACATCCCGGCCCGCTTTATACAGGGCCAGGGCCGCGTTGGGTCCCAGCTTCCCATCCTCCTCTTGCTGGGCGATTAAATAATCGATGGCTTTATCAATACCTTCCTGCAGGTCATCATTTCCCGCCGCCACTACCGTTAGAGGTATGGCGCCGCTCCTGACCAGGGCCGGATAGCTGTCTGCCACATCCTTGCTCACCCGCAGCGTATAGCTTCCCCGGGCTAATCCCGGTATGGTGGCTTCCCCCTGCGCATCGGTGGTGTATTCCCGGCCGTTGCAGGCCACCGTGGCGTTTTCCGCCAGCACGTTTACCGTCTTCTCAGTCTCCCAATTGTAATAACTGGAGCTGACCGTAACGGTGATTTCTTCGCCGCTTTCAGGCTCTGCCGGGCTGATTCTTACTTCCGGGATCAAGGTGTCAGGCGGGTACTTCCCGTAGTAAAATACCAGTTCGTCCCCGTCCTGTATTTCATACTGGTCTGCACCAGAGGCGGCCATGCTGCCGTTGACCAAGTACAGCCAGCCGTCATAACCGCCAAAAT
>JAQWFM010000006.1 GCA_028704415.1 Oscillospiraceae bacterium | reverse complement strand
GGTTAACTGCCGCCGCCCGGGCGGGGACGGCTCTGTAATTTATCAACGATAAGGAGAAACGCAAGATGGCAATTAACGGGATCAGCAACAGCCTGGACACGCTTTTTAGACTGTCAGACGCGCAAAGCCACTCCATCAGCCCGGAAAACCCTGACGGCCGCCCCGGCGGCGGGGCCCGGGCTACCCTGGAGCAGGGTTCGGCGGCCCGGGCGGCCCGGGATCTTGGCCGGGGCTGGAAAGTCAATCCTTACACTGAAATCGCCGCGGGCAGTACGCTGACCCTTGCCGCTATTGACGGCCCCGGCGCCCTGCAGCATATCTGGCTCACCCCTACAGGGCAGTGGCGCAGCTGCATCCTGAGAATTTACTGGGACGGGCAGCCCCAGCCGTCCGTGGAAGCGCCGGTGGGCGATTTTTTCTGCAGCGGCTGGCAGCAATATAACCAGATATCTGCCTTGCCGGTCTGTGTTAATCCCGGCAGTGCCTTTAACTGCTACTGGACCATGCCGTTTAAAAAACACTGCCGGATCACACTGGAGAATCAGGCCGCCAGGCCGGTAACTTACTATTATCAGATCGACTATGTGCTAACTGAGGTTCCGGAGGACGCGGCGTATTTTCACGCCCAGTTCAGGCGGGTCAACCCGCTGCCATATAAGTCGGTTTATACCATTCTGGACGGCGTGACCGGGCCGGGCCACTATGTGGGGACTTACCTGGCCTGGGGTTCTAATAACAGCGGCTGGTGGGGCGAAGGTGAAATGAAGTTTTACCTGGATGAAGATGAAACCTGCCCCACTATTTGCGGGACCGGAACCGAAGATTACTTCTGCGGCTCCTATAATTTTGAAGACCCCCATACGCACGATCATTACGCCGCATTCAGCACGCCTTACAGCGGCTTTTATACCCTGAAAACCGACCAGCTGTATTTGTCCCAGCGCCGCTTTGGTCTGTACCGCTTTCATATAACGGATCCGGTCCGCTTTAAGCGGAAACTGGCGGTGACGATTCAGGCCCTGGGCTGGCGTCAGGACGGTCGCTATCTGCCCCTGCAGGATGATCTGGCTTCAGTGGCTTTTTGGTATCAGACCCTGCCGACCGCAGCCTTCCCGCCGCTGCCCGGTCCGGACCAGCTGGAGATTATTTAAGCCTGCGGCAGCTGCCGCAGGCTCAGGTCAAACCGCCAGCGGTTTTCACTCTTCCAGGTTCACCGCGACTCAGGCAGAAAGCGTCAGATAATGCAGGATCAGTTCCGCAAAGATGGAGTTGGCCCAGGCAAACCAGGGCCGGGTATAATCGGAAGGCTGGTCGCAGTTAAAGGACTCATGCATCAGACCGGTCCCGGCCGTCGTCTGCTCCAGCCTGTCCAGCAGGGCTTCGACTTCACCCCGGTCGCTTGTCGTCAGCCCCTGCACACAAAGGGCTATGGGCCAGATATTAGGCCCCGGGGTGTGGGGGCTGCCCACACCCCGGGCTGCGGTCCCGGCAAAATAATACGGATTATGGCGGCTCAGGACAAAACGGCGGGTGTTTTGGTAAAGCTCATCCCGGGCGTCACAGATACCCAGATAGGGCAGGGACAGGAGACTGGGGACATTGGCGTCGTCCATCAGATTATAGTGGCCCAGCCCATCTGTTTCATAGGCATAGATGGGCCCAAAGTCCGGATGCTGATAAACGCCGTGCGCTTGCACTCCGGTCAGGATTTGCTGCCGCAGGGCCAGGCAGCGGCCGGCCAGCTCCGCGTTGGCGTACCGGAGCATGTCAGCAGATTCTTGCAGTACCTGAGCGGCAAAGAGATTAGAGGGTATCAGATAACCATACTGACAGGCATCGTCACTGGGCCTGAAGCCAGACCAGGTCATGCCGACAGGCTTTACGGGGTTACCCTGACCGTTATGCGGCAGGGTATCAGACGGCGGACCGGACAGCCGTTGAAATTGATAAGGGGAGTGGTTGTGATCTTGTTCAGTCTGCCAGACCCGCAGCACCTGCTGCAGCGCCTGTTGAAAAACCGTTTCAGTCAGGGGGTTTGCTCCGGTTACCTGAAAATAATTCCAGGCCAGGTGGAAAGGGTGGCACAGTGAATCGATTTCATACTTGCGTTCCCAGACGGCCGGAGACATAGCCGTCAAATCTTCCTGCCAGCCGCTGCCGTCTGGCTCCCGGTTAAAAGCATTGGCGTAGGGATCCGCCAGGATACAGTGCATCTGCCGCTGCAAAACGCCTTTAACCAGCCGGGCAAAAAATGGTTGGGCCGGTGCAGCTGCCAGGTAATGGCGCACCTGGGCGGAGGAATCGCGCAGCCACATAGCCGGAATATCCCCGGTTAAAATGAAGAAACTGCCATCCGCGGCGGCTTCTGTAGCCGTCTCCAGGGTGCTGCGGTAACAAGTGTCAAACATGGCGGCCAGTCCGGACTTACCCATGGCGACAAGCTTTTGTTTCACCGGCCGGATAGCCTGGTCCAGTGCTGCAGCCCATTCTTCAGGCAGCGGGGTCAGCTGTGCGGGGTCAAACACGGTTGTTTTTTCAGTCATAAAAGTCCCTTTCTCAGCGTGCATTATTTTTTACGGGTAAGTTTAAGCTTAGCCGGCTCCGCCGGCGGGGGCCGGCCGCCGGGGCGCCGCCGTACTGCGGCCTATCATCAGCTGGCCGGGGATAAGTAAAGCGGAGCTGGCTTCCGGCGGCCGACTGCGGTTGATGCACAGCAGCAACTGCCGCACTGCCTCAGCCCCAATGGCCTGCTGATCTTGTCTGATATAGGTATAATTGCCGCTCCTGGCCAGCACATCCGGGGCATCAAAAAAGGCTACGGATAAGTCCTGCGGCACCCGCAGCCCTGCCGCAGCAGCTGCCTGCAGCACCAGTTGCGCTACCAGATGCTCAGACGCAAAGACGGCGGTGATTTCAGGATGCTGCAGTAAAAACTCTTTTAAGTGACTCAGGTCTGACTTAACGTAGTCCTGAAAACTCAAATTGGGCAGCGGCGAGCACATTTCGGTAAAAAACCAGCTGGGCCTGGTCATCAGCTGATGGTCCCAAAAGGCATCCTGATAAGCCTGCTGCCGCTCCTCCAGTGAACTGGTGTGCGCCGTAGGCGGTGCGACCAGCGCAATTTTACGGTGGCCCAGAACGAAGAGATGATCCATCAATTGTTTAGTGGCGGCAACATTATCCGTCCCAATATAAGGCGCGTTGAATCCCCGGATCTGGCGGTCAATGATGACCACCGGGAAGTGATCTAAAAAGAGATGAATGAGCTTTGGATTATAGTATTCACCGTTTACCGGCATGATGATGAAGCCGGCCACGCCCAGCGCCTTCAAACTGCTGATTGCTGTTTCTTCCGCCGCCATGCTGCCGTGAGAGCGCTGAATGACGCAATAAAAGCCCTGCTTTTGACAACTGTCTTCAATGGCATGAATGGTCTCCAGCCCAAAATATTCGCTGTAGTCCGGCACGATGACGCCGATCAGCCGTGGGGGCCTGGCTTTAATCTGGTCCGCCGGCGGCCCCGGTGCCGGGAGCGCCGCGCTATCCGGCTGTACCGGACTGCAGACCAGGCTGCCTTTACCCTTAACTTTTTTGATCAGGCCCTGGCTTTCCAGCATATCCAGTGCGTGGCGGGCCGTGATGCGGCTGACCGCGAATTGCAGACAGATATCCTGCTCTGAGGGCAGCTGCATGCCGGGCTGATAGCGGCCCTGCTTAAGTTCCTGGATTAGCTGCCGGGCTATGACTTGATACATGGGAACCCGTTTCATCTTGCTGAGCCTTTCACCGTATAAGAATAGCAGATCTGTTCTATTAATTTGCTGCTGAAAGCTTGATAATGAGTTAAGTTCTGTGCAGATAATTATACTTATGATCGTTAAAAAGGCAAGTGGTCAACTTAAAAATACTATTATAAACCACAGACTGCGGCCGGACAAAGACGAATTGACAAAGTGTTACGGATATGACCTGTAACCTGTTATAAACAGAACAGGCATGAAGCCAGGTCTCCAGAGCAAAGGAGGAAACGCGCGGGTGCTTAAACTGCTGCTGCGGCGGCTGGGCCATAACTGGCTGGCCGGCCGGGGAAATCTGAAAAGAATCCTGACTTTAGTGGCGCTGCTGGTGCTCCTTTTTGCTGTTGCTTTTTTTTATCTGTTTGATGAAACCAATTCAGAATACAACGATTACCTATATAAGAGCGAATTTCAGTACTATTCTCAGGCGGTCAGTAAACGGCTGTCCGACTATAAAACCGCGATGGCTGTGACGGAAATGAACACAACCATCCGCAGCCAGCTTTTTAATGAAGATGTTTCTCTGATTGAAATGTCGCAGTTGAGTACTGAGCTGGGCCGGATGATTAACTCCACCACCTACGCCGTTACCCAGGGTAACAGTGATATCAAGCAGTATTTTTATGCGTATTTGCCGGGCGACGGCCGCTATTTTTTCCCCCTCAATCAGTTATCCCGGGCCTCCTGGTACGCCGCCTATCAGACCAGCCTGCAAACCGGCGCTAACCTGGCTTATTATTACAGTCCCATCACGCAAAATTACAAGCTGGTCATGGTAAATTCCATCAATAGCTTTAATACCTCGGACAGTTTACCGTCTGAGGCCTGCTACTCGGTTTTTGAGGCAGAGGTCGCAAGCCTGCTGCCGGAAAAATCGCTTCGCTTTCCGGATGCGACCACGGACATATCCCTGTTTACCCAGGACGGAACCTGCGTGTACCAAAGCCAGAGCGGCAGCCTGGACGCGGCCCGGCAGGCTTTGACAGCTTACCGGCAGCAGCCGGATAAAAAGGTCTATCCCGCGCAACAAGGCTTTGCCGTGGCGGACAGCCAGTCTGACAGCGGCCTGATCATTGTCCTCCTTGTACCGCACCTGACTGTCGGCTGGTTACTGGGCAATGTGAATCAGTTTATTGTTATCACCCTCTTAATCGCCGCTTTCCTGATGGCCGGCTTATTATATGAGCTGTTGATTTACCGCAAACGCGTGGACTCGCTGATCACATCCCTGGACCGGTTTTCTGAAAATCAAAGCGAACAGCCGCTGCCTGAAGCCGGCGCCGGAGAAGAAATCCAGTTGATTGCCCGCCACACCGTGATGATGCAAAACCGCATTGTCAATCTCATCCGCGAAGAATACAAGATCAGGCTGCAGGCCGCTTATGCGGAATACGAGGCCTTAAGCGCCTACATCAATCCGCATTATCTCTACAATACGCTGAATACGATTTCGGGAATGGCCAAGCTGGAGCGGGCGGACAGCACCGACCGCATGATTCTGGCCTTAAGTGATCTGTTTCGCTACCTGGCGGACTCCGGACCGCGGCTGGTCTCAGTAGCCGAGGAGGTCGAGGTGGTCAAAGCCTATCTCTATATTCAGGAAGTGCGCTATCACAATCGCCTGGTCTGCAACATCGCGCTGGATGAGCTGGTCTTAAAGCAGACCGTCCCCAAACTGATCCTGCAGCCACTGGTCGAAAACTGCTTCAAGCATGGGCTTGGCGGGCAGCACAACCGTCTTGCCCCCTTTTGCATCCGTATCAAAGCCAGCCTGGTGGGTGCTTGCCTGAAAATCTGGATCAGAGATAACGGCAAGGGTATGACTGCAGAGCGGCTGGGGCAACTGCGGCGGCTAATGGCTGCCACCGATACCGCCCCGGAGGATAACACCGGCATGCTGGATAAATGTGTTGGCCTGCTCAATGTGCACCGGCGTTTAAGACTTACCTACGGACCGGCAGGCGGTCTGAAAATTTACAGCCACAGCGGGCGCGGCACCGGCGTGCTGATTGTGATCCGGCAGGATCCAGCCTCGCGGCAAAAGGAGCAATACCCATGGCAGCAAACCGAATCTTAATTGTGGATGATGAAGATCTGGCCCGTGAAAACGTTTTATTCCAGCTTAGTTCCAGCGGGATCAATTTTACCTGGATCATGGAGGCGGCTTCCGGCGAAGAAGCGCTGGATATTATTGCGACTAACCGCTCGGACTTTTTAATCACGGACATCAAACTGGAAGACATGGACGGCCTGACCTTGATTGAAAAAGCCCGCGCCTTGCAGCCGCGGCTGATCAGCGGCGTTATTAGCGGCTACGCCAATTTTGACTATGCGCAGCGGGCCTGCCGCCTGCAGGCCGTAGATTATGTGCTCAAGCCGGTCAAGTCAGAGGCGTTGATTCATATGCTGCAAAAAATGCAGGCGGCCAGAAACCGTCAGGAAATGGTAGAGGATTTGTCCGCGGATAAGTATGAGCTGACTTCAAGATTGGCCGAAAAACGGCTGCAGGAAGATATGACTGCTTTTGTCCGCGGCAATCAGCTGGCAGAGTTAACTGAAATTCAAAAACATATTCCTGAATCGGCCAGTTATTTTCAGATGAGCATCATCTGGGCGGATAAGGAACAGCTTCCGCCGGCCTTTAGGCAGGAGCTGAATCTGCTGCGTTTTTCCATCCGCAATCTGATGACGGAGATCTGCGCGGAGCAATGTATTGCCGTCAACAGTCAGGACAGCCGCAACACGGTGCTGGTGCTGCTCTGGGATGACACCAGCGACCAGGAGCAGGCGCGGCAGCATCTGACCCAAAACTTAATCCGCCTGCGCCAGGCCATGGCGCAGTGCGCGCCCGCCGGTATCATCATCAGCTCCAGCGCTCTGCATCCCAGGCTTAGCTCCGGCATCTTTTTAGAAGCGGTGCAGGCCCTGGATCTGCGTTATGCGTATAGCCGGGAAAATCTGCCGCCCATCCTGTTCTTTTCAGCCTATGCTGCCGACCTGAGCCGGCCGGCTTTTGTTCAGGACCGGCAGGTCTTCCGGGATAGCCTGGCAGAAATGAATCTGCCTCAGACCCAGCACTGCCTCAGCACGCTGCTGCAGCGCTACCGTCAACAGCCGGTCCTGGGTTTAAGAGAAGCCTATACAGATATCGTGCGGGAGCTGATTACCGTTTGCTATAAAAACGGTCTGACCATTTTGCCGCTGCTGGGTTGTGAACATGTCAACGGCAGTGTGCTCAATGACTGTGGCGACCTGGCGGAGCTGCAACAAGGCTTAAGTAAACTCATTGATACAATTTTTCAGCACTGGATCCCTGAACGGCAGGACATTCACTTTATCCTCAGTCAGGTTAAGCAGACCCTGGACCGGGATTTTAACAGCCCTGACATGAGCACCAGTGAACTGGCGCAGCGCTTTTGCGTCTCTCCGGCGTATTTATCCGCGATGTTCAAAAAACGCTATGACATTAATATCTCAAAGTATATTATTGCCCGCCGCATGGCCTACGCCGGCCGGTTGCTGACGGATACCGAGCTGCCGGTTACCAGGATTTCCGGCTTTTGCGGTTTCAATCACGTCAGCTACTTTATGCGGCAGTTTAAGGACTTCTATCAGCAGACGCCCAATGAGTATCGCGCCGCCCGCCGTCAAAAGCCGGAACAACCGGCCGGACAGATGATGCCTGCACCCGGCAGCAGGGTTAATGAAGGTCAGGCTGTCTAAAGATAATGCAGCAGCTTTCATAAAATGCTTTATAGCTTCAGCCGGCGCCATTACCTATGCTGTAAACAGGCAGGGCGTAGCTTTGACGGGCTTTAAAAGGAGACAGTTATGTTTGGCATCACAGCTCAAATTGATGAACGCACCGGGTATCAGGAAGGCGCTCCCTGGGCCGGCAATATAGACTTTCGTTGTGACTTTGTCATGGTTTACGGGACCGATCCGGACATGCCGCAGCGCCTGCGGCAATATAAGGCCGCCGGTTACCGGGTGCACCTTATGACCGGGATTTCGTGGGGGCAGTATCAGGATTATCTGGATGGCCGCTGGGACGGCCGCCCGCATTGGGATGAGGCCCAGACGGACCGGGAGGGACAGCTGATCCTTCATAATCCCCGGGTGCCCTATATGGTGCCGACCCTGTCATTTATTGACTACCTGGGCCAAAATCTGGAACGGGCCGTCGATCAGGGAATTCTGGCAATTCATGTGGAAGAACCGGAGTTTTGGGACCGGGGCGGTTATTCGCCGGCTTTTAAAAAAGAATACGAAGCGTACTATCAGGAACCATATTGCAGACCTGACCGCTCGCCGGATGCAGCCTACCGCTGTGGCGCGCTCAAAGCTTATCTTTATACCCGGGCTATTCGCCTGCTTTCCGTCAGACTGAAAACCTATGCCAGGACCATCGGGCAGCCGGACTTGAAGTTTTATGTGCCGACGCACAGCCTGCTGAATTATACGCAGTGGAAAATCGTCAGCCCGGAAGTTAATTTACTGGATATTGAGACAGTAGATGGCTTGATCGCGCAGATCTGGACCGGGACCAGCCGGACGGCCAATGTGTATGCCGGGGTTTTGGCGGAGCGTACGTTTGACACGGCCTTCCTTGAGTACAGTCTGATGCAAAGCTTTGCCGCTTCAAGTGGCAAGCGGCTCTGGTTTCTGCACGATCCGATTGAAGATAATCCCGGTTATGACTGGGATAATTTCAGAGCGCAATATCAGCAAACCCTGATTGCTTCTTTATTACAGCCGGAGGTCTGGCGCTACGAGATTTGTCCCTGGCCGCATCGGGTGGTTGAGGGGGTCTATCCCCGGATTCAGCCCAATATTGCGCAAAAAGATGAGAGCAGTTTTCCGGCGCCTTCGGCTCAACCGATTCCGGAGGCTTACCGCAGTAAACTCAGTCAGCTGTTTCAGTTGCTGCGCGATATGCGCTACAGTGACTGGTCCTATGGTGGCAAAGCTGCGGCTGAAGTCGGGATCCTGATCGGCAACAGCGCCATGTATCAGCGCGGTTTGAATGATGGGAAGGCCTATAACCTCAATAATGAGCTGCAGCACACGTTGCCTTATGAACTGACCCGCCAAGACCTGGCCCGGCTGGAACAAGACCCGGCCAGCTTGCTGGCTTACCGGCAAAGCACAGCCTTTCCGGATTTTTACGGCTTAGCCCTGCCCTTGCTAAAGCAGGGTATCTGGGTCCGGCCGCTGGTTTTTGACCAGCTCCGCCGCCATCCGGATATGATTTCGGCGTATAAGGTTCTGGTCCTGAGCTATGAATTTTTCAAGCCGGAAGATTTAGCTATTCAGCAGACCCTGGCGGCATGGGTCCGGCAGGGCGGCCACCTGATATATGTAGGTGATGACAAGGATCCCTATCAGCAGATCCGCGGTTGCTGGCCTGCCGGGCAGACGGCGGCCCAGACGCTGAAAGAGGCTATGGGACTGCCCGGAGCTTGTCCGGCCGGTAAGTATGCCCTGGGCCAGGGCTATTTCTATTTACTGTGCTGTCTGCCGGCCTGCCTGACCTGGCGGGGCGACAGACTCAGGGCCTATCTGGATAGCGTTAACCAGGCCATAAAACTGACTGAGCCTGACTGGGAACCTGCGGGTCAGCTGGCTATACGGCGCGGACCCTATATCATTGCCGCAGGTTTGACGGAAAGCCCAGCTGCGCCGGAGCTGGCCTGGCGGGGACAGTACTGCGATTTGTTAAGCGATGGCCTGGACATTATCACGGATTACAGGCTTACCCCCGGTCAGCTGGGCCTGTTATATGACCTGGAGCAGATTAAAGATCAGGCGTTAGCTTTGATTTTATCCGGCGCCAGAGTGCTGAGTATGGATGTCCGGCCGCAGCGGGTCAGACTGCAGCTGGCTTCGGCGCTTGACCTGACCGTGGTAAGCCGGTTCAGACTGCCTCGGAAGCCGATGGCCATGACCCGTGAAAGTAACGGTCATGTGGAAGGACTGGCATTCCATTGGGATGCGGCCAGCCGGACCGTTTACTTTAGCTATCAGGCGGATTGCCGCGACTGCAGTGTAACCATACAGCTGCAACGAAAATCAGACTAAATTGCTAAAAATAGTGCAGCAAATACAGCGGATAGTTCATAGATGAGCTAAGAATAAAACTGTATTTTATATACATAAACCTGCCGCGGAGCAGGGGTTAATCAAGATTATCTTACTAAGAAAAGGTGACAAACATGTTGGGAACTGCCCTGATAGCTCAGGCGGCTGGCACGCCTGCTGGCAAAAAACGCGCTGATTTGAGAAAAAGGATCTGGCAGCACCGGTGGCTGTATCTGTTCATTTTACCCTGCGTCATCTGGCTGCTGGTGTTTTGCTATTATCCCATGTATGGCGCTACCCTGGCTTTTAAAAACTATAGTTATAAACTGGGTATCCTCAATAGCCCGTGGGCAGGCCTGAAGCATTTCCGGACCTTCATCTATTCGCCGGACTTCTGGCGGGTCATTAAAAACACGCTGGTCATCAGCGGTCTGAAACTGCTGTTTAGTTTTCCGGCTCCGATATTGCTGGCTCTGCTGCTGAATGAGGTGCAGGCGGTCCGGTTTAAGCGAGTGGTGCAGACATTTAGCTACCTGCCCAATTTTGTGTCCTGGGTGGTCGTCGTATCCCTGATGAATGTCATCTTTTCGCCCTATGGCGGCGTGATTAACGACTTGCGCAAAAACGCCGGTCTGGACTCGATTTTTTTTATGGGCAGCCGGGAATATTTTTATCCCATGGTGATTTTGTCAGATATTTGGAAGAACGCCGGCTGGGGGACCATTATTTATCTCTCCGCGCTGACGTCAGTCAGCCCGGAGCTTTATGAAGCCGCCGCCATTGACGGCGCCGGCAGACTTAAAAGCACCTTTTATGTGACCCTGCCGTGTATTAAGGGAACGATTGGGATTATGTTCATCAATGCGGTGGGCGGGTTGCTGAATGCGGGCTTTGATCAGATTCTGCTGCTGCAACAACCGGATAATCAGCTGATTTCCGACATTTTGGATACGTTTGTTTTGAAAACCGGTCTTAGCCAGGGGCGCTTTGAATATGCGACTGCTATTGGATTATTTAAATCTGTCCTTTCCCTGGGCCTGATGACGCTGGCTAATGAAGTCTGCAAGCGGACCATGGAAGTCAGTATATTTTAAGGGAGGCCATATGATTATTCATCAGACTCGTTCACGTAAAATTTTTGTTGTCCTTAACTACATATTCATGACCTTATTTGCTTTTGTGACCTTTTATCCCTTCTGGTATGTTTTTATTGCGTCACTAAATACCGGACGGGACTTTGCCCGCGGCGGGGTTTACCTGCTGCCGCGCGCCTTTACGCTTGAAAACTACAGTCTGGCCTTCCAAAACAGCCAGATCTTTAAGTCACTGACCATTTCCGTCGGCCGGACGGTACTGGGCGTTATCCTGGGTCTGTTTTTTACCGCGCTGATGGCCTACGCCCTGTGTATCAAGACCCTGCCGGGGCGGGCTTTCTTTTCCTTTTTCTTTTACTTCACAACCATCTTTGGCGGGGGCATGGTGCCCTACTATATTCTGTTGCGTGACCTGGGATTAAATAAAAGTTTTTGGCTCTATGTTATCCCCAGTATCTATAACTTCTTTAATTTTCTGATTATGCGCACCAGCTTTGCCGCCGTGCCGCTGGAAATAAGGGAGTCGGCCCAACTGGATGGTGCCAGTGAGCCGCGCATTCTCTTTCAGTTATATGTACCGCTTTCTACCGCCATTCTGGCGACGGTAGCTTTGTTTATCGGGGTAGGCCACTGGAATGACTGGTTTACCGGAGCTTATTACCAGAGCCGGGTTGACCTGTATCCTGCCGCCACGCTGCTGCAAAAGCTGCTTAATGAAGCCAGCTCCACCATTAAAACTGGTCAGGAGACGGCCTCTACCGGCGCGCTGCAAAGCTACACATCCCAATCGCTGCAAATGGCTTTTGTCATGATTCTGACCATGCCGATTGTCGTAGTTTACCCCTTCCTGCAAAAATACTACGTCAAGGGCGTCATGATCGGATCAATCAAAGGCTGATGAGCATAAAAAAAGGAGGAATGAAGGATGAAAAAACTGAAATGGACCGGCCGTGCCCTGGCACTGAGCCTGGCTGCCACCCTGATGCTGGCTGGCTGCTCTTCAGGGGGCAGCGCCACAACGTCGGCGGCCGGCGACAGCAACGCTGCCACCACCGCAGACGGCAGCAACGCTGCCGCGACCACCGGGGACAGTACCACGACGGGCACGCAAACGTTTGATGATGTCACCCTGAAAATGTTGATATGCTGGAATGGCGGCTTTAAGACCGCTTCAGACCAGTATAACAATGAAGTAGCTGCGGCTATTCGGGAAAAAACCGGCGTAACGATTGAATTTGAAGGCATCATGATGAGCGAGACGGAAAAGCTCAATCTGGTTTTTGCTTCCGGTGACATGCCGGATATCATCAATGCGCCGTACTGGGGAGGCGATGGCGGGGAGACTGCCGTTATCAAGAAGGCTGCGCGCGAAGGGCAGTTACTGGATATTAAGGATGAATTGCCCAAATATGAAAATCTGGCTAATGCCTATGATGTTGGTATTGTCTCGCAGGCCTTCCTGGAAAACGATCTGGATGACCCGACCTTTAACGGCGCCCGCTATATTTTACCTCAAGAAACCCCGGGTGATGTGGCAGATATCAGCAACTGGGCATATGGCGTCTTTGTTCGCGGCGATGTCGCAGAAACCCTGGGGGTTGATCCCACCACGATCAAAACCAGCGAACAGCTCCTGGATTTTATGACCAAAGCACGTGATTATGGCTTTACAGACGTCAACGGCAATGACATCATTACCGCTACCACCTTCCATGAGGGCTGGGATTACGGCCAGTACGCCATGAACTTTAACAGCAAGCAAGCCACCAGCTTTGTCATGCAGGATGACGGCACCTATACTTACAGCACCCTGACGGATAACTGGATTGACAGCAATCTGTTCATTTGGAAGCTGGTCAATGAAGGTATTCTGGATAAGGAATGCTTTAAACAGACGGACGACCTGGCTAATCAGAAAGTCGGCAATGGTACCGCATTGTTTGCCGCGGCTCAGTACAGCACCGTTATTAATGCGACCAAGCTGACCGGCCTTTATAACAGCAATCCGGAAATGCGTTATGTGCCGGTTGGCCCGCTGAGCTACGCCGATGGCGAATCTGCCGTTCAGGTAGAACTCAAAGGCCGCAATGGTTCTCCAGCCATTATTTTCCCAACTTCTTGTTCTAATCTTGATGCATCTTTGACCTATATTAACTATGTTAATTCTGAAGAGGGTGCCCGTCTGTGCCAGTATGGAATTGAGGGCGAAACTTATGAGCTGAACGAGGACGGCCAGCCTCGGCTTATACAGTCATATCTGGAACGGAAGGCTAATGGAGACTCCACTGTAGATGACGAGCTGCGTGAAAAGGGCATTGGCTATATTCTGGGTCGGACGCTGCAGGCTGACAAAAGAAAAACCTGGTGGGGTGAAAGTAACGCCGGTGACGCAGACGCCGCAGTTGAAGAACTAGAAGCCTACAAAGAAGCCCGACCGGTAGAACAACTGGCAGGCTACCCACTCGATAAGCTGGCCCAGAGCTTTGAAGATTACGATACATTGAAAACTTATGCTTTTGACGACACAACCAAAAATGATTATACCCAGCGTGCGTTCTTCGCTGACACTGAAGAGGAAGCCCGCTCTATCCTGGAAGATTATCAGACCTACTTAACCACGCAGGAAAACGGCCTTTTCCAGGAGTACCTGGATTATGCTAACGAAGTAGCCAAGACCAGAGATGATGTCATAAATTGATTGGACCTTAAGTCCAGAAATAAGCCTGGTATGACCGGAGAAATGCGGGAATCTGCATTTTCCGGTCATTGCTTTTACGGAGGATGCACCATGAATCCATATGGCCTTTTCAGTCAGTTGAAACAAAGCCTGCCGGGTAATCGCGAGCGCCTGGCCTATGAAGATACTTTTGGCACGCCGTTTGAAGAAGTGCGGCATATCCAGGGTCTGCCCCCCATGCAAAGCAGATTATTGGCTGAGCTGGAATTCCTGATCAGGATGAACGACGCAGAAAAGCTGACGTTTACCCCATTACTGCAAAACTGCCTGCTGGACCTTCTAAATACCATGGAGCGGCAGGGCAGCCTGCTTAACCAGGATTGTCTGGCCGCAGAAGCAAAGCTTATGCCCTTGCAGCCTCAGGCTCGGCAGTATCAGCTGATTTTTGCCGCTCACGCTCATATTGATATGAATTGGATGTGGAGCTGGCACGAGACGGTGGCAGCCAGTCTGGCGACCTTTAAAACTATGCTTAAGCTGATGCAGGATTATCCGCAGTTTTGCTTTTCCCAGTCACAAGCCTGTTTGTATCAGGCGGTAGAGGCCTACGCCCCGGAAATGAAAGCCGAGATGCAGGCTAGAATCAAAGAGGGTCGCTGGGAGGTTACAGCCTCATCCTGGGTGGAGAATGATAAAAACATGCCACGGGCCGCATCGCTGATAAATCAATTCTACTATGCCCGCCGCTATCTGCTGGAACACTGGGATATCCCGGCTGACAGCCTGGATCTGGATTTTGCGCCGGACAGCTTTGGGCACAGTCTCAGAGTGCCGGCTATTGACCGGTTCAGCGGTATTCGCTATTACTATCACTGCCGGGGACTGGATGAGCCCATAACTTTATACCGGTTCAGAAACGGCGCCAG
This sequence comes from Oscillospiraceae bacterium, assembly GCA_028704415.1. Lineage (GTDB taxonomy): Bacteria > Bacillota > Clostridia > Saccharofermentanales > Fastidiosipilaceae > JAAVLZ01. The sequence goes on along the minus strand of JAQWFM010000006.1, from coordinate 42,473 downwards.
CGAAGTCCTGGCCTACCGGGAGCCTTACTGGTATAACGCCGCGGTCACGCCCCGGGCGGCCATTGGGCTGCCCTTGCTGACTAAAAGCTGTGGCGGTTTAAAAACAGGCTTAGCTATGTATGGCGTAGGAGATCATGGTGGCGGACCAACCCGTCGCGATATCGAAGCCGCCCTGGACATGCAAAGCTGGCCTTTGTTCCCCCGCATCCGTCTGGGAACCTTGCACGACTTTTTTAAGATAGCCCAAGCGGCTCAGCTAGAGTTGCCGGTGATTGAGCGGGAGATGAATCCTACCCACTCTGGTTGCTATACCTCTCAGAGCAGGTTAAAAGCAGCTAACCGCAGCATGGAACGTTTGCTGTGGGATACGCAGCTGCTGGATGCTCAATTTTCAGCCTCTCAAGCCGCACCAGCTGCGTCAGCCAATGAGGAGCAGTTTGAAAAGGCCTGGCAGGCAGTTTTATTTACGCATTTTCATGATATCCTTACTGGTTCTTGCACCCGGGACAGCCGGGAGTACGCTATGGGTATTTTGTCTGAGGCCAGAGCCAGAACCACAGCCAGACTGTCCCAGCTGCTGGATCAGGCTGGACGGCAGCTCGATACAGTCGGCTGGCTTGAAAGTTTGGGCTGGGAGGCAAACGATGACCGGAGATCCCTGGCGGAGGGCGCGGGCCCAGGCTTTGGCTTTTCTGACTTAAGCGGATACCCGCAGTCAGAGCGCGGCAGCGGAAAAACCAGAATTTTTCATCTTTACAACACCCTGCCGCAGGCGCGTAACAGCTTATGCGAACTGCAGCTCTGGGACTATCCAGGCGATATTCGCAGGGTAAAGTTTTATGATGAAAACGGTGCTGAATTAGCCGCCCAATGTCTGGGAACTGAGCCGGTTAAGTACTGGGATCACCTTTATTTCAGCTTTATCGTAGCTGTGTCAATTAAAGCCTTTGCCTATACAACTATTGTAGCCAGAGAAGAGCCGCTGACTTTTTACCCGCACTTTTTGAATGACCACGCGCGAACTGAAGCGGTTAACGATCGGCCGTTTGTCCTGGAGAATGACCGCATCAAAGCCGTTTTTGCGTCTGATAACGGTGCTTTAATCTCATTGACGGACAAGACGCAGGACTGTGAATGCCTGCGTCCGGGCCAGTATGGCAGCCTTAAGCTGATTCAGGAGGAGGCGGCCGGGTCCAGCGGCTGGCATATCGGACGCTGGATCTCCAGCCAGCCAGTCAGCCAGCTGACTTTAGCCCGGGTTACTGAAACCGGGCCACTCAGACAAGCGGTTAGCTTTGCCTATAAACTGAATCGTTCCACGATTTGCTGCCAGATCAGTCTGGAACATGACAGCCCTGCTCTGGAATTCAGACTTGAGATCAACTGGCGGGAGGAGGCCAGCTCAGATCAGGTCCCGTTACTGTTGTATGACCTGCCGCTGCAACCGGCAGATGCCTGCTGGCAGGATATACCAGGCGGCCTGCAGCCGGTCCGGGTTAAAAATCAGGATAGTGCCTGCCAGTCCTTTATGGGATACTTTTACCAGCAGCGGGGGGTGATCCTGGCATCTGACAGTGAGTATGGCTGGAGATCACGCGAGGAAGGCTTATCTGTCAGCCTCTTACACGCTTCTACCTCTCCTGATCCATATCCGGAATATGGTGAGCAGACCGCCAGGCTTTGGGTGGCGCTGACATCTGCTCAGCCGGCTCAAGCCAGACAACTGGCGTGGCAGTTAAATCATCCTTTATTTTGCCAATCCGGTTCAGTGCATAGCGGGAGCAAAGCCGTTTCAGGACAATGGCTGGACTTAAACTGCGGCAGCGCTGAACTGGTTTTTGTAAAACGGCAGGAGACAGCAATTCAAATATGCTTAGCTGAGAGCACGGGCAAAATCAATCAGGTCGAATTGCAGCATGATTCATCCTTTGGCTCTGTCCGGTGGACTGATTTGGCTGGACTAATCAGACCGGACAGTCTCAAACTTAGTCAGCAGCAACGCTGGCAGCTGACCTTACTGCCTTATGAAGTCGGTATCATCTCCATCGAACAGACCTGATGTCAGCGCACGCACAGATCTGGCCTGAAGGCCAGATGCAGGAAGCCGGTAACCGCGACCAGCACGCGGATAGCCGCTATCATTTCGGGCAGACTGCCGGCGCACGGGATCTTGCCCGAAGCGACAGCCTGCTTTATGCTATGCCTGAATAAGCCCTGCCCCGCTGTGCCAGCCGCGGCTGCCGCAGCGGGGCGGGAGCTCTCAGGATGAAGGAGAAACCTATGTCACAGTCAGAATCACCACAGCTACCGGCAACCCCTGCGGCGGAGCTGGCCCAGCAGCTCAGCCGCGGCTTGGGCCAGGAACCCTTGGCGGTACCGCAACTGGCGCAGGCTTGCCGCGCTCTGGCAGCAGACGGACTGGTCCTGCTTAAAAATGAGCAGGTGCTCCCGCTGCCGCCTCAGGAACCGGTGGCGGTATTTGGCCGCTGCGCCTGGCATTACTTTACGGTGGGCTATGGCAGTGGCGGCGATGTGCGCGCCCCTTATAAAACCAACCTGATTCAGGGCCTGCGGGAGCAAGGTGTACCGCTGGACCCACTGTTGACCGCACGGTATGAAACCTGGCTGGCGCAGCCGCAAAATCAACCGGATGAAGGCAGCTGGGGCGACTGGCCCATGAGTCTGCCTGAAATGCCGCTGGCGGAAACCGAGATTACGGCCGCCGCCAGTCGTTGTCGCACCGCCGTGCTGGTGATTGGCCGGGCAGCCGGCGAAGATAGAGATAATGTGCTGGAAGCGGGGAGCTACTATCTGACTCAGGCGGAGCGCCAGCTGCTGGAGCAAGTCAGCCGCAGCTTCAGCCGGCTGGCTGTCATTATGGACTGCGGCAATCTGATTGATTTGTCCTGGCTGGTAACTGAAACCTGGCCCGTCGGCGCACTCCTGTATGCCTGGCAAGGCGGGATGGAGAGTGGACGGGCTTTGGCGGATGTCCTGACCGGCCGGGTCAATCCTTCCGGCTGCCTGCCTGATACGGTCCCCCTGAACTACAGTGACCTGCCTTCAGCAGCTGACTTTGGCCACCCGGACTACAACAACTATGTGGAAGATATTTATGTCGGCTACCGCTATTTTGAGAGCCTGGCCCCCCAAAAAGTACTGTTTCCCTTTGGCTTTGGCCTTTCATACAGTCAGTTCAGCCTGCAATCCGCAGCCAGGCGTCAAGGCCGGCAGGTAGAACTGGACTGCCTGGTCCGTAACGCTGGCCCGTATCCCGGTCGCCGGGTCATCCAGGTATATCTGCGTGCCCCCCAGGGTCAGCTGGGTCGCCCCAGCCGGGAGCTGGCTGCCTTTGCCAAAACCGGACTGCTGGCTGCAGGCGGGCAGGAGCGGCTGCAGCTGACCTTTGATCTGGCTGACTGCGCGGCCTTTGATGATTCCGGAAAAAGCGGCTTTCCGTATGCCTGGGTGCTGGAAGCAGGCAGCTATGAAGTTTTGGCTGGCTGGGACGTGCGCCAGGCCCGGACCGTGCTGCGTTTTGAGCTTGACCAGACTGAGTTAGTCAAACAATGCGAAGCCGCTATGGTGCTTCAACCGGACCGGCGCTTTGACCGCCTGGTTCGCAGCGGCGCTGCGGGGGAGCCGGCCTGTGAACCGCTGCCGGATGCCTCGGTTGATCTGGCCGGCCGGATCTTACAGCGCCTGCCGCAGCCGTTAGGGCCTCAGCCAGCCCCCGCCGGCCGCCGGCCAGACGCCAGATCTGACTTCAGCGCCGTGCAAAACGGCACGCAAAGCCTGACCGCGTTTGTGGCGGGATTATCACCCCGGGAGCTGGAGGCGTTGAGCCGCGGCCAGGGCAAAATGGATTCGCCGGACGGCCCGGCGGGTAATGCCGGCGCCCTGGCCTGTCTGAAACCCCAAAACGTTCCGCCACTCATTACGACTGACGGCCCGGCCGGCATTCGGCTGCGTCACACCACGGCGCAGCTGCCCTCAGGAACAGCCTTAGCCAGCAGCTTTGATCCGGAGCAAATCCAGCAGCTTTACCGGCTGGTGGGACAGGAGCTGCAGCAATTGGGTGCTGATATCCTGCTGGCCCCGGGGATGAACCTTCACCGCAACCCACTTTGCGGCCGCAATTTTGAGTATTTTAGCGAAGACCCTCTGCTGACGGGACTCAGCGCGGCGGCGGTCGTTCGCGGACTGCAGTCGCAGGGGGTTTCGGCCTGCCCCAAGCATCTGGCCGCCAATAACCAGGAAACCTGCCGCAACCGCAATGACTCCAGGATCAGTCAGCGCGCCCTGCGGGAGCTTTACCTGAGGGGCTTTGAACGGATGGTGCGCGACAGCCGGCCGCTGGTTATGATGACCAGCTATAATCTGATCAACGGGGTCTATTCGCATTATAATTACGATCTGGCTGAGACCATTTTACGGCGGGACTGGGGGTATCAGGGCCTGCTGATTACCGACTGGTGGATGCAGCCGGCTGTCAGCCCGGAGTTTCCGGCCTTGCGTAACGATGCCTACCGGATCCGGGCCGGGGTAGATGTGGTGATGCCGGGGGACGACAATGACTGGTCCAAAGAAAAGCTGGGCCACACCTTGCTGGACAGCCTGGGTCAGCCGGAAGGCATTACCCTGGGAGAGCTGCAGGCCACCGCTCGGCGGGTCCTGAAAACGGTGCTGGCGTTGAAGCCGGGGAAGGCCCATCCCGGGGCCCGGCCGCAGGCTTAGGGCTTGTGCCCAGGCTTAAATCCGCCCCATAAAATGAGCTTCCAGCGGTTCAAAGCCAACCTTGCGGCTGAAGTGGATATCCAGTCCGGCCTGATCAAACTGGATCAGCCAGCTGTCTCTAAAAGGCGTCTGCACATAGCAGAAATCCAGTAGCAGCGTATGGCCGTCCAGGCTTGCCCGGAGCGCCGTGGGAGAATGGAATAAAGGACCGGTGATATCGCCGGTGAGCCGGGGCAGGGTGCGGCAGTCTGCCGGCAGCTGAAACTGTCCCCGCCGCCAGTCTCCCCAGCCGGGTGTAAGCGTGTCCTGGTGTCCGTCCGGCCAGTAAAAGGTCAAAGCATAGGGCGCCTGGGCGCCAAACGCCAGCCTGGCTACACCCAAGGGGTTATCAGACAGGCGGTAAACCCGGCCGCCCAGCTGCGCCAGAGCGGCGCTGCTGCCGGGATCGCTGCTGCCCGGCAGCGGCGGCAGTGAGAGCTGCCTGAGCCAGTCCGTCCAGCTGGCCTGGCCAGATTCAGCCACAGCGGGCAGGGCGGCAGGCTGCGCGGCCGGCAAAACCGTGTTCCAAAAGGCTGTCAGGATGCCCGCCATGTTATTGGTGCCGGCCGTCACGGCTAAAACCATATCCTGCCGCGGCATGACCACACAATATTGCCCGAAAGCGCCGTCGCCTCTGAAAACCCCTTCCGGCTGACAGCCCCAGAACTGGTAGCCGTAGCCGGCGCCCCAGTCGCCGTCACGGCCGGTTTCTATCCGGCGCCCGCAGGCTTCCTCAATCCAGGAGGCAGACAGCAGCTGCCGGCCTTCCCAGCAGCCTTGCTGCAGTAAAAACTGTCCAAAGCGCGCAATGTCGCCCGTCCGCATCCGGAAACCAAAGCCGCCGGTGGCAATGCCGTCAGGTGATACCTCACAGCTGATATCAGCACTCATGCCCAACGGCTCAAACAAACGCGGCCGCAGATAGGCCACCAGGTTTTGACCGGTGACAGTCTGCAGGATGGCCGCCAGCATGTAGGTGGCCGCTGTGTTATATAAAAAATGCTGCCCGGGTTCTTCCGGCACATAGGAACTTAAAAAAGCATAGACCCAGTCTCTGGCCGCCGCAAAGACCGGCGGCTCTTCCCGGTGGCCGCTGGACATGGTGAGCAGATCCCGGATCCGCATCTCCCGCATGTGTTCGCAGGGGGGGGAAGGTAAAACTGACGGAAAAAACGACAGGACCCGGTCATTGAGACTGAGACGGCCTTCCTGCCGGGCAAAGCCGATGGCTGTAGCGGTGAAGCTTTTGCTCAGCGAATACAGCATATGGGGATCATCCAGCGTGTAGGGACAAAACGCCGCGGCGGCAAGGGTATGGCCGTGCCGCAAGAGCATGAAGCTGTGCAGTTCAATATCCTGCTCACGGCAGGTCTTAACCCATTGCCGGATACTGTCCGGATCAATTCCCTGAGTCTGAGCAGACGCGGGAGCGAGTAAAACTGGCAGTGCCATATGATACCTCCTGTGATGCCTGGCCGGGCCTGAAGCATGGCCTGATTCATCCTGCCGTCAGCATAGCACAACCCTATCCTTCTGACAGCCTGACTAATTGTTTCCTGGCGCCGGAAAGGTTTGAAATCTCTCGTTCACTTGCGTAAGATTGGCTTTATTAAGCAGGAGGAGAGTGCTTGTTATGAACCGTAAAATCAATGTCACGATATACAATGAAAACTTTCATGAACAGACGATGCCGGAGGTCAGGGCAATTTATCCGCAAGGGATCCATCACGCCGTGGCGGCAGCCTTGCCGGCGCAGCAGGTAGGCCAGATCCGTTTTGCCACGCTGGACGACCATGAAAGCACCTTGTCCCAGGAGATTCTGGATGATACAGATGTGCTGATCTGGTGGGGTCACGCTAAACATGAGGAAGTCAGCGACGCAGTGGTGGAGCGCTGCGCGCTGCGGGTCCTGCACGGCATGGGCCTGATTGTGCTGCATTCCGGGCACGCGTCAAAACTGATGCGCCGCCTGCTGGGCACGGAGACGCATCTGCTGCGCTGGCGGGAGGCCGGGGAACGGGCCCGCCTGTGGACAGTCCAGCCGGGTCATCCGATTGCCCAGGGCCTGCCGGAGACCTTTGTGGTTCCCAGTGATGAGACCTACGGTGAACCCTTCGGCATTCCTCAGCCGGACGAGCTGGTCTTCCTGACCTGGTTTCAGGGTGGCGAAGTGTTCCGCAGCGGCTGTACCTGGCAGCGCGGCGCCGGTAAGATTTTTTACCTGCAAAATGGTCATGAAACCTACCCCGTCTACTGGCAGCCGGAAATTCGCCGGATTATCTCCAACGCGGTGCTTTGGGCCTGTCCGGCTGAACGGCAGGTAACGGCTGACCGCGGCCCGGGCAATGTGCCCCCGCTGGAACCGGCAGACTAATCCTGGTGCCGCACCGCCCGGCAGTAATCCCGCAGACTGTAGCCCGTATGCTTGCGAAACTCAATGTAAAACGTGTTGTGCGAGTGATAACCACAGCTGGCATACAGTCTGCCGGCGCCCTGGCCGCCGTTTTGCTGCAGCAGCTCACAGGCATGCAGGACCCGGCGCCGGTTGACATACTGGATGGGCGTGCAGTCGTATTCCCGGCGGAAGACTTCACATAAATGCGCCTGACTTAAAAACAAAGCCTGGCTGACCTCTGTCAGGCTTAAATTCGCATTCAGATAATGGCGGTTGAGATAACGGCGGATTTTTTCTGCCTGACTTAAGGTGGTTTCGCCCGCCGCTTCTTTATCCTGCCTGAACGTAAAAGCCGCGGCTATCTGCCCCAAAAGACTGATCAGACTGATCTCTGTAGCCGCCCGGGCCGCCTGGCGCCAGGCGGCCCGGTCGCCTTGCAACTGACGGTTAAGCGCAGCCATGGATAGCATGACCGGCTGACAATAGGCGGACAATTGCTTGCCCAGATAAGCCTTTTGCTGCTGCAGCTGACTTAAAAAGGCCGGCGTTTCCAGCTGGGCCAGTAAAGCCTGATCCTCCGGATTGCGCTGGCTGAAGTTTCTGAACACAGCCGGACGAAAGGTGCAGTTAAAAACCTCCAGGCCGCTGCTGTTTTGCACATCCAGCGGACAAAAGCTGTGTGCGGCGTCGGCATCGATTAAAAAAACATCGCCCTTATAGACTTCACTGATTGATCCATTATAGTAATGATGGCCAAAGCCGCGGGTAATCAGGGTCAGCTCATAGGAACCGCTGTGCTTATGATAGTAAATGCTGGTCAGATTATCGTACCGGTAAGCGGAGAGCCGGATATCAGCGGTTTCCGCTCCTTGCGGCGGAGCCTGGATATGCAGCTGCTGGATGGGTGAAAGCGGGTGGATTTCTGATGTCATGCGCGTGGCCTCCTCAGATCGCTTGAACGCCAGTCTGAAAAAATTCAGCTGGTATGATCTTATTAGGTTCCTTGCATCCTAGCTTAGCCAGGGCCAAATGTAAAGTGATAAGATAACACTGATTTTAGCAAACAGTCACTCAGCTGCGCCTCCGGTCACTGTCCGGCCTCCGGCGTCAGTCTGAAAATATTTGGCTTAGCCTGGGTAACCGGCGGCCGACTGTTCAGGAAAGGATCATTATGGAGCAGGAGCATTTAAACCAGGCCTTGACCGCGCAGTTTAAAAACCCACCCGCAGCTAAACGCGGCGCGCCTTTTTGGGCCTGGAACGCTGAACTTGAAACAGAAGAACTGAAACGCCAGATCCGGATCTTTAAGCAAATGGGCTTTGGCGGTTTTCACATGCACGTGCGCACCGGCCTGACCACCCCTTATCTGTCGCCTGAGTTTATGGACCGGATCCGAGACTGCGTGGATGAGGCCAAAAATGACCGCCTGCTGGCTTATCTTTACGATGAAGACCGCTGGCCCTCCGGCGCAGCCGGCGGTCTGGTCACCCAAAACCCTGCCTTCCGCAGCCGCCATCTGCTGCTGACCCGCCGCTGCTATGCCGACCGCGACCGCGCGGCTGAAACCTCCGCCGACGCATCAGCCCGCGCCGGCCGCAGTGAAAATGGTGAGCTCCTGGCGGTTTACGATGTAACGCTGACACCCGGCGGTCAGCTGGCTCAGTTCCGCCGCCTGAAGCAGCCGGATGAAACCGCCCGCGGCTTTAAGCTTTATGCCTATATAGAGACCGCCCTGCCGTCAACCTGGTACAATAACCAGACCTATCTTGATACCCTCAACCCCAAAGCCGTCCAGGCTTTTATTGCCGCGACCCATGAGCGCTATTATGAGCAAGTGGGCGCTGACTTTGGCCGCACCATTCCGTCGGTCTTTACGGATGAACCCCAGTTTACCCGTAAACAGACCCTGCGCTACCCCCAGGACCAGCGGGACGTCTCCTTACCCTGGACGCCGGATCTGCCGGACACATACCGGCAGGCGTATGCGGGCGAAGATATCCTGGATCATCTGCCGGAACTGTTGTGGGACAAGCCGGACGGGGAAATTTCCCGCGCGCGCTACCACTATCATGACCATGTGGCTGAGCGCTTCGCCGCGGCCTTTGCCGACCAGATTGGCGCCTGGTGTGAAGCTCATCAGCTGTGCCTGACCGGGCACATGATGGAGGAACCAACCCTGGAGTCACAGACTGCGGCTTTGGGCGAAGCCATGCGCTCCTACCGCTCCTTTCAGTTACCCGGCATTGATATGCTCTGCGATTTTCGCGAATTTACCACCGCCAAACAGGCGCAGTCAGCCTCCCGGCAATACGGGCGGGCAGGTGTTTTGTCTGAGCTTTATGGCGTCACTAACTGGAATTTTGATTTCAGGGGCTACAAGCTGCAGGGCGACTGGCAGGCAGCCTTAGGCGTGACGCTGCGGGTCCCGCATCTGTCCTGGCTTTCCATGGCTGGAGAAGCCAAACGCGATTACCCGGCCACCTTCAATTATCAGGCCCCCTGGTATAAAACTTTTCATTATCTGGAGGACCATTTTGCCCGGGTGAATGTAGCGATGACCCGCGGCCAGGCTGTCGTCCGGCTGGCGGTCATTCATCCGGTGGAAAGCTACTGGCTGCACTGGAGCGACAACAGCAGCAGCGCCGGCATCCGCGCGCAGCTGGATGCCAATTTCAAAAATCTCACCGACTGGCTGCTGCGGGCGCAACTGGACTTTGATTTTATTGCGGAGTCTCTGCTGCCCCAGCTTTGTCCGCTGGCGGCGCTAACGCCTCAGGCAGCTGCCGCTCAGGGCTCAGTCCCCGGCCTTCCGGTGGGCAAGATGCGTTATCAAACTGTTTTAGTGCCGTCGGTCCAGACCCTGCGCAGCAGCACCCTGGAGCGGCTGGAGCGCTTTCGTCAGGCAGGCGGCCGGGTGATCTTTTTAGGCAGGATTCCTGAGCTGGAGGATGCCAGACCCAGTCAGCGCGGCCAGGCCCTGGCCGCAGCCTGTGAGTGTCTGCCGCTGCAAAAGGAAGCGCTGCTGCAGGCGCTGGCGCCTGAGCGGGAGCTCAGTATTTATGACCAGCAAGGTATCCTGACGGACCGGCTGCTGTATCAGCTGAGAGCAGAAGCTGACGGAACCCGCTGGCTGTTCCTGGCTCAGGCAGGTCTACCGGAGCAGGAGGATGTCCCGCAAAGCGAGCGTTACCAGATCAGACTCAACGGCCGCTATGCCGTAACCTGGTATGACACGCTCACGGGTAAGATAAACCCGCTGGCGGTCACTTATACTGACACGCAAACCATGCTGGAGCAAACCCTTTTTGAGCAGGACAGTCTGTTGCTGCGGCTGGATCCTGAGGATGCGCCGCTTTCAGCGGCGCCGGGTGTGGCTAAACCCCAATGCGCTCAGTTCGCGCCGGCTAAACGTCGCCTGACCCTGGCTGCCGGTCAGGCCGTGCCGGTCAGGCTGGAAGAGCCTAATGTCCTGTTGCTGGATCAGGCTGAATACGCTCTGGATGACCAGGCCTGGCAGCCCCGGGAAGAAATCCTCAGGCTGGATAATATCCTGCGGGCCAGACTAAACTGGCCGCGGGCCGGCGGCGCGGTAGCCAAGCCCTGGAGCCTGCCGCCTCAGCCTGCTTCGCATACGCTGCGGCTGCGTTACAGGTTTGCGAGCCAGCTGAGGCTCAGTGGCTGCCAGCTGGCCCTGGAAGGCCTGGCTCAGGCCGGGGTGACGCTCAACGGCCAGCCGGTATCAGCCACGGCCGCGGCCGGCTGGTACGTGGACCGCTGTATTCAGACGCTGGTGCTGCCGCCTGTCCCGGCCGGAGACAATGTGCTGGAGCTGCGGCTTCCCTATGGCCCGGCGTCGCGCCCGGAAGCGATTTATTTGCTGGGCGACTTTGGCGTCGTCATCAAGGGCACGGGCGCCAGTCTGACCGAGCCGGTGCGGCAGCTCTATTTTGGCGATATCTGTTCCCAGGGACTGCCCTTTTATGGCGGCAATCTGACTTACCAGCTGACCCTGCCGGAGTTGACCGCGGCTGACGCTACGGTTGAATGCAGCTATTATCGGGGGGAACTGCTGGAGCTGAGCCTGGATGGCCACACGCTGGGCCCGCTGGCCTTTTCGCCTTATCAACAGGAGCTGGGCCCGCTGGATGGCCGGCCGCATACGCTTGAGATCCGTTTCCTGGGCTGCCGGGTCAATACGTTTGGCCAGCTGCATCTGACTGAGCATGATAACTATCATTGGTGGGGGCCGGAATCCTGGCGCAGCACGGGCACGGAGTGGACTTACGGTTATCACTTGTGGCCGCAGGGCTTATTGAAGGCGCCGGACTTGTTGCTGCCGATAAACTAAACATAACCGAATAAACAGGTAGCTGGAGCGCAGACCGGACAGGTCAGCGGCGCCGCGGGAGGCTGTCATCTTATATAGATGGCGGCCTCTTTAGTTAACTGGCCGCAGCCCGATTATGGGGGCAGATCCGGAGTGCCGCAGCGGCTTATGCCGGCCTGGCGCCTGCCCCAGGGAGAACCGGCTGATCAGCGGCGCCACCTTGGCTTCAACTGCCGAAACGGATTGGCGTTTCGGTCGCTGCCTGGTTACAGGCTATAGCCTGCAGCCTTTTTGTTCACTATATAAGCGAAAATCTATACCAAAATATTTTTTAGCCGTCCAAACAGTTGATTTTTACTGACGGGATTCATACAATCACAGACATAAGGTTGAGAGGGAGGATAAAAGGATGGCACAGACATTAGAGTGCAGAGGTGATGCCTGCCCCAAGCCAGTCGTACTGGCGTCAAGGCTGATCCGCGGGTTGCAGGAGCCGGAAGATGTGATCATTCATGTGGACAATCAGACGGCCGTCAACAATCTGACGGCAATGGCAGCAGGTTTTCAGGCTGAAGCAAAAAGTCAGACCCTGGCCCCGGATCATTATATAGTGACGGTGCATGTCACAAAACTGCCGGCTCCGGACCGTCCCCTGGCGGAGCCCGGCGCAGCGCCGGCAGCAACAGCCGGCCCCGGTCCTTTGGTTGTGGTGATCAGCAGCCGGACCATGGGCCAGGGTAATGATGAACTGGGAGCCGTGTTGATGAAGGGCTTTATTTTTGCACTGAGTCAGCTGCCCCGGCGGCCAGACTGCCTCTTGTTCTATAATGGCGGAGCTTATCTGACCGCGGCCGATTCGCCGGTGCTGGAGGATCTTAACAAGCTGGCGGAGGCGGGCACGGCAATCTTTACCTGCGGCACCTGCCAGAACTTTTACGGCCTGCAAGACCGGCTGGCGGTGGGTCAGGTGGTTAATATGTATCAGATTACTGAAAAAATGGCCGCGGCCGGAACCGTGCTGCGACCGTGATTTATCTGGATAATGCGGCAACCACGCTGGCAAAGCCGGACAGCGTAGCCCGGGCAATGACCGCCGCTCTGACCGGGCAAGGCAGCAGCGGCCGGAGCGCGCATCCGGCCGCCCTGGCGGCCAGCCGCAGCGTTTTTCGTACTCGTGTGACCCTGGCCGCGCTGCTGGGGGTGTCAGACCCCGCCCGCATCTGTTTCAGCGCCAATATAACTGAGGCCTTAAATCTGGCGCTTAACGGCAGCCTGCAGCCGGGTGCTCATGTCATCAGTACAGATTGGGAGCATAACTCAGTGTTGCGTCCGCTCTACCGTTTGCGGGAGCAAGGCGTGGCTCTGGATTTTGTTCCCGCAGACCTCCGGGGCCGTTTGGACGCCAGCGCCTGGGAAAGGCTGCTGCGGCCGGAGACCCGGGCGGTAGTCTGTACCCAGGCCAGCAATGTGACCGGGGACCAAATGGATCTGGCGGCAGTGGCGGCTTTTTGCCACCGCCATGGCCTGCGCCTGATTGTGGACGGCGCGCAGGGGGCAGGTTTGCTGCCGGTGGATCTGGAGGGTCAGGGCTGGCCTGATATCTATTGCTTTACCGGACATAAAGCCCTGTACGGACCGCAGGGAACGGGAGGATTGGCGATCCAGAAAGGGGTGGATATAAAACCCTGGAATGTGGGCGGCAGCGGAGTAGACTCCTTTAATGAACAGCAGCCTCAGGACTATCCGGTCAGACTGGAGGCCGGCACCTTAAACGGGCCGGGTCTGGCCGGTCTGGCGGCCGGCGCCCGCTATGTGACCGAGCAAACGCCGGCGCGTCTGCTCGGTCAGGCTTCCGCCCTGGCGCAGCTGTTTTACCGGCAGTTGAGTCCGGTACCGGCCCTGCGGTTTTATGGCGATTTCAGCTGTTGGCCGCGGGTGCCGGTGCTAGCGATGAATATTGCCGGCTTTGACAGCGGTTTGGTGGCAGATCTGTTGGCTGACCGTTACGGCATCGCCATCCGCTCCGGCATCCATTGTGCTCCCCGGCTGCACCGGGCCCTGGGCACGGCGTCTCAGGGCGCGCTGCGCTTTTCCTGGTCCTCATTTAATACTGAGGAAGAAACCAGACAGGCGGTACGGGCAGTCCGGGAGCTGGCCGCAGATCTGACTGGTCAGCCGGCCGGCGGCTTTCCGGGCAGCGGAGGCGTCTGACTGATGTACCAGCCAACCGTACATTTGATCATAGCCTTTGGCCAAACAACAGCCGCACTGAAAATGGAGACCTGCTGTCAGCACGAAGGCCTGCCCGGGCGCCTGATTCCGCTCCCGCAGCAGATCCGCGCCGGCTGCGGGCTGGTCTGGGCGGCCGCCCCGGAGGCAGAAAACTCGCTAACTGAGATGATGGAACGACAACAGATTGCTGTACAGGGAATCTATACCCTGTATTTTTAAAGAGAGGAGGCAGACAAGGTGAACCTAAATCGGATCCCCAGACAAGCTGCGGCTGATCTGGCCGCCGGCCCCGCGGACTGCTTGCCGCCGGAAACGGGGTTACCCGGATCTGCGGTCAGCAGCAAGCCTGACTCCCCGTCCCGGCCGGTCAGACTGAGCCACCGCTCGGCCAGTGCCGGCTGCGCCGCCAAATTTGGCGCTGACCGCCTGGCGGAGGTGCTGGCCCTGCTGCCCGCAACCGGGCCAGGGCAGGCAGATCCAAGGCTGCTGGTGGGCTATGATCAGTTTGACGATGCGGCGGTTTACCAGCTGCAGGCGGATCTTTGTCTGATCCAGACCGCCGATTTTTTTACGCCGATGGTGGATGATCCTTATACTTTTGGGCAGATTGCCGCGGCAAACGCGCTCAGCGACATCTATGCCATGGGCGGGCAGCCGCTGCTGGCTTTAAATATCTGCTGCTTTTCGCCGGACCTGCCGGCTCAAGTCTATGCTGACATCCTGCGGGGCGGGCTTGACAAGGCAGCCGAGGCAGGGATTGCTATTGCCGGCGGCCACACACTTTCAGACCCGGAGATCAAGTATGGCCTGAGCGTCACCGGACTGGCCCGGCCGGAGCAGATCTGGCGCAACTGCGGCGCGGTGCCCGGTGATCTGCTGATTCTGACCAAACCGCTGGGTACCGGGGTTCTATGCAGTGCCTATAAAGCGGATCTGATTGAGCTGGGCATGCTGCAGCCCGCTTTGGCTTCCATGGCGCAGCTGAACCAGCCCGCCGCGCAGGCGCTGAGGGACTATGACCCGCATGCGGTGACGGATGTGACCGGCTTTGGTCTGGCGGGGCATGCCTGGGAAATGGCCGCGGGTTCTAAGGTCAGGCTGCGGATCAATCTGGCGGCCTGCCCCTTGCTGCCCCAGGTGGTGCCGCTGCTGCGGGATACCTGCCTGCCGGGCGGTGCCTTCAGCAACCAGCGCCGTTACGCTCCTTTTTGTCAGCTTGAAGCTACGGTCCCGCCAGCCCTGCGCTGGCTGCCTTTTGACCCCCAGACTTCAGGCGGTTTGCTGGTGGCGGTGGCTGAAGCGCAGGCCCCGCCGCTGCTGCAGGCTTTATATCAGCGGGGGGTGAGCCAGGCCAGAGTGATCGGCAGCGTTGAGGCCGCGGGCACTGCGGGCGCCGCGCCGCTATGCTTTTACTGGCAGGACTGAAAGCTTTGGCTTCGCTGTGGATGCGGGCAAAGACGGGTAGGGAAAAGCAAGCATGAAGTTACTGGACGCACTGCAATTAGCACCGCCGCCGCTGGCCGGTGAACTCAGTCAGGATAGCCTGGTCATCAGCCTGACCGGCGCCGGCGGCAAAACCTCTGCTATGTTTTGCCTGGCTAAGGAATTAGCTGCGGCCGGCTGGCAAAAAATCCTGATTACCACTACGACTCATATCGCTGCCGCGGAAAGCCCGGCGCCGGGGGTGACCGTGAAGGGGGCGGGCTTGTTGCCGGATGGCAAGCTGACCGGGTTTACCCTGGAGCAAATTGATCAGCTGGCCTGTCAGCGGGAATATCAGATTATCTTAGTTGAGGCGGATGGTTCCCGCCAGCTGCCGCTCAAAGCTCCGGCTGAGCATGAGCCTCAGATACCGGCCAGCAGTCAGATGGTCATAGCGGTTATGGGCTGGTCTGCCTGGGGCAGCCCGGCTGACGCTTTGCATGTTCACCGACCGGCGTATCTCCGGGCCTTAGGCAACTATCCTGCCGGCGTTGCGGCTAAGGTGGACGATCAGCTGCTATTAGCCTGGTTAAGTCATCCGCAGGGTTGTTTTAAGTCAGTGCCGATTGGCTGCAGGAAAGTCTTGCTGATTAACCAGCTGGATCATCCCAGCCAACTGGACCAGGCCCATGATTTGGCACAACAGATGATGGCCGGACCGGCGGCGCCGGACTGCCTGGTGCTGGCGGCGCTGCGCCAGCCGGACCCGGTCAAAGAGCGCTGGACCAAGGCTGACTGCCTGATCGGGGCAGTTTACCCCGCACCGGCGCCGCGGGCCATACCGGCCCCGGCTGACATCAATACGGCTGAGACCGCTAAGCTATGCCGCCACCTCATCCCGGTGGTGCTGGCGGCGGGCTTAGCCCGCCGTTATGGCCGCAATAAACTGCTGGAGCTCTGGCAGGGCAAGCCGTTACTGACCTGGACGCTCACGGCTGTAGCGGCCCTGCCCTGGCCGGAATGCCGGCTGGTTTACTCAGATCCCGCCGTGGCTAGTCTGGCCCGGCAGTGCTGGCTGACTGCCCGGACAGGTCAGGCCGCCGCGGCCGCGCTCCGGCTGATTTATAATTCCCATCCGGAAGCAGGCCAAAGCCAGAGTATCAGCCGGTCGCTTGATGCCGGCGCCCCGGCGGGCCAGGCTGACGCCGGTCTGATTTATGTGGTGGGGGATCAGCCGGCCTTAACGCCTGAAACCTTGCTGGCGCTGGCCCGGGCCTACCACCGCGGCCCGGGCAGTCTGGTGGTGCCGCTGTACGGGCAGACACCGGGCAATCCGGTCTTGTTTTCAAGTCAGTGGACAGCTGAGCTGCGAAAGCTTCAGGGCGACCGGGGCGGCCGGCAGTTGCTGCGCCGACACCCGGAGGCGGTGACATATGTGCAGGTAAGTCAGGATGCGGCACCAGGGCAGGACGTGGACCAGCCGGCTGACCTGGCGCGGCTGCCCCGGCCGCAGCCCTGGCGGCAGGCCGGCTCAGCCGTGGCGGTAAGCCGGCCCCGGCCTCAGGCTTTGGCGGTGGTCAGAGGCGGCGGAGATATCGCTACCGGTGTGATCAGTAAGCTATGGCACGCCGGGTTTCCGGTGGTCGTCCTGGAGCATCCGCAGCCCACGGCTATCCGGCGGACCGTAGCCCTGGCCCAGGCCCTTTATACCGGTCAGACCCGGGTGGAAGATCTGACTGCCTGTCGGGTGGAGAGTCCGGCTGCGGCGCTGGACCTGCTGCAGCGGCGGCAGATTCCGATTTTAGCCGATCCTGAGCTGGAAAGTCTGGCTGAGCTTTGCCCCCATATTGTGATTGACGCCATCCTGGCTAAAAAGAACCTGGGGCTGCGGCCGGATCTGGCGCCGATTGTCATCGCCCTGGGCCCCGGTTTTTATGCCGGCCGGGACTGCCAGGCCGTAATTGAAACTAACCGCGGCCACCAACTGGGCCGCGTGATCTGGTCAGGTCAGGCGGCGGCAGATACCGGCCAGCCTGGGGTGATAGCCGGCTACAGCACCGAGCGCGTGCTGCGCGCGCCAGCTGCGGGTTGCTTTCACAGTGACCGGCAAATTGGCGAACATGTCCGGCCGGGCAGTGTGGTAGCCTGGGTGGATGCTCAGCCGGTCAAGGCTGAAATCGGCGGGGTGCTGCGCGGCCTGCTGCCCAGCGGGCTGGCGGTAACCCCGGGTTTTAAAGTCGGGGACATTGACCCACGTGACGATCCGGCCTATTGCCAGAATATCTCAGACAAAGCCCGGGCGGTCGGCGGCGGGGCTCTGGAAGCAGTGATGCAACTACTATTTCAAGAAGGCGGTGAATGGAATGAATTTTGTAAACGTCAATGGTAAGGATTATCCCTGGGAACAGGACCGGGCGCTGATGGACTACCTTCGGGAAGTGCTGCACCTAACCTCAGTTAAGGACGGCTGCCGGGAAGGCGCCTGCGGCACCTGCTCAGTCCTTGTGGACGGCAAGAGTGTCCGGGCCTGCGTACAAAAGCTTTCAAAACTGGAAGGTAAAAAGGTCCAGACCATCGAAGGCTTCACCCCGCGCGAACGCCAGGTTTTCAGCTATGCTTTTGCTGCCTGTGGCGCGGTTCAGTGCGGTTTTTGCATTCCCGGCATGATTATTGCCGGCAAAAGCCTGATCAACCGGGTGCCGGACCCGACGCCTGAAGATGTTAAGGCTGCCATCCGCACCAATATCTGCCGCTGTACCGGCTACAAAAAGATTGAAGACGGCATCCTCCTGGCAGCCCGCATGCTGCGAGAGGACCTGCCGGTGCCGGAAACCTGGCAAACCGGCCGGATCGGGGAGCAGGTCCTAAGGGTAGACGCCATTCCCAAGGCTTTGGGAGAGGCCAAATATGCTGACGACTACTTTTTTGACGGGATGCTGATTGGCAAAAATGTTTTCAGCCGTTATGCCCGGGCTAAGATTCTGGCTATTGACACCGCGGCCGCCTGCAATCTGCCGGGCGTGGTGGCGGTTTTTACCGCGGAAGATATCCCCGGCCAGCGTTATATCGGGCACCTGGCGCAGGACTGGCCCGGCATGATTGCGGTGGGGGAGGAAACCCGCTGTATTGGCGATACGCTGGCCATGGTGGTGGCCGAAAGCCGGGAGACAGCCGAAGCAGCCGTCCGGGCCGTGTCGGTAACCTATGAACCACTGACCCCGGTGACCACCCCGGAACAAGCGGCGCGCCCCGGCGCGCCCGCCATTCATGGCGAAGGCTATACCATGTTTGGCCGCCGTATCGTGCCGCAGAATAACCTTTTTGACTATGAAGAGGTCAAGCGCGGAGACGCAAAGGCGGCCCTGGCCGCTGCCCGCTGGACCGTTGAGGCCACGTTTCAGCTGCCGCCAACGGAGCACGCCTTTATGGAGCCGGAGACCGCGGTGGGGGTGCCGGACGGGGACGGTGTTATGGTCATCACCGGCGGCCAGGGTATATATGATGAGTACCGTGAAATCAGTCACTATTTAGGCTTACCCCAGGAAAAGGTCCGGATTCACAGCGCCGTGGTGGGCGGCGGCTTTGGCGGCAAAGAAGACATGAGCGTACAGCACCAGGCGGCGCTGTGCGCCTATCTGACTAAGCGGCCGGTTAAAGTTTCCTTCAGCCGGCAGGAAAGTATCAATTATCATCCCAAGCGCCATGCGATGGAGATTTACTGCAAAATAGGCTGTGACGAACAAGGCCATATTAGGGGCCTGAAGGCGCGCCTGCTCTCAGATACCGGCGCTTACGCGTCTCTGGGCGGGCCGGTGCTGCAGCGGGCCTGCACCCACATTGGCGGACCTTACCACTATACTGACATAGATGTGGAAGGGCGGGCTTATTACACCAACAATCCGCCGGCCGGCGCTTTCCGCGGCTTTGGCGTCACTCAGTCCTGTATGGTGGTGGAGTCGCTGTTAAATCTGCTGGCAGAAAAAGCCGGTATTGATGCCTGGACGTTTCGCTATTTGAATGCGATCCGGCCGGGAGAAAGTCTGCCTAACGGGCAGCTGGCTGACGCCGGGACCGCGATGGTGGAGACGCTTGAAGCCGTGCGGGATGCTTACCGGCACTATAGCCAGGACACTCAGCTGACCGTAGGCATAGCCTGCGCGATGAAAAACTCCGGGGTAGGCGTGGGGGTACAGGATATCGGGCGCTGTAATCTGGCGGTAACGGAGGGTAAGGTCCATGCACGTTCTTCCGCCGGCGCTATTGGTCAGGGCGTACAAACAGTATTGATGCAGATTGTCAGCCAGACGGCCAATCTGCATCCGGACCTGATCGTCGTGGAACCTCCGGACACCCGGTATACGCCGGACTCAGGCACCACCACCGCCTCCCGCCAGACCGTCTTTGCCGGCGAAGCCGCCCGGCAGGCCAGTCTGCAGCTCCGGGCAGACCTGGAAGCCGGCCGGAGCCTGGCGGACCTGGAAGGCAAGACTTATATTGGTGAGTTTGAGTTTAAAAGTGATCCGATCGGCTCGCCAAAAGCAAATCCGGTCAGCCACATTGCCTATGGCTACGCCACTCAGCTTTATGTGCTGGATCAGGAGGGCAAGGTGGTTCAGGTCGTAGCGGCGCATGACTTAGGCCAGGTCATTAATCCGCTGGCGGCAGCAGGTCAGGTCGAAGGCGGCGTCGCCATGGGCCTGGGCTACGCGCTGACAGAAGACTTTCCGCTAAAAGACGGGGTGCCGCAAGTAAAGCTGGGTACATTAGGGCTTTTCCGAGCTAATCAAATGCCACCGATCGAGGTGAAATTATTGGGCAAGAACCCGTCGGAGGTGGCTTATGGCGCTAAAGGGATTGGAGAGATCACTTGTGTGATGGCTGCTCCGGCTCTGCAAAGCGCGTATTACAAAAAAGATGGCCTGTTCCGCACCCGTCTGCCCCTGGATCAAACCTTTTACCGCAAGCCCAGGCCGGTTAAAGCCACGCGGTAAGCCGGCCGCCGGCTTACCGCACAGAACCTGCAGCAGCTTCGGTCCGCAAGCCGGCAGTAGCTCAGCCCTGATCCGGGTCAGAGCTGCCCAAATGCCGGCCCGGCCTCACCCCGGACCGCCAGGAGCTGTCTTGAGCAGACCGGGCAGACTGTGGTGTGCCAGCCTGCTGCGCTGCCTATAACAGGCTTTTGTCGCTATAGGCTTCAGAGATTGACGCCCAGGACGCGCAGCTCGTCATCCGTCAGCAGCCGGCCAAACATCTGGGAGTTTTGGGTAATGCGCTCAGCCAGGGATTGATCAATCTGAACGCCGCGGATAAAGTAGCGATCCTTGGACCAGAAATTGTGCTCCCAGGTTACGCCGGCTTTGGAGTATTCTTCCATGGTGTACTTGTCGCTGCCGACATAATAGCCGCCGGCGGCGCGCTTGGCTTCTTCTTCCTTCACCTCTTCCAGGGTGGAGAACTGCTTCTTTTCTTCGGCCGTTTTGTCTGTCATTTTTATCTCCTTTCTGGCTGGCAGACCGGCCTAGGATCCTGGCCGAGCCTGTCAGCACGGTGAAGCTGTTTTGCTTTACCTGGCTTTACTTTAACCGCTCGGTCCCGGGTCCGGAACTGACAGATGACCTATTTGAGGCTCGCTTTAGTCATGCTGACCAGTCATGCTTTTGATCCCCGCTGCGCGGCTTTTGTCATAGGCCCGGGTGCCTTTGGCTCATGCCGCGGCGGGGAAAGGCTATCTTTAAGTAGCCGCAGGGCCCGGCAGCAGGGATTGCCCCGGCCGCCGCGGCTTCACAGGCTTGAGCTGAGCCGCTGAAGCTGTAGCCCGCCCCGGGACTCAGAGCTGGTCCAGGAAATCCTTCAACTGGCTGCGCCGGTCAATGGCCAGTTTCTGAAAGACTTCATTAAGATGATTGCGCACGGTACCCTGGCTGATAAAAAGCTGCAGGGCGATTTCTTTATTGCGCAGGCCCAGCCCTGCCAGCCGGGCGATTTCCCGTTCCCGCGCCATCAGGTGACTGACGCCGCTTTCTTGCGCTGCGGCCGTTAAGAGCGGCCGGTTCAGCCAGATCCGGATTGTGTTATAAAGGGCGGCCGGCGCAAAGCTGGCTAATTGGCGGTCACATAAAAGAAAAGGTAAGCGCAGGTCATCCGGGCGCGCGTAGTCCAGTGCCCGGGCCAGCCAGGTATCCAGTAGCAGCAGCAGGGGGCAGGGACCGCAATCGCACTGCCGGAGCAGGTCGGCAATTTCATAGTGGCTGCTGTGACCGGGAAAACCCAGCTCGCTCAAGCGGGCGGCCTGGGGCACCCCGGCCTGAGCCAGGGCCTGACAGAAACGCGCATAGCCCTTTTGCGGGGTCTGGTCCTCCACATCAGCCCACAGGAACCGCAGGCCGCTTTCCCGAACCCATTTGCTAAGCAGCGCGGTTTTACCGTAGCCTGCCGGCGCAAAAACGACTGTCACGGGATTGTGGCGGATGCGCTCCAGCTTGTTTTTCAGTCTTGGCGGTAAATATAAGCTGTGGTCCATGGTCAGATTTCCTCACCCAGCTGCTGTCGCCTGACCAGGCCGGCAAACAGGCCGTTAAGCTGCAGCAGGCTTTCGTAAGTTCCATCTTCGGCAATCCGGCCCTGATCCAGCACGATAATGCGGTCACAGTTGCGGATTGTGGACAGGCGGTGCGCAATGACCAGCCGGGTGCAGCGCAGTCGGTCCAGCGTCTGGGCAACTTGTTTTTGGGTGATATTGTCCAGGGCGCTGGTCGCTTCGTCCAGGATCAGGAGCCGCGGGGAACCGGCCAGAGCCCGGGCCAGCAGCACGCGCTGCTTCTGACCGCCTGAAATGCCATTGCTATCCGAAACAATAGTATGCATGCCCATGGGCATGGCTTCAATGTCCCGCGCCAGGCCGACTTCCCGAGCCAGCTGCCAAGCCTGCTGCAGAGTCAGCCAGGGCGCCGCCAGGGCCATGTTGGCATACAGACTGCCCTGGAACAGGCGGCCGTTCTGGACGACGCAGCCGATATGCCGGCGCAGCGACAGGATATCCAGGCTTTCCAGGTCCTGGCCGTCATAGTAAACGGCGCCCTTGTCCGGCTGCTCAAACCCCAGCAGCAACCGGACCAGGGTGGATTTTCCGCAGCCGGTAGTCCCGACAATGGCGACATACTGTCCGGCCCGGATTTTCAGAGAAAGATCATTCAGCACCAGGGGCATATTGGGTGCATAGCGAAACGAGACATGACTGAGTTCAATCTGACCGCCAAGCCGGGTCAGGATTTTTTTGCCGCCAGCCGTCTCAGGCAGCGTCTCCAGTACCGGCCGGGCCATGTCCAGGGTGGGCTGGATGCGGGCGAAGACGGAACTGATGCCGACCAGCGAGGTAAAGGCCGCGGACAGCATGCCATAGGCGGTCGTGAAGGCCATATAATCGGCCACACTGACCTGCTGCGCCACGGCAATGTAATACAGCCAGATGGTGCCGGCCAGGGGCACCGCCAGACTGATAACCCCGTTAATCCGAACCAGCAGCAGCGGCTGATAGTTTAACTGGGCCACGTCCCGGTAGGCTTCGGCCCACCGGGCAAACGAGCGCCGTTCCGCGCCGGCCAGTTTGATTTTGGGCAGGGCTGAAAAAAGCGCGTAGAGCAGTCCGCCCTCCCGGGCGCCTTTTTCCAGCTTCTGCCGGATGACCGCGGTCTGCAGCCAGGTTGACAGCAAACTGACCACAAAGGTGGTCAGCGTAATTAAGAGCGCAGGGAGCGCCAGCGCCGGCGTAAAGTCAAAAATCTGGAACAAATAAACCAGGGAAAAGAGCGAAGTCAGCCCCGAGGTGAAGAGGGCTTCCATGAGCATGGATCCCAGACTGTTGATGGTCTGGACCCGGGCCGACAGTTCGCCGCTGGCATAGCGACGGAAAAAGACTGCCGGCAGCGAGAGCACCCGCATCATGGAAGCTGACTCCAGCGCCAGGGACATTTTGGCCTGAATCCGGGACATGCAGAGGTTCCGGCTGATATTGATCAGACTGCGGGCAAAGGCAGCGCCGGCCAGCAGACAGGCAGAGGCCAGCAGCAGGCGGAGCAGACCGCTGTTGACGACCGTTGAAAACAGGCTGCGAGTGACCAGCGGGGTGATCAGACCGACCAGCGTGACCGCCAGCGTGCTGCCGGCGATCAGGAGCAGATCCCCCAGGTTAAGGGTCTGGAGAATATATAAAGCCAGATCCCTGATCCGCAGGCGCTTCAAGGGCAGCGGCCGGTACAGGCAGATAGCCTCTGCCGGGAGGCGGCTGGCCAGCTGCTGGTCCAGCCGCCGCCGGTTGCTGTGACTGTCATAGTAGGTATAGCGTCCCAGCAGATCCGGCAGTAAAGCCGCCAGGTTCCCTGCCGCGTCGACGGAGAGCATGGCGCCAACTGCATCTTGGCCAAAGCCCTTTTCCAGCCGGACCCGGCGCTGCATCATCCCGGTCGGACGCAGCATGTAATCCAGCAAAGCCTCTGGCGAAGTACGGCCGGCCGGAGGCGGGCCGGGCTTAATATGGTAGTAGCTGAACACTGCCCGGATGGCCCGGATGGAAGCTTCCTGGTTCAGCGCAGATTGGGTTTCCGCGGCCGGCCGTCCCCCTCAACACCTGGGGAGGGCGGCACGCTGTCGCCTGACAGCGGGTCAGTCTTGCTTTTCTGCACCACCGCCGCCATATCCTCCAGGGCTTGCTGAAAACGTTGTTCGTCCGCTGCCCGACGCTGGCGCAGTTGATCATCTATCCAGCCCATGATAAGCCTCCGTCTTGCTTTTTTGCCGCCTCATTCATTCTGAACCAGGCGGCTGTATAGCCCCTGCCGGGCCAGTAAAGCGGCATGGGTGCCGCGCTCTGCGATCTGTCCCTGATCAAGCACCAGAATCTCATCACAGTCGCGGATGGTGGACAGGCGGTGCGCAATGACCAGACAGGTGATCCCCCGGTCGCGGATCGCCTTTACGACTTCAAACTCAGTCTGGGTATCCAGGGCACTGGTCGCTTCGTCCAATATGACAATAGTGGGGTCTGCGGCCAGCGCCCGGGCGATCTCCATGCGCTGGCGCTGGCCGCCGGACAGATCCCGGCCACCTTCAGACAACACATAGGCATAGCCGCCTTCGCGGTTGAGAATGTCATCGTGCAAGCTGGCGTCCCGGGCGGCCAGGATCATTTCATAATCTTCTATTGAGCTGTCCCAGAGCTTGATGTTGTTGGCAATGCTGTCTTGAAACAGCGTGACCTCCTGATCGACAACCGCCAGGGAGCCTGTCAGTACCGCCCGGGGCAGCTGGCTGACCAGTTGGCCGTCAAAGCGGATGTCTCCGCTCCAGGGCCGGTAAAGACCTGATATCAGCTTGGCCAGGGTGGACTTGCCGCAGCCGGAAGGCCCCACCAGGGCGACCCACTGCCCCGGTGCCACAGACAAGCTGAAGTCGCGGATCAGCGGCTCGCCCAGCGGCGCGTAGCCAAAGGTCAGGTTACGGATGTCAATCTGACCGGTGAGTTTGCCGGAAACAGCCGCGGCTTCGCTTTTCGGGCCTTCCTCAGTGGCGGCGGTATCTTCGCGGACGTCTTCCGGGTAAGCCAGCACGTCTTTGATCCGCTCCAGTTCCGTCTGGGTTTCCTGCAGGTTCTGCCCGGCCGACAACAGCTGATCCGCGGGGGCGGCCACTGAGCCCAGGAAGCCCTGGAAAGCCAGCACCATACCAATGGTGAATTGTCCCTGCATGACCATCAGGCTGCCCAGAACCAGGACGGTGATATCGGCCAGGCTGGCCACCAGAAGGGGAAGGGTCCCCAGGATCTGGTTGACCCTGGCATAGCGCACTTGCTGGGTGTTGACCGCGGCCTGATAACCGGCCCACTGTTCAAAAAAACCGTTTTCCGCGCCGCTGGCCTTTAACGTCTCGATCATTTCAATGCCGGATATCGTGGCATTGGACAGCTTGGCGGAATCTCGGTGCATGACCCGAAAGATATTACTGCGCTCGCGCGTGATGAGCCTGGCGCTCAGGGCCTTGATTAACAGACTGCTGATGCCGGCCAGGGAAAGAAGCCAGCTGTAGCGGAACATGACCAGGAGATAGAAAAGCAGGACCCCGGTCTGAAACAGCAGCGGTGCCAGCAGGTTGATCAGCGAAAACGCGATTTTTTCGTTAGCGGCTTCCCGGTTGCTGATGTCGCCGACGCTGCGCTGATAAAAGAAATCCACCGGCAGGTGCAACACGTGCCAGACAAAGTGGCTGTTGGCGACTATCGCTGTTTTGCCTTCCAGCCGCAGCTTATAGGTGGCCTCCAGCCAGGCCAGCACCACCTGGATCAAAGCGAAACCGGTCATCAGCAACAGCAGCGGCGTCAGCCAGGCGGGGTTTTCCCGGGTGAGCAGCTGGTCCAGGAAGACCCGTGAAAAGACGGGATTAATGATGCCAATCAAGGCCGTCAGGAAGGTGGTGAGCGCAACATAGATAAACGCTGTCCGGTTGTCGCGAAGCTTACCTGCGATGTACTGCCGGATCGGTTCCGGCCGGCCGCCGGGCTGAAAATCAGCTGCCGGGGCCAGGGTGATCAGAAAGCCGGTGAAGGCCTGGTCCAGCTCTGCCAGACTGATTTCCACGACCCCGCGGGCCGGATCATTCAGGACCGCCCGGCCCTTTTTGAAACCATTCAGAACGACAAAGTGGTTGAAGTTCCAGTGCAGAATACAAGGCAGCTGCGGCAGCTGCAGCAGTTGCTCCGGTTCCGCCCGGTAAGCGTGGACTTCCAGCTGATAGCTGCGGGCCGCCCGCATGAGGTCAGCAGCGTTGGTGCCGTCGCGGGAAACCCCGCAGTCGCGGCGCACCTGTTCCAGCGGCAGCCACTTATTATAGTAGGCAAGGACCATCGCCAGGCAGGCCGCACCACACTCCAGGGCCTCCATTTGCATGATGACCGGTACTCTGGCCGGGTGACCGGACCGGATCCGGGTCCTGGCAGCCGGCGACTTCAGCGCGGCGCCTGCGTGTCGGAATGGTAATTTTATCATGAAAACCTCCCCTGGGTGGTAAGACTGGCTGCCGTTAACCTGAACCGGCGGTTCCCGGGGGCCGGATCCGGTCCCCGGGACTTCGAATCTGGCAGACTTAATTAAGTAAGAGACTGATCGGATGGTAGCTGTCCGTCGTGAAGCGGATTTCCGCCAGCCCGTCTGCCAGCCCTGCTGCCTGAATCTGTATCTCCACATTCCAGTCGTTCAGACTAAGCTGCTCACTGTAATAATCCCCGGGATAAGCCTCCTGCACTTCAGCCCGCGACAGTACGGCGGCCGAAACCGCGCTGACCTGTCCGCTTGCCCCACTGCTGCCAATTGCCACCGTGTCGCCTGCCTGAATAGAGGCGGCCTGCTCCTGAGAGAGGAAGCAGACAGCCTGGCCGTTTGCCACAATCCCGTTAACCTGAAAGCTTTCCGGTACTTCGCCCAGGATGGCCCAGGCCAGAAATGCCAGCAGCAGGACGGTGACCGCGATCAGCAGCAGCCAGATGTGGGGGTTGGCTACCCGGATATAATCATTTAACTGTTCGGGTGAATTGACCCGGTCCAGACTCTGCTGGCGAAAAAGTTTGTCACGCATGGCTCCTCATACCTCCTGGAAATTTTTCCTTAGGGTCAGCCGGTTCTGCCCGTTCACATAGCTGTAGCTGAGCTGATCGGTCAGGCGCCGGACAATCAGAAGACCCAGACCGCCGGCCGGCCGCTCAATGGCTGACAGGCTGACATCCGGTTGCGCACTGCTGAGCGGATCATACGGCATGCCGTGGTCGGCCAGGGTGAGCTCCACCCCCTGCCGGTCGGTCTGGCCGTAAAGGCTGATCCATGAACTGCCGCTGTAGCGCACGACGTTGGAGAATAATTCGTCCAGCACAATATGCAGCTGATGCTGGGTTGTGACCGAACAGCGGGTGCCCTGCAGCAGGCCATCCAGGAAAGCCAGCAGACGCGGTGCCTGCTCCAGCTCAGCCAGCAGCCGTAAAGACGGCCGGGCATCACTGTTGATGCGCAGGGCCAGCATGGTCATGTCATCTGCCGGCTCCCCGCCGCAGGTAAAAGACGCCACATCCTGACTAAGCGCCTGCAGCAGGCTGGCCGGGGCCTGCTGGCTATGGCGGTTGAGACTCGCGGCCAGCCGCGCTTCACCAAACAAGGTTTGCTGAACGTCTGTCGCTTCAGTGACGCCGTCGGTATAAAGGTAAACGGTGTCGCCTGCCTGCAGGATGAGCTCGCCAGCATGAAAGCGGGTGCCCTGCAAGCCTCCCAGCACAAAGCCAGGCCGCTGCTGCAGGCGCTGCCAGGGTTGCCCGGCCCGGCCGATATAGGGAGGATTATGACCGGCGTTGACAAAACTCAGCCGGCCGCTGCCCCGGTCATAGATACCAAGCCAGGCTGTCACAAACATATTGGCCTCGTTGTTGTCGCACAGCTGGGCGTTGACCCGGGTAAAAATGTCGGCAGCCGAACTGCCCGCCAGCGCCTCATTTTTGATCAGGGTCCGGGCGATCACCATATAAAGCGCCGCCGGGACGCCCTTGCCGGAAACATCCGCGATTAAAAAAACCAGATGTTGCGGGTCCGGCATGAAAAAGTCATAAAAATCACCGCCGACTTCCCGTGCCGGGGCCATGGTGGCAAAAATATCAAAGTCAGGATCGTCCGGAAAGGCCGGAAAGATACAAGGCAGCATGCTGGACTGGATATGTGCGGCAACCCCGAGCTCGGTGCTGATCCGTTCTTTTTCAGCGGTGACCTGAGTCAGGTGCCGGATATAATGGTGGATATCCGCTTCCATTTTCTGAATGGCCCGGGCCAGTGTCTCGATTTCATCGCCGGTCCGGATTTGGTCTAGCGTCAGGCTGCCGGCAGCCTCATCCTGGATGAACTGCCCGGCTTCGTGCGTCATCAGGCGGATCGGGGCAACGACATGCTTTTGCAGGTAGATCAGATAGAGGCTGACAAAGAGCGCCGTCAGCGCGGCCGAGACCAGAAAGGTAAAGAGGATGAACTGGGTAAGCAGGTGCTGCATTGTCTCCATGGCGACTTCCACCCCCAGCAGCGCCGCGACCTGACCGTCGGAGGTGTAAATGGGCACGATGGCGGAGGTATTGTAACCAAACTGGCTTTGGGAATAAAAATAGCGTTGGGATCGCTGCCCGGTCTGAATAATGTAGTCCAGATCAGCCTGGTATTCGGCATTGATTGGGCCGGTATCCCCCAGCTGATAGGGCTCATAATCATCAGCCGGGTTGTCCGCGTCAAAGACATAGGTCAGCTGCAGGTTACTGTAGCGGGCGATATAGATATAGTTAGCCTGCATATTGCTGCGCAGGCTGCTCAGGGCCTGGCCCATGACGTCGTAGGCCGCGTCAGTCTGCCCGCTGTCCAGATAGCGCCAGATCGCGTCACCGTCGATATAGGACAGCCCCACCGCGGCAATGCGGTAAGCGCTTTCGTTATACTGGGCCTCAACGGCGGTTTTGTATTTAAGATAAGCAATGAGCAGGCAGGCCGTGCAGATGACCAGGCCCAGGGTCACAAACCCCAGGACCAGCCGCTGAGAAAGGTGCCGCAGCCGCAGGTTTTTCAGGTTGAAACGCATGTCAGGCCTCCTTTGCAATATAACTGCGCGTCGCAGCGGCAGGGCGAGCTGCCGCAGTAAGGGCAGCATAGCGTCGAAATACCGGCCCAAGGCGCCGTCAGGTCCCGCACGTATTGAAGGCCATTGTGTAACAACAGGCGCCGGGCGGGCACATGAGCGCCCTGTTTCCAGGCAAAGCCCAGCAGCAGGCGGATCCGGCGCTGGTCCTGGTACAAGTGATTATAATGAGCCAGAATCGCATCGCTGAGCCCGCTGCCGCGCCAGGCCGCCTCTAACCCCATGGAACGGTAGATGACAATCGTCTCATGAGGGGTACAAAGGTCCGCGACATCGCGGTAGTCCGGACCGGGCCACCGATCCAGCTGTCCGGCCGGTAACTGCTGGGCGTAAAAATAACCAATGTAAACGCCGGAGCGCCGTAACAGGACAAACTCCTGCTGCGGATCCGGTGCCAGCCGGGCCAGCTGCGCGGGAGGATACATTCCCTGCCCGACAAACTGATCTGACAGCGTCTGAGCCACGGCAATATTGGCCGGCGAGAGAGGCTCCAGGATCAGATCAGCGGGCAGCATGTTCAATGGTCAGGATGTCGGAAAAGCCGGTGATGTCAAAGATCTCCATGATGACGGCGTTTACATGCCGGATCACCATGCCTTCTTTAGCCTGCATGATTTTTTGGGTTGCCAGCAGGACCCGCAGGCCGGCGCTGGACAGGTACTCAAGCTGCTGAAAATCCAGGGTGAGCTGCCGGGCAGTCTGGATATCCTCCTTCAGAGCCGCTTCCAGCTGGGGGGCGGTGCCTGTATCCAGGCGGCCACTGAGGTAGAGCAACAGCTGCTGCTTGTTTGAATCCATATCTCTTTGAATGGTCATAACTTATTTTCGCCGCCAGCTTTTCCCGGCCGGCGCACTCCTTTCCCTGGGGCTGCAGGCCACCCCTGGGGCTGCCGGCAACACCCCGATGGCCTGCCACTGCTGCCAGCTAAGCTCAGGCTTCGCCGATCAGCACGGCTTCCATCAATTCCCGGGCGGTGATCCGGATTTGCCCGTTGCCCCAGATGACATAATCGCCGTCGGTCCGGGCGCTGGCAAAAAGGTCAGTATCGGCTAATTGCTGAAATCTCACAAATGTCGGGCGGACCGACAGGTCTACAATCAGCATGCTGCCGCTTTCTAACGCCATAAATAAACGAGTCCCGGTCAGAGGGACGACTGCTTTGATATAATGCAAGCTTTTCACCTCATTTCGCAGTCCTTGAAATCAGCCTCAGCTACCTTTCCGGGTCTAGTTTATAAAGGCGAACAGGCCAGGCCTATCGTCTGAACGGACGATTTTTGTTCTGCGGAAAAAATACGGGACCGAAGGGCTGAGACGGGCAGACACCTGCCGGGAGGCAGCGCCAGCCCCTGCCTTAAGCTGGAGGCATGGCGGCGGTCAGCGCAGAAATTCGTTCAGCTTACTGCGGTGCTGAATGCCCAGCTTGCGAAAGATGGCGCGCAGATGGGCGCGGACGGTATTAACGGACAAAAAAAGCTGCCGGGCAATCTCTTCATTGGTCAAACCTGACGCCGCCAGCCGGGCGATTTCCTGCTCGCGGCAGCTAAGCTGTGCTGCGGCCTGCTGCTGCTCTACCTCGGGAAAGCCGTGGATAAAAGCCGCTTCCATTTGCTGGCGTGCGCGCAGAAACTGCGCTGCCTGCGCGGGAAAATCGGCTTTGAAGCAGGCCGAAACCAGGCCGTTGGTTTTAAGGTCATAGACAATAAGCTGATTAAATAACCGGTCAGGCAGCAAAAAGCCGATGAGCTGTTTCAGGAGCTGCCGGCAGGCTTCCTGCTGTCCCAAGGCGCTGTAAGCCTGGGCGGCCAGCAGGGCCGGAAAGACATCGCCAAAGCTGTGAATCAGCATACCGTCAGGAAATAATGCCTCCAGGCAGGCTGTCAGCCGCGGCAGCTGCCGGCTGTCCAGCAGTTGGTTCAGATACAGGGTGACCTGAATTTTATGCAGCCCGGGCAGGTGATCGCCAGTCAAGCTGCCTTCTGCCAGCCCGGCGGGATAAACTGGCTGGCCGGTTTCCAGGACCAGGATCATTTGCAGGGCTTCAACTGAGGAAGGCAAAATATAAGCTTGTTTAATAATCGCGGAGGCCCGCTCCTTCAGGGACCTGACGGCATCCTGCCAGCCGGCAACGCCCTTTTTATGGACTGAGATCCACCCCAAAATATAGAAGGCCGCCAGGGCAATCAGGTCTTGTCCCTCGCTGTGAGCGACAAAGCTTGCGATATAAGCCTGTTTTTCAGCTTCGGACAGCCGGCCCGCATAGTAACTGGCTTCTGCCCGGAACAGACTGTCCAGCCCGGCCCCATGGCCCCGGGTGAGCTTTGTATACAGTTTAAGATAGCTGCTTAATGCGCAGGCTTCCTGCTCAATCTGACCGGGCGTCTGCTGGAAGCATGAGCAGGGCGCAAACACCCCGTAGCACCAGGGCGAGTCTTGCTGGATTACCTGGGAACAGTCTGCCTGGAACAGCTTCCGGGCCTGCTGCAGTGACCTGGTCATGCGGGGAAGATCCGGGAGTTTGGTATAGCTATGCAGCAGCTACCAGTCTGCCAGTAAAAGCCGGTCTGCCGGGTTTGTGCGGTCCAGCAAGGGGAAAAGCCGCCGCAACAGCTGTCGGAAAGCTTCAGTCCGGCCGCTGGAGAGCAAAAGATAAGCCAGCCGCAGCCAGAACAACGGCTGCAGCCGCAGCAAAGCGGGATCCCGGCCCTGGTGTTCGGACCAAAGCCAGGCGGTGCGGTAGAACGCATCCCCGTTAAGCCTGTCATGGTAAAAAGTCCGCGGATCCAGCTTCATAACTGACCTGAAGTCTCCGGCCTGTTCGTAAAGACTGGCTGCCTGCAGGCCGGCGCCGCTTTCAAAGCACCAGTCGCCTGCCCGGCGCAGGCAGTCCCGGTTAAAATCCGCTTCCTGCTGCCGGCGCCGCTCCTGCAGCAAATCAGACAGCAATTCATGTATTTCATAGCTGTGGGTAAGCGGATCATGGCGGATCAGCGGCAGGTTGAGCGCCGCGCGCAGGTCGGCCTGCGGATTGAGCTCCCGGTTTAAAAAGCGAAGCTGAGCCTCAGTTACCTGCTGAAAGGGAGAAAGATTCAGCAGGACAGTCTGTTGCTGTAGCGGCAGCGTTGCCCAGACCGCGTGCTCCAGCAGCATCAGAATGCCGCCGGTGCTTTCTTGCTCCGGCCGTTTATCCTGGCGCAGCCGCAGATACAGGGAAACGGCGGTAACCCAGCCGCCGGTCTGCCGGTAAAGCTCCTGGGCTTGCGCCGCGGTCAGTCGCTGTCCGCGGCGAGTAGCGTAAGCCTGTATATCGGCGGCAGACCAGGCCAGATCGGCCTGATTCAGCAGCGGTACCCCTAGCTTCAGCAGCAAGGCCAGTTGCTCCCGCGGAAAAAACTGCGATATTAGTACAACATGCAGGCCTGAGCGGGGGCGTTCCAAAATCGCATTGAAGAGCGGGAGCGGAAAAACCGGCGCCAGCTGCTGAAAGTTATCAATCACCAGGAAGCAGGTTTCCCCGCTGCTGAAGTTTTGCCACAGTTCGCCAAGACCGGTGAGATTTTGTGAGTCGGGAAGGCCTGCTTTTTGCAAGCGCCGGCCAGTCACAGGATCCAGCTGCTCCACCAGCTTACACAGCTGCAGATAAGCTTCAGCAGGCACACCGGCCTGGGCCGTGCACCAGCACAGCCGCGACCGGGTCTCCGATACCACCGTGGTCAAAAAATCCTTCACGGCTGTACTCTTTCCGTAGCCGGAAGGCGCTTCCAGGGCCACGGTGTTCGCGCGCTGCAGCACGTCTAATTTTTTCCAAAAGGCCGACGGGTAAAAATACAAATCTCCGGACGGATCCTGGGCAAGTGCGCGCATGCTTCTGACACCTTTTTGGTAAATGCCGAATAACTAAACCTGAGGGGCCAGAGAAACGCAGCCTTACATTATCCTGCAATCGGCAGGATAATGTAAGGCTGCGGTCATAGTTTTTGCCCGTGGGACAGTTATGGTGTCGCGCAGGTCAATTTGTCTGCAGGTTGCAGCCAGCGGCCGCTGATCATTTGCCAGGCCTGCCGGTTAAGGTCTTCGGCCTGCGCCTGGCCCAGCATTTGGCAAAGCTGCTCATATCCTGCGGCATAACGCGGCGCGCGCACCCCCATGTTGTGGGCGTCTGAGCCTAAGCCGTGGATTAACCCCTGACTGATATAGCGTTTAATGCGCCGGCTTTCCCAAAAGGTCGCCGGGATGGCTGTTGTGCTGAGCTGAACTCTGATCCCCGCCTGGGTCAGCTGTTTTAGTTTGCCGGCATTATGAAATAAATCCGGATAACGCTCAAGATGGGCCAGGACGGGGATGATCCCCTGTTCATCCATGAATTGCAGCAGTTTGTGCAGGGTATTGTCACTGACCGGGCGCCCTTCCGGCAACTCCGTCAGCAAATAGAGCTGACCGTCAGCGCCGGTGGTACAAATATCGCTGACATCATCCTGAGCCAGCAGCGTATCACAAAAAAACACTTCAGCGGATAAAGCCAGACGCGGCGCCCCGGCATAAAGCGCGGTCCTAAGCTTTTGCCAGGCGGCCTGCCGTCTTTGTATATAAGTCGTCAACTGTTCTCTATAGGGATAATAGTGAGAACTGAGCGCCAGGGCACCGACCCCCTGCTGTTGCAGCTGCTGCAGCATCCGCAGCGATTCCTGGACTGATGCAGAGCCGTCATCCATCTGCGGCAAAATATGCGTGTGCAAATCCACACCGGGAAAACCCGCTGGGGTATGCTGCATTACAGGTTGTTTCATACCGCCCGGGCCTCCTGTTTTACTGATGAGTTTCGTCAGAACTGTAATAATTGTAGTAGTGACTCTTTTTAGTATCCAGCGGCGTATCATTGAGGATCAGGCCCAGGATTTTTGTCTGCGCTTTTTCCAGCGCCAGGATAGCCCGGTCCAGCTCATTGGTCTGAGTCACCCCGGACCGCACGACCAGGACATAACCATCTGCCAGTGAACTCAGGGAAACCGCGTCTATGACCGCGTTTATCGGCGGGGAATCCAGGATGATAAAGTCATATTCTGCGCCTAATGTCGCCAGAAATTTTTGCATTTCCGGACTGGCCAGGATTTCCGAAGGATTTGGGATAGTCGTGCCGGAACTGATTAACTGCAGGTTGGGAATTCTGGTGGACTGAATGATCTCTTCCCGCGGCAGACTCTGCACCAGATAGTTAGTCAGACCGGGAATGTTTTTCAGCCCGAAAAACCGGTTGAGTTTAGGCTTCCTTAAATCACCGTCAATTAACAGGACTTTGACGCCGACCTGCTGGGCCAAGGAGATCGCCACATTAGCCGTCGTGGTGGTTTTGCCCTCCGCGGCGTTGGCGCTGGTGAAAACAATTTTCCTGCAGCCTTCTTTCAGAATGGAAAAGGTCAGATTGGTGCGGGCTTTGCGGTAAGCTTCAGTGACCGCAAATTTGCGGTCTTCGTCGATCCCCAGGCGTTGGCGGGCGGCCGGCTTGCGGTCCGGCTGCCGGGTCAGGCGGGCCGGACTGTCGGCCGGCTTTTTTTCACTGTGTTTAGCCCAATACGCTGCGGAATCTTCAGGCTTATCCAAACAAAAGCAGGGGGGCAGCGGTGAGGTGATCATGAGTTTAAGTCTCCTCTCAAGATACAATCAAAAGCTGCAGCAGAGTTGATCTGGTCTGCTGCCTGGGTCAGTCCTGATCAGCGACCTTTTTTGCTGAAAGAGGGAATGGTCGCCAGCAGGGGATAATCATAGCGATTATGCAGGTCGTCCTCATCATAAATCGTCTTGTCCAGGAGGTCCCGGATCAGGAAGAAGGCGTAGGCCAGGACCAGACCCACCAGCAGGCCCAGTGCGGTATTGCGCTTGGTGTTTGGGGAGGAGGGCGCTGTAGGCAGCAGCGGACTGTCGACGACATGCAGACTGGCGTTATCGTTGAGATCCGCGATGGTCTGCGGGGCCAGGCTGGCAATGGTATCCGCGATTCGCTTGGCCTGCAGGGGACTGCCTGAGGTTACTGTGACGCTGAACACTTCGGTGCTGTTTAAAAGCTCGAAATCAAGCATGTCGGACAATTGGGCGGCGGTCAGGTTTTCATCATCCGCCGCGACAACTTTTTCATAAAAACTATTGGTTCGCAGCATCTCAATATAGGTGTTAACAATTTTTTGAGCATAGTTAAGCGCGTTTAAGTCAGAGCCATTATTGGTAGCGGTAGTAGATACATATAATTTGACGGCGGCCTGGTATTTTTTAGGCAGAACAAATGAGGAGACGGCAAACGTCAGCAGGCCGGCCAGCATGGCGGTAATGATGATAGGCCGCAAGTGCTGCTTAAAGCTGTTCCATAATTCAATCAGACTGATTTCACGTTCTTCACTGCTGTTATCTTGCACGATGACGCCAACCTCCCGTATATGTGTACCCTGCCTTGCGTCCGCTTACTTATAGATTGCTTCCTGCAGGATTTCCCGGTTAGCTTCCAGGTCAGGAACCAGAAAGCTCAAGCCGTTGATCGTGGCATAGGTAAAGGTACCGTCTGCCGGAATCTGCACCTGTTCCTGCTCATAGTTTAACGCCGAAGGCAGCAGCGTAATTAATTTTAACATCTCTCCCTTAGTGAGGTTGGTCTCAACTTCAGGCAAAATGGCATCCAGAATGGTATTCAGCTGTAAAATCGACGCGCCCTTTACCGCTTCCATCATTTTATTCAAGACTGTACGCTGGCGTTCCGTCCGCTGAAAATCGGCGTTACCGTAGTAGCGGATACGGGCGTAAGCTACCGCCTGAGCACCGTTGACGTGCTGCAATCCGGCTGTCTGGATGTAATCCTGATCAGTAGCGACCCCTTTGTAAGCATTTAGCTCGCTTAAGTAGCTGTTCAGATAGGGGATCTCTCCGTTTTCAATATCCAGGTCAATCCCGCCTACAATATCGATGATGTCAGCCAGCGAATAAAAATCCACCATGGCGTATTGGTCCACATCCACTTTAAAGTTGTTGCGGACAGTCTCCAGCAGCAGGGAGGGACCGCCGTACTGATTGGCATGATTCAGTTTGGTATTGCCGTAACCTGTTATGCTGACATACATATCCCGCATTAATGAACTCATCACCAGACGCTTGCTGTTTTGATTGATCGATAACAGAATCATGGCGTCAGAGCGTGTGTACTCGCCCGCCACCCGGTTATCTGTACCGATCAGTAAAATATTGGTAACGCCGTCTGCGGATAGCAGCGGGGTGTCATCATTGGCGGCGTCAGCCGCGTCCTGTGCCACCTGAGAGGCCTCGTCCGGATCCAGCGACTCATAAACTGAACTGTCAATATCTGCCTCAGTTTCCGAACTGAGAATATTGCCGTTTTCATCCACCGTCGCGGAAGCATAAGTTTCCGTGGTGTCATTTTCATTTACATAATTGATTTTATCCAAAAGGCTGTTGGCGTAAATGGCGGCAACACCGGCTAATATCAAAATAACCGCTAATAATATGACCAGGGTCGCGATAATCGGGTGCTTATTGCCTCGGCGCCTGGGTTTACTGCTCCGATCATGACCTGAAACAGGTTCCCTTGAATTCAAGTTATTTTTTAACCTGGACATACTGATCTCCTTTACAGGCCAGACTGGTGTATTTTCCTGCAAATAAATAAGGGGAAAACTTGATGACAAAGATTGTATACCGTTGGCATTGTATATAATATTAAGGGCCAATTCAAGCGATTTCAGCAGACTAATTAGAAATGCTTTTAAATTGATTAAAAAATATCGCCGCTGAGGCCTGAAGGCCGTCCCCAGGTTGATTATGTAACGAACCGGCAAAAATGAACCGCCCGATTTGGGCAAGTCAAACCTCTGCCGTTCAAAATTTCCGTTTTGGGCTGCTAAATTTGAAAAAAAGGTATATAATTAGACCGATCAATAAATTATTGCCATTTTGTAAATTTTGTATGGCAGCAGACAGACTTTAGCTGTAAACTCAGATTCGAGGCGCGCGGTATAGCTGTTTTAAGTAGTTTATTCGCGTATATTTAGGTAATGAATGCAGAGGTGTCAGGATGACTTCGCCGGAACAGACGGAAGAACCAATTGCCACACTTGCTAACGCCCAGAGCCTGACTCAGGACCGGCAGGATCAGTGTGTTCAGTCCCTTGAAGAGTTTAGCGTCCAGGAACCGCTGTGTAAACTGTCCGGCAGCCGGGAAAAAATTTATTTGACGGTTAAGCGCTTTTTCAGCATCATCTTCTCAATCCTGGGCCTGCTTTTGTCCCTGCCTGTTTTCATCATTGTAGCCGCTTTTATTAAAATTGAAGATGGCGGACCCGTGTTTTACGCCCAGACCAGGCTGGGTAAAGACGGCGCGCCCTTCACCATGTATAAAGTGCGCAGTATGGTCATAGACGCCGAGGCTAAAAAAGCCGAGCTGCTGCAGCATAACGAGCATGACGGTCCTGCCTTTAAAATGACACATGACCCCAGGGTGACGCGGGTGGGAAGGTTCATCCGTAAAACAAGTATTGATGAATTGCCGCAGTTATGGAATGTCCTGAAAGGTGATATGAGTCTGGTCGGTCCCAGGCCGCCGCTGCCCCGGGAAGTTAAGGCCTATGACGCCTACCAGCTGGGCAGACTGGCCGTAAAGCCCGGGCTTACTTGTTACTGGCAGATTGGCGGCCGCAGTGAGCTCAGCTTTAACGACTGGGTCGCCCTGGATCTGCGTTATATCAGGGAGCGCAGTCTGACCACTGACCTGAAAATTCTGCTAAAGACCGTTCCGGCCGTGCTGAGCCGGAAAGGCGCCTTCTGACACTGACGGTTAACCGGCATGACCGGTGCCGGACGGGGTTACAAATCCGCCTGGTTTGAACCGGGCCCCAGGTTGCGCCGGTTTTTTTCATAAATAATCCGCAGCCCGTCAAAAATCAAGGCGGGGTTATAAACATCGATGCAGGGACTGTTGTCGTAGATTAATTTGCCTAAACCGCCGCTGGCTATGATTTTCAGCGGCTTGTCTATTTCCTTTTTAAAGCGGGCGACGATACTTTCAGTCAGGCCGACATAACCATAAAACACTCCGGCCTGCATACTGGCTATCGTGTTTTTACCGCAGATCGCGGATACGGCCCTGATCTCAATTTCAGGCAGCTTGGCGGCTTTGGCGGACAGCGCCCCCGCGGATATCTCCAGCCCCGGGGCAATTGCGCCTCCCATAAATTCGCCTTTGGCACTGACATAATCAAAGGTTGTGGCGGTACCAAAATCAATCACCAGCAAATCTCCGCCGTAAACATAATGTGCCGCAGCTGCTAAAGCAATGCGGTCGGCGCCTAACTCCCGGGGGTTGTCGGTTTTAATGGCAATTCCGGTCTTTAAGCCCGGACCCAGTACGATCGGTTCGGTTTTCAGGTATTTACGGATGGAATTGGTAAAAGAATGCATGATTTTAGGCACGACGGAAGAAATCACAACGGCTTCGATCTGTGTGGCGGAGATGCCGGCGTTATTCATAAACCCGGTCAGTAAAAAACCATATTCATCACTGGTGCGCTTGACACCGGAGGTCAGGCGGTAATTGGCGCAGAGCCGGCGGCCTTCAAATAAGCCCAGAGTTATATTAGTGTTGCCAATATCAATGACGGCTAGCATTACAGTGCCTCCAAAGTCAGCAGGATCTGCCTGGCAATGGCCTCTTTGCTTTGCAGGGGGAGCTTACGCACCCCTGCCTGGCTGATCAGGCTGACGACATTGGTCGTATGGCCAAACCCGGCGCCGGCTTCCGTCAGGTCATTGGCTACCAGGAGATCACAATGCTTGTGCTCAAATTTTTCCCGGGCATGGGTCAGCAGGTCCTCTGTCTCCATCGCAAAGCCACAAAGCTTTTGATGAGTTTTGTGGTCGCCCATCCAGGCTAAGATATCTTCGGTCCGGCTTAAGGTTAAGGTTAACGGTGCCGCGGTCTTTTTGATTTTGGAGACGGCCGGATCAGGTAAGTAATAGTCTGCCACCGCCGCCGCCATAAAGACCAGGTCCGCCTGCGCATATTCCTGCTTAAGGGCCTGAGCCATTTCCGCGGCGGTGACGACCGCAAGGACCCGGACGCCCGGCGGCGGGGTCAGTTCAACCGGGCCACTGACTAAAGTCACATCAGCTCCCATCAGCCGGGCCTGCCGGGCCAGGGCGTACCCCATGCGTCCGCTGGAAGGGTTGCTGATAAATCGGACCGGGTCCAGCGCCTCCCGCGTGGGACCGGCACTGACCAGGACCCGCCGGCCCGCCAGGCCCGGCTGCGTTTCCAACTGAGCGGTCAGCGCGGCCATGATATCGGTCAGGCTGGCTAACTTACCCTCACCGGTGTCGCCGCAAGCCAGCCGGCCGCTGGCACTGTGGATAAGCTTTACGCCGCGCGCCGCCAGGGTCTGCAGATTGGCCTGTGTGGCCGGGTTATGCAGCATGGCCGTGTTCATAGCCGGAGCAATAAACTTAGGACACTCCGCCGCTAAAAAAGTGGTGGTCAGCATGTCATCGGCCAGACCTGCCGAAAGTTTGGCAATGATATTAGCCGTAGCGGGCGCCACAATAAAGGCAGCGGCTTTGTGCGCCAGCGAGATATGCTCAATCTCGTAAGGGACCTGGCGGTCAAAGGTGTCAACATAGGTTTTATGCTGAGTAAGCGCAGAGAAGGTCAGCGGTTGAATCAGCTGGGTGGCGTGCGGTGTCATAATGACCTCCACATCATAGCCCAGCTTTAGCAAATCACTGGTTAACTGCACGCTTTTAAAAGCCGCGATACTGCTGCTGACACCTAACACAATCGTCTTTTTCATACTAAAAGATCCTTAAAGCCTTTCTGCAACGCCATGACAATGGGGACGCAGATAATATCGGCCAGAATGGCCTCCACCAGACCGATCCCCGTGATGCTGGCGGCCAGGATGCCAAAAAGAGCAGAAACACTGACCTGAATGACGTGACTGTAACCCTGGCGGTGAAACACATATATGCCGGTCAGGACCAGGAGGGTGTTACACATGGAAGCGACAAACGCGCTGAGACCGTAAGCCAGGGCCTGCTTATGCCAGTGCCGCAGTAACCAGCGGCTGAGCCAGGCCGCGGCCAGACCCATCAGCATACGCGGGACAAAGGCAATGAACAAGCTGCTCAGATTGCCGGAATAACCGCTGATGGTGATAAAGGGCGAAAAGATAAAGCTGGTGAGGTCAGGCTGAAAGGTCGCCCGCAGCATCGACAGCAGGCCAAAGGTAAAGCCAGTGACCAGTCCGGCCTGCCAGCCCAGGAGCAGTCCCGCCAGGATAACCGGCAGATGCAGGGTGGTCGCGTTGATGGGACCAACCGGTATAAACCCTAAAAACGGTACCAGAGTCATCACGACCTCCAGTACGACAAAAAAGACTAAAAATATCTGCCGCCGCAGCCGCCGTTTTTGACTGACTGGCGGCTGCAGTTCCGCCTGATGATCATTTTGTTTCATAATTGCCTCCACTGTCGTTTCCCGCAAGGAATACAACGCTGCCGCCCGGGCTGGCTTTTTTGTTTATTATAAAGCGTGGCGGCTAATTCACAAGCAATGCAGGCTACGATTTTCACCAATCGGCCGGCCTGATCTTTGTTCAAAATAACAAAAGGGCCGTAATCAGTTAGATTACGGTCCCCAGTATCCGGCGGGCAGAGACGGCCCGGCCGCTCAGAGTTTAGCTGCTGCCAGTTGCAGGGCCTCGACCCGGTCCAGCTGTTCCCAGCTTAAATTAAGGTCATTGCGGCCAAAATGCCCGTACGCGGCTGTTTGCGTATAGATGGGACGGCGCAGATCCAGGGCGCTGATGATAGCACTGGGCCGCAGATCAAAAACCTCCCGGATAAGCCCGGCAAGCTGGTCATCAGAAAGTTTGCCGCTGCCAAAGCTGTCCACCGCAATCGAGACCGGCTCGGCTACCCCAATCGCATAGGCCAGTTCCACCTCCAGCTTATCCGCCAGGCCGGCCGCCACCAGGTTTTTGGCTACCCAGCGCGCCGCATAAGCGGCGGACCGGTCCACTTTAGTCGGATCCTTGCCTGAAAATGCCCCGCCGCCATTACGGGCCGTGCCGCCATAGGTGTCAACAATAATTTTACGCCCGGTTAAGCCTGAATCACCCTGGGGACCTCCGACGACAAAGCGCCCGGTCGGATTAATGAAATAACGAGTGTCTTTATCCAGCAGTTCCGGCGGCAGCACGGCCTGAATCACCTGCGCCTTAACATCATGGGTTATCTGCGCCAGGGAGACCTCAGCCGCGTGCTGCGTGGATAAAACGACGGTGTCAATGCGGCGGGGATGGCCGTCCGGACCAAACTCAACGGTGACCTGAGATTTGCCGTCCGGCCGCAGATAGGGCAGCGTGCCATCCTTGCGAACCTCAGCCAGCCGTCTGGTCAGACGGTGCGCGTAGCTGATCGCAGGTGGCATGTACTCAGGCGTATCATTGCAGGCATAACCGAAGATAATCCCCTGATCTCCGGCTCCGCTGCCAAAATCCTCTTTGCCGCCGGCCGCCCGGTTTTCATAAGCCTGATTGACGCCCTGCGCAATATCCGGAGACTGCTCATCAATTGAGGTCAGCACCGCGATTGAATCCGCGTCAAAGCCCCCCTGATTCCGGGTATAGCCAATATCCCGGATGGTCTTGCGGACGACTTTAGGTATGTCTACATAAGCTTCAGTAGTAATCTCTCCTACTACCAGCACCAGACCTGTGGCGACCGTGGTTTCCGCCGCAACCCTTGAAAAGGGATCCTGCTGCAGCATGGCGTCCAAGATGGCGTCTGAAACCTGATCTGCTACTTTGTCAGGATGCCCTTCTGTTACAGATTCAGATGTGAAATATTTACTCATAAAGGCTGGTTCCTCCTCCATATACCCTGCTATTGTACGCTAATTTTATACCTCAGACTAATCGGCCGCGTTGCCCAAAGCGGCGCCGCTGTACCCTAAGCCGTGCGAAGCGGCCGCCAGTTGCCGGGAGCCGGCTGGCCGGACCGGAAGCAAGGCAAAGGCGGACTATTTGCGTTATAATAAGCTGATACTGATCGCTGACGGACGCACGCCTTGCAGCTGCACGGACTGCGGCGGGATGTTACCGCCAGTTTATATATGCACGGAGGATGGTATGAGCTTGACAGCACCTAAAGGTACGCGGGATTTGCTGCCCCCACAGACGGGGATCTGGCGCCAGGTTGAGGCCTGTTTTGCGGAGACCTGCGCCTTGTTCCAATACGGGGAAATCCGGATCCCGACCTTTGAATACACGGAAGTCTTTCAGCACGGCGTGGGGGACACCACGGATATTGTGCAAAAAGAAATGTACACCTTTGAGGATAAGGGCGGGCGCAGCCTGACCCTGAGGCCGGAGGGAACCGCCGGGGTGGTCCGCTCCTTTATCGAGCAGGGCCTGTCCAGCCGCCCGTATCCGGTCAAATTGTTTTATATCCTGAACCTGTTTCGCTATGAAAATGTGCAAAAGGGGCGCTACCGGGAGTTTCACCAGCTGGGTCTGGAGGCTTTTGGCGCCAGGGGCCCGGAAATTGATGCGGAAGTTATCGCGCTCTTAAGCCTGTTT
>JAQWFM010000121.1 GCA_028704415.1 Oscillospiraceae bacterium | reverse complement strand
GCAACTCAATGATACTCAAGTCGAACAACCTCCTGCCGGGACCAGGATGAACGCCTGCAGACAAAAAAACAGGTATAACGCTGCGGTTATACCTGTTGCCTTAAACATTCTCACGGAAAACTTAAGCGCCATGTATAGCCCTGCGGCAATATACATGAGTCTCGTCCTTTAAGATAAGCCAGGTTACAAACCAGTATGTTGACTTATCCCGCTTTCCGCGCTGACTACTCCCTCACGAGTCTAGTCCCTGAATTATCTACCTAATTTAGCATGAGCCTGACGCTTTGTCAAACCTCGCTGTTCAGACCGGCTGAAGGCCCGTCTTTATGCATTTTGACTCGTTTCGCGCTCAGGCTGACGGCAGCCGCTTCGGCCGGTGTCTAGTCCTGAAAATACTGCGGAAAGATCCGTTTAAGCTCAGTCGTCTGCTGGCCAATCCGGTCCAGATGCTGTTGCAGCACGACTCGCATCTGCTCTTCGTCACGGGCTCGGGCAGCGGCCACAATAGCCTCATGTTCCGGCAGGGTTTCAGGACAAACCCCCCAGTGCTTGATCGCTAAAAAAATCCCCCGGTTATAGTGGGTATTGGAGGACTGGATGAGGGCGGCTGCCAGCTGCTGATCAGCCGTCCTGAAAAGCAGGCCGTGAAAACGCTGATCCATCTCCATAAATCCTCGGAAATTCTCCTTAAGGATCATCCGTTTCTGAATACCAATCATATTTTCTAATGTATCGGTGACCAGTACACTGCAGTTTTTGATAAAGCTGTCCACCATGCTCAGCTCCAGCGCGTTCCGCACAAAGCGCTCCTGACAAATGCGCCCTACGCTGATAGGCGAAACAATGGTCCGCGCCTGCGGATAAATAATCACCAGACCTTCCTGCTGCAGGCGCACCACTGCCTCGCGTACCGGCGTCCGGCTGGAACCATAGCGATCCGCCAGCTTTTGGACGCTCAAAGCCAGACCGGGCTCTAGGACCAGGAACATAATATCATCCTTAATCCGCCGGTAAACCTGATGATTTAGGGTGTCTCCAGCCACGACTGCGCCTCCACTGATGTGCTTGGTCTGATTTGTTCATAAGCCTGCCGCAGCTGTTGAAGCAAGCGGCGGCTAACCGTGCTATTGTAGCGGACTGTCAGCAAAACATCCAGCGCAAAGGGATTAAAGCTGCAGTCGCAAATGGTCTGGGCAAAGGCCATCGCGGCAATTTCTCCCAGGACCTGTAGCTGGCAATCCTGATGCCACAACCCCAGTGACCACAACCGCAGATGCTTTTGCTGGGTAAAGATACTGCGGGCTTGCTGCTGCTCGATAAAATGGAATATTTCATGAGCGATTAAAAGCTGCCGGATAAGGTCTGGCGCCGGCAGCGGCGGGGCGTAGCTCTGGCTATAAGTTGCCAGGGGGCCGGTCATGAGCTCAATGGCTCGCGGCGGCTGAAATCTGGCCAGAATAACCGGACCGCAGCTCTCAGGCGCTGCGGGTTTACGGCCTGCGAAGCCCCCGGGTCCTGCCGGTCGCGGTTCCGGTTCTGACGGCCCTGTCGGGTTAGGCGCTGAGACCTGCTGAACCGTCAGGCCCAGCTGCTGTGCCAGCCGCTCCGGCTGCCTGGCGGTTAAGGCAAACTGCTGTTGCAGCCGCCAGGCCTGTTGCTGCCCGCAGGCCTGGGCCTGCCGGCCCAGGTCCAATTGCCGGTCGCGGCTCAGACGGCTGGCCAGCCGCTCCTGAGCAAACGCGTAAAGCAGCCAGACGCGGTTATCGGTCTGGCTTAACTGCTCCCACAGCCGCGCACTGCTGTGTCCGGCCTTTGGCGTTAAGTCAGCGCCGGGCATTGGCGGCCACAATCAGGACATCATCATCCTGCTGCAGGCTGTTCATTTCAAGCCCGACCAGTAGTTTGAGCTGTTCATAATCGGTGCTGCTGAAATCCATCACTCTGGCGCCTACGCAGACATAATAATCCGGGCGAATGATGACTTCGCTGCGATATACGGCCATATCATCCCAAAGCTGCTGCAAAGCACCTTCGTAATTTTCCGCGGTTGTGCGGAACACCAGCCCGTTGGCCCGCTGGACTTTAATAAAGCCTTTGCTGTCCAAAATCCGCAGAGCGCCGGACCGGCCTTCAGTTTGGGCGGCTTTTTCGCCAAAGACATAAAAATAC
This sequence comes from Oscillospiraceae bacterium, assembly GCA_028704415.1. GTDB lineage: Bacteria > Bacillota > Clostridia > Saccharofermentanales > Fastidiosipilaceae > JAAVLZ01. Next base: position 1,522 of record JAQWFM010000121.1, on the reverse strand, counting down.
CGCGTCTTTTCAATTAAAACTGTGTCGGCAGGACTAAGCCGCATATCTTCAGCGGCCAGGCGGCAGGCTTCGGTTTCGTCACAGGCCTTGAGCAGCTCTTGCGTCCGCGCTTCCATGGAACCAGTCGCAATAGCCGTTACTTTGGAGGTCTGCGGGTCAATTTCAATGTGGACTTCGACACTGTCAGGGGAGGCGCCGCTTTCGATCGCTTTGTTAGCGGCTTCGCTTTTAATCGCGCGGATTTCATCCTGAGTCGGCGTGGGGATAATGCGCTCGACGACATCCCGCACCATGGCCAGGGCGACCCCAATAGAAGAGATGACCTCGGCGTTTTCCGGAATGGAGTAATTGACGCCCATTTTTTGTGCCAGGTAGATGATCAGGGCCGCCGCGCCGCCGCCTACGCCCACCAGGGAGATCTGCTCTTTTTCCAACTGGTACTTATCTGCCAGCTCCATTATGACCGGCTGCAGCTTGGCATAGGCGCGCTCCATTATTTGCCGGGCAATGTCTTCTACCGTGCAGGAGCAATAGTCAGCCAGGGCCTGCATGGCTTTACGCGCCGCGACCTGACTGCCATATGAAAAGTGTTCCGGCTTTACCAGGCCCAGCACATTAGCCGCGCAGGAATTAGTTAAGGTGACCCGACTGCCGTCAGCCATCCGGATAGCCACATAGTCCGCGGGATCGCCCGGTTTGGGACTGAAAAACTCTACCTGTGGATTGACGATCCGCTCCGGATCGCTGTAAACGGCATATTCCAGCCCGGCGATGTGCGCGCTGCGGGGACCGACATCTGTCACCCCGCTGCGGTTAGCCCGGACCATACTGCCGCCGGCACAGCCCAGCACCCGGACATCCAGACTGCTGATATAGGTGGGGTGCCCGCCGACAACAGAGTAATCGATGGCCGGGCGGCCGTTTTTGATGACCCCAATATTGGTGGTGGTGCCGCCGACTTCAAAGTAGACGCCGTTAGACGCGCGCAAATACATCAGACTGCCCATGACGGAGGCCGCGGGGCCGGACAGCATGGTGAGGACCGGCCGCTTTTTCATTTCGTTTATTTCCATGACGCCGCCGTCGCCGCGCATAATCATCAGCGGAACGGTTACGCCGGCTTCCCGGACCGACTGTTCTGTCGATTCAGCCGTGCTGAGCATTTTAGGCAGGATAGAAGCGTTAATCGCCGCGGTCCTGGTCCGGCGTGTCAGGCCGTAGAGTTTAGTGATATCAGAAGCCATGGTGACCGGAATGCCTTTTTGGGTACAGACATTATAGACCAGCTGCTCCGGACCGCTGTCATCTACCCCGAAGGTCATGGAAGCAACAATGACTTGCGCGCCCTGCGCTTTCAGCTGGTCAATGGCCTGACCCACCAGCGCTTCATCCAGATGCCTGGTTTTGAGGAAGCTGTTAATGATATGAATCTTTTTGCCAAAGCCCAGATCGATATCATCCAGATGCACCTGAGATTTGGCCAGCCAGGCTTCTACGCCCCCGCGGGCCATCCCCAGGATAC
>JAQWFM010000058.1 GCA_028704415.1 Oscillospiraceae bacterium | reverse complement strand
ATGTTTGGGGGCCTGGAGCCGCAGCTGGCGTCAATTCTGCTGGCCATACCGGCGGTTAAGGGCGTTGAGTTTGGAGACGGCTTTGCCGCGGTGCGCCGCCGCGGCTCTCAAAATAATGACGCGCCGACTTTTGTGACCCAGGACGGTCACAAGCAGATCCGCCTGCGGACCAATCACGGCGGCGGTGCGGACGGCGGTATTTCAAACGGCATGCCCCTGTGCATCCGCATCGCCGTCAAACCGACGGCGTCAATTGGCCGGGAGCAGGACAGTATTGATCTGACGCGGCAGGAAAATACCCGCCTGGTAGTCCGGGGCCGCCATGATCCCTGTATTGTGCCGCGCGCGCTGCCGGTGGCGGAAAGCGCGGTGGCTGTTTGCCTGCTGGACCGCTATCTGACCTCCGGTCACTTTAAGTGAGCGAGGGTCTGTCCGGCAGCCGCTTTGAGCGCTGAAGATGGAGGAAAAAATGGATAAGATAAAGACTGAACCCATAGATGAAGCAGATACAACCGCGGTCATACCCGCGGCGCAGACCCCGGCCGCGCTGTCCTTAGAGCAGCTGCGGGACATGCTGAATGAACTGGATCAGGAGATTCTGGAGCGCGCGGTCCGGCGCTGGTCGCTGGCGGAGGCCATTTACCAGGCCAAGCAGGCGCAGGGCGGCAGTATCCAGGATATGCTTCAGGAACAGCGGAAAATAGATGAGCTGACGGACAAACTGGAGCCGCGGCAGGCTGACTGCCGGTTTATGGCCCGTTCGCTGCTGCAGACGCTGATGCGCACCGAGCGCTCCCTGCAGTACCAGAGTGCCCTGCGGCATAACCCGGACTGGGAGCCGGGCGGTCTGATCCGCCGCGCGGCTAACCGCCTGCCGGAGTACAAGGTGGTGGCCTGTCAGGGCAGTTTTGGTTCCTACACGTCTCAGGCGGCGGCGGTCCTGTTTCCGGAGGCCACCGCACTGCCGGTACACACGTTTGCGGAGACCTGTCGCCAGGTGGTGGATGATAATGTGCCGGTAGCCGTCCTGCCGCTGGAAAATTCGACTGCGGGTACGGTGGGGGATGTCTATCATCTGCTGGATCAGTATAAGCTGTATATTATTGCCAGCAATACCCAAAGCATTCACCACATGCTGCTGGCGCCGGAAGGCAGCAGCCTGACCAAAATCCGCCGGGTGGTATCTCACCCGCAGGCGCTGGCGCAGTGCTCCACCATCATTAAAGGCATGGGCTGGGAAACGGAAGAAAGCGGCAATACAGCCTTTGCGGCTGAACATGTCGCGCTCCTGAACGATCCGACGGTCGCGGCCATAGCGTCGGCTGACGCAGCGGCAGCGTATGGCCTGGCTGTGATCAGCAATGAAATTACCAATAATAAGGATAACCAGACCCGCTTTATAGCGGTGAGCCGGCAGCCGGTCATTACTAAAGACGCCAACCGGATTGCTCTGATTTTGAGTCTGCCCCATCAAAGCGGTTCGCTGGCCCGTTTACTGAACCTGTTTGGGGAAGCGGATCTGAACCTGACCAAGATCCAGTCCCTGCCGGTGCCGCAGCGCCCCTGGGAATACCGTTTTTATCTGGATATTGCCGCGCCCGCAAGGGATCCGCAGGCGCTGGCGGTGCTTTATCAGTTAAGTCAGGAAGTGCCGGATCTTAAATTTCTGGGTTGGTTTCAAGAATCATAAACCCGCTTTACCACCCTGCGCCGCCGCAGCAGATGCCGCACCACCGCAGACGCCAAAGCCTGGCTCCTGTCGCGGACGGCCCACGCACATAATAGAGGAGTTTAAAGTCAATGATACAAATAGACAATGTCAGTAAATCTTATGACGGCAAGACGCTGGCTGTAAAGCCGATGCAGCTGGAAATCCGCTCCGGGGAGATTTTTGGCTTTTTGGGGCCTAACGGCGCCGGCAAGACCACCACGCTCAAAATGATTACGGGTATCCTGCAGCCTGACAGCGGCCGCATCTTGCTGGAAGGCCATGATATAGTCCAGGATCCGCTGGCGGCTAAACGCAGCTTTGGCTTTGTGCCAGATGACCCCAATATTTTTCTGCGGCTTAAAGGGGTGGAATATTTGCGCTTCATTGCGGATATATATGAGGTGCCGGCTTCAGTCCGCGAAGACCGGGTCACGCGTCTGGCAGATACATTTGGCCTGACCGATGTACTGGGGGACACCTTGCAGAGCTACTCTCACGGCATGCGGCAAAAAATGATTCTGGCCGGGGCTTTACTGCATGAGCCGCCTGTCTGGATTTTGGATGAGCCCATGACCGGTCTTGACCCCAAGTCGTCTTATGAACTCAAGCAGATGATGCGGGAACACGCGGATCACGGTCATACCGTCTTGTTTTCGACCCATGTGCTGGAAGTGGCGGAAAAGGTTTGTGACCGGGTGGCGATCATTGATAAGGGCAGTATTCTGTTCTGCGGCACCATTGCCGAGCTGCGGCAGCACTATAGTGAAAACAGCTCCCTGGAAGCCATGTTCCTGCAGCTGACGGAAGGTTTTGAACAGCAGGAACAGCAGCAGGACAGCCGCACGGCGGCAGCTGAAAACTTGCCGGAGGAACATAAGCATGGATAAGCTTGCAGCCAGCCTCAAGCGTGTCCGGGTCTTAACCCGGATGCTGCTGAAAAATACCCCGGTCATTGATCTGAACAGTCCCCGCCGGCAGCGCCGCCTGGCCAGCCGCCTGACCGGCCGGCCGGGTCTGGAGACCGGCAAAAAACCCAATCGCTGGGGGATGATCATTCTTTACGTCTTTTTATTTGGCTACTTAGCCTTTATCTCTGCCGCTATGGGCTTTGTCAGCGGCCGGGCCTTAAGTCAGGCCGGCCAGGCGCAGTTACTGCCGGAGGTTCTGACCACAGCTTCAGCTATGCTGGCCCTGGTTTTTGGCTTTTTTTATGTGATCAGTGTCTTTTATCACTCTGATGATCTGACCACCCTGCTTTATCTGCCGTTTCAGTCCACTGAAATTATGATAGGTAAGTTTGCGGTTACCTTGATTTATGAGTATGTGATGAACGCCGCTTTTTTGCTGCCGGCTTTTATTGCCGGCGGGATTGGCGCGGGCTTTGGCGTCCATTACTACGTACTGGTGCTGCTGGCTCAGTTTTTTATGCCGGTAGCGCCGCTGGCCGTGATGACCTTTCTGGTCGTTTTACTGATGCGCTTTGCACCGTTTGCCAAAAATAAAGACCGTTTCAACACCATTAGCAGCATTGTGATCTTGGTTTTAGTCTTGGCCGGATCCATGTTCTTTTCGCTCAACAGTCAAAACAGCAGCGCAAACAGCATCACTGGCGGCGTGGACTTGAGCGGGCTGGCTAACAGTAAACTTAACCGGGCGCTGTATGTTTTCCCCGGGCTGCCCCTGCTGGTTAAATCGCTGGCTGAAACCAGGGTCTGGCCGGCGCTGGGCTATTTTGTGCTCTTTGTCCTGCTGTCGCTGCTGACCCTGGCCGCCATGCTGCTATTGGGGCAGGGCTTTTATATCAGCGGGCTCACCGCCATGAATCAAGGCGGCCGCCGGCGCCGGCTCAGCCGCAGCCATCTGGGCCGCGCGTTAAAACCGCGTACCACGCTGATCAGCCTGATGGGCTTGGACTGGAAGCAGACCGTTCGCACCCCGGCTTTTTTGATGAACTGTGTCCTGGGTACGCTGATTGTCCCAATTGTGTTTTTGATCTCCGGTCTGGCGGGTCTGGTGGGAGGTCTGGGACAATCTTTCAGCTTCAGCTGGCTGGCTCAAGCCGGTCATTATCTGGCTCAGGGCTCGCTGTTACGCGATGGGCGTGATCAGGAGGAAGCCTTTGTCCTGGGGATTGTCATCATTGCGGTTAATGGCGTGCTGGCTTTCCTCAGCAGTATCAATGGCATGGCGCCCAGCGCCTTGTCCCGCGAAGGCCAAAATGCTTACTACATGAAACTGCTGCCCACAAGCTATAATCGGCAGATTCTGGCCAAATGGATCAATGCCACCCTGGTAACCTTGCTGCCAGCCTTGCTGCTGCTGCTGGCCGCCGCGGTTTTGCTGCAGTTACCGCCCTATCTTAGTTTATATGGCATCCTGGTCATGCTTTGCTGGTCCGGCCTGTCCAGCAGCGCGGGTATCTTGCTGGATTTGCACCGCCCGCGGCTGACCTGGGACAATGAAACCCAGGCGGTCAAAAATAATCTGGGCGTCTTGCTGGCTAATCTTTTGATTATCCTGTTGGCCGGGATAGGCGTAGGGCTGCAGCTGCTGCTGTTCCTGGGGCTGCATCTGCCGGCGCTGTGGTTACTGCTGGCAGGCGTGTTGTACCTGCTGCTGGCCAATGTCCTGCTGGGTTGGCTGTTACGGCGCCAAACGCCCCGGCTGCTGCGCCAGCTGGAGTTTTGACCGGCCGGGGCTGATGCCGGCATCGCACTTAAGCTCTGGCTGCCAATAAAGCCCGCGGGAACCGGTCTGCAAAGGACCGGTTCCCGCGGGTTTTTGATATTTGTGTCAGGGCTGCGCGGGCGCTTTTGGTTAAGCCGCACAGGAACAAAACTGTCTGCTTAGATGTTTTGTATAAAATTGGATGGATTGAGACGCTGGTGCAAGCAAATGCACAGCGAATTTTATATAAAGGCTGGTGGTGCATGGATAAGTTGCATAGTATAATAGGGAAACAACCGGGAGCGCGCCCACAAAATGACCTGAATCCCGGAAGGATGGTGGCGCCCCGGAACAAATGAGATAGGGGGAATTGGATATGAAATCGTATCCCGCATCGCAGATCCGTAATGTCGCTATCCTTGGCCACAGCGGATCAGGCAAGACATCACTGGCTGAGGCCATGCTGTATGACGCCAAGGTAACAGACCGTATCGGACGCAGTAATGACGGCAACACGGTACTGGACTTCGACCCCGAGGAAATTCGTCGCCACATCAGTATCAACACTGCTATGGCCGCCTTCGCCTGGAAGGATTGTAAAATTAATCTCATTGACACGCCGGGTGACTTTGATTTTATTGGTGAAGTCATGAGCGGAGTCCGGGTGGCGGACGCCAGTTTTATTATGGTTTCCGGCCGCAGCGGGATGAGCGTCGGCGCTGAAAAAGGGATTCGCTACTCCCGCAAACAAACGATTCCCTTTGCTTTCCTGATTAACAAAATGGATGACGCCAACGCGGATTTTGCCAAAACCCTGACCCAGCTGACCGCTTATGTCGGGGATACGGTGGTGCCGTTTTCTTTGCCGATCCGTGAGGATGGCCATCTGACCGGCTATGTGGACGTCCTGGCCCACCAGGCGTATCGTTTTGATAAGACCGGCAGCGTTAAAACAGATCTTCCGGCTGAACTGGAGGAAACGCTGCAAAACGCCTGTGACCGCATTACGGAAGCGATTGCGGAAACAGACGAGGCTTTGATGGAGAAGTATTTTTCCGAAGAGCCCTTTACTGATGAAGAGTTTAACCGCGGGCTGAAGCAGGTTTTGCACCAGGGTGCGATCCAGCCGGTCTTTGCTGTATCGGCGACGGAAAATCTGGGCGTCAGCTGCGTTTTGGATTATATAGCGGCGCATGCGCCTTCGCCGGAAGACCTGGCCCCTCAGACCGCTGAGCTGGGCGATGGCTCCCTGCAGGAACTGCCCTGCCGGGCGGACGGACCGCTGGCGGCTTTGGTTTTTAAGACCCTGTCTGACCCGTTTGTGGGCCGGATTTCGCTGTTCCGGGTTTATTCAGGCACGCTCAAAAACGGGGAAACCCTCTATAATACCCAGCGGGAAAAAGAGGAGCGGGTCAATAATCTGGCCGTCATGATCGGCAAAAAGTCTGACTCGGTGGCAGAGCTTGCCGCCGGTGACATTGGTGCCATGACTAAACTTACCGCCACGCTGACTGGTGACACCCTGTGCCGTAAGGAGCAGCCGTTGAAGCTGGAAGGCATAGATTTCCCGGTCGCCTGCTTTGCCATGGCGATTCTGCCTGAAAATAAGGGCGATGAAGAAAAGATCATGAGCGGCCTGAACCGCCTGAAGGATGAGGATCCGACCTTTACCATTGAAAACCGGCCGGAAACCCGGCAGATGGTGATCTCTGGCCTGGGCGCGCTGCAAATTGACGTGCTGCGGGCAAAACTGGCTTCCCGCTTTAAAGTCAACTCTACGCTGGAGGAACCGCGGGTGCCCTACCGGGAGACCGTCCGTAAACAGGTTAAAGTGCAGGGCAAGCATAAAAAGCAATCCGGCGGCCACGGCCAGTACGGTGATGTCTGGGTGGTCTTTGAGCCGGGCGAGAGTGAGAAACTGACCTTTGAGGTGCAGATTTTTGGAGGCTCCGTCCCCAAAGCCTACCACCCGGCAGTGGAAAAAGGGCTGCTGGAGGCGGTAGAGCACGGGGTGCTGGCCGGCTACCCCATGGTTAACCTGAAAGCGACCCTGGTGGACGGCTCTTATCATGATGTGGACTCGTCAGAAATGGCGTTTAAACTGGCCGCCCATCTGGCCTATAAAAACGGCATCCCGCTGGCTGATCCGGTTTTGCTGGAACCGATTGATCTGGTGAAAATCTTTACGCCGGAACAGCAGTTAGGCGACATTATGAGTGATGTCAACCAAAAGCGCGGCCGGATTATGGGGATTGAACCCAAGGCTAACATGCAGATGGTGACGGCGGAGATCCCCGCGTCTGAAATGTCCACCTATGCCACGGATCTGCGGCAGATCACCCAGGGCCGGGGCTGGTACCAGACGGAGTTTGCCCGCTATGAGCAGGCGCCGCCGCCGGTGGCAGATAAGGTGATTGCGGAGGCTAAACGCCTGGCGGAGGAAGAAAAGGCCTGAGCGTTGCGCGGGGCCGCCCCCGCCGGGCTCGGGGAAGCCGGGATGGGCGGGGGTTATCGTTTAGCAGCCCGCTGCGAGGGGCGGTTTCCGGGTATCGGTCCCGGGACCGCCTTTATTGTGCCGGGAGCGTCTGTAGCCGGCTTTAAACCGGCAGGAGCAAAGGATGGGCTTGCCAGACGGATTTTTGCATTATAATAAAGGCCAGAGTAAGCGGCAGCCATAAGCTGCGGAAAGGCCAGCTTTTAGCATGAATACAGATGAGGCCAGCATAAACGCTAAACAACCCGCCGGCGCGGAGACGGCCGGGGCGCAGCAACAGTCAGTCCCGGAGGAAACAGCGGCGTCGGCCGCGCAGGTTGCCCAAACGGCTGACCGGCTGGGTCGCTATATCCGTGAAGCGGTCTGCGACTTGCATATCCATACTAATGCGTCAGATGGTTTTGAAAGTCCGTCCCAGGTGGTGGTGCAGGCGCTGCACCGCGGTCTGGGCGGCTTTAGTGTGACCGATCACGATACGGTCCAGGGCGACCGGGATGTCATTATGATCCTGGATAAACTGCAGCAAGTGGGTCTGCCGCTGCCGCATTTTGTGGCTGGGGTTGAGCTCAGTACCGCCTATGACGGCGGGGAGATCCACCTGCTGGGTTACTTTTTAGATGAAGGTTTTGAAAAACTGGAGCCGTTTTTGCGCCGCTGCCGGGCCAGCCGGGCCGAGCGCAACCGCGCTATGTGTGAGGCCCTGCAGGAAATGGGCTTTTTAATTGACTATCATGAGCTCAACGCTCAGGGCGGTTATGTGGTGGGCCGCGTGCACATGGCTAATATCCTGATCCGAAAGGGTTACGCGGCCTCCGTGCATGAATGCTTTGACAAGTGGCTGGGCGACGGCCGCCTTGCTTTCCGGCCGCGCGCGCTGGTCCCCGCCGCTGAGACCATAAAAGCTATCCGGGCCTGCGGCGGGGTGCCGGTGCTGGCCCATCCGGCAGATTATGGCTGGTGCGGGGGGCAGCCGGATCCCCTGAGCCAGGACACGGTCTTGTTGCGGCACCTGCGCCAGCTGCAGGCCTTGGGCCTGGTGGGGGTGGAGACCGTGCATGGGCGGGCTACCCCGCAGCAAATGAGTGAAACAGCCCAGGCCGCCCGCCAGCTGGGCTTACTGCGCACGGCCGGCAGTGATTATCACGATTCTCAGACCCAGCGGCTGCTGCCTTATATTTTCCGGGCAGATAATGATTTTAGCCTGTATCTGCTCTGAACAGCTGAATTATCCGCAGTCCGCCGGCTGAACCGGGCCTGCGGCGGGGTTTGGCCCGCCCGGGTTTAAGCTGTCTGCTTAAGCGATCTATGCGGGCCTGGTATGGCCCGGGAGCCTTACCAAAGCTTATACACCAGCATGTTGCCGTCTTCCGGAAAGGCCGCGACCAGCTCAAAGTTATCTGCAAAAAAGCTTTCATTCAGGGCTATATCCTGATCTTGACGCAGTTCGTCATTGATCACGCAGTAGCGGATGCCGTTGGCCCGGACATAAGCCGTAAAAGCTGCCAGGTCCCCGTCTGCCCCGCGCCACAGCCACAGGACCTCCTGCCAGCGCGTCGCGGTATCGTGGCCCGCGGAAGACGCATAATAGCTGTGTCCGTACCAGACCTGGCGGCCGCTGAGGAAAAACGCGTTATAGTGCCAGGCCGGGGTAAGAAAGATGTCCCGGGGATCCGTCTGGGTTTGGGCAAATACGGTCAGGCTGCTTTTACTGTCAATCCAAAAAATCGAGCGGTTTTTGTTGATATAGGCAGTCAGATCCGGCAGGCCGGTACAGGTGAGAGCCAGAAACAAGAGCAGCTCACCGGCCGCTCCGGCTCCGGCCAGACCACGCCGGCTAAGCTTAGGGGATTTTAAGCCGGCCTTCAGCCTTGCGGCCAGCCGCAGCAGGAGGTCACTGAGAAAGACGGTCGCCAACATTGAGCTCATGATGAGATATTTGTGATTGACCGTAATATCTGGGGTGAGCGACAGGGTAAAGGTGGGCAGCACCGGCAGCAGGACGGCTGCGGCCAGGACCCGGCGCAACCTTGTGGGCTGGCAAAAAATCTGCAGGATATAAAGCAGACCGGCTAATCCCCAGAGGTACCACAGATAGGACAGCACCCCACCAAGGCTTTTGTCCTCGGCTAAAAAGCCCCAGTAAAAGCTGGGCGCCACGCTGTTTTCTGACCCGGAAAAAATCCTGGCTGTCAGGACCCCGGAACCTAGGGCCAGGCCGGCCGCCAGCAGATAAAATAGCTTGCCCCGGGAAAACAGGGCCATGACCAGGAGCAGCAGTAAAACGATGACCAGGACCGAGCCATGCCAGAAGGGCAGGCAAAGCAGAATGAGCCAGGCCGGGACCAGGTTTCTGACGGTTTGCCGGCGCGCTGCCCGGGTTGGCCCCGTCCAGGCAGCCTTAAGTCCGCGCCAGACAAAGGGGGCCTCAGGCTGCAGCAGCGGCAGAAAACTCAGCAGCACCATCAGACCGGCGGTAAAGGCCAGCAGGAGATGGCGCTGGTTAGCAAAGACATTCAGATTCCACAGCCCCCAGTCATCATGTAATTGGGTGCCGGGAAAAACCTGATTTTGCCACAGGGCTTTCCAGACCGTCAGGCCCTGGCTGCGGGCACTGTCAGCCAGCTGGCTGAAATAGGACCAGCCGGCCAGGCTGCTGCGGAAGATGATGAGGAAGGGCGTGAGCATAAACGCCGCCGCCCGCCCTGAAAGCCGGACGGACAGCCAGCCCAACAAGGACAGGGCCGCGACGCTGCCCAAAAAAGAGGGCAGATTCAGGGCCCAATCTATGGGCAGGCCCAGATATTGGAGATTGCCGCATAAAAAGTAAAAGAAAAAGTGGTAGCGGATACCGTCTCCGGTAAAATGCGGGTAAGTGGTGGGGTTAAAATTGCGGCCCTGGCTGAAAGAAGAAATCAGGGCGGTATGGGGGGCATAGTCACTGAAGACACTGTAGCCTGCGCCCAGCCACCCGTCCTGCATTTTAAAAACCGCAAAGCTCAGCAGCCAGGCGACCAGTAAAATAAAGAGACTGCCGGCCACATAGGGCAGCCAGGCTGAAATCTGCCGGGCCGGGCGGGGCTTGCGGATTTGCGCCGGCGGCAAGGCGGCGGGGTCCGGCCGGGCCGGATGGCGGTTAAGTACGGCGATCAGGCCTGAGCTCAGCGCGGCCGCGGCCAGGTTTGCCGGTAACAAAGGATAGACAGCCGCCGGCCAGATCAGATCTGACCAAGAGGCCAGGATATAGGTCAAGACGGTCAGCGGCAACAACCCGACGGTCAGGGCGGCCGGAAAGTAAAAGAACAGCGCCGGCGCGGAACAGTCCCTGCGGCTGGCCTGAAAGATCCGGGCCGGGGTCAGGCCGGCAAACCGGCAGAGGCTTGCGCCCAGACCAATTGCCAGCAGCAGGTATAAAATGGCGAGCATACGGCTTTACCTTTCCGGCCCGGCCAGGTCATCCGCGGCCGGCGCGGCCGGGGGGATTTTGGCGGCGGCCGCCTGGGCCGCCTGGGCGGCCAGGATAGCCGGCGCCGCGCCGATATCCCGGCCCGGGCGGGCGCTTTGGTCGCAGTGGCGAGAGATCAGGTAGCGGGGCCGGCCTTTGATTTCGTCATATATTTTACCGATATACGTGCCGACCAAGCCTAAAGCCAGTAAAATGGCACCGCCAATTAAGAGCTGCAGCAAAATGACGGTGGTAAAGCCGGAGTCGGCGCGCCCGATGATTTTAGTGACCAGGGTCTGGATGATCAGGATCAGCGCAAAAATCCAAAAGACTGCGCCCAATAACGTTATAAGCTGCAGCGGGGCGGAAGAAAAGCCGGTGATGGCGCTCATAGAGAGCTTCCAGAGACTGGACAGCGACCAGTGACTGTGGCCGGTGGTGCGGCTGGCTACCTCAAACGGCAGGGCAATGCGCCGGTAACCTAACCAGGCGGACAAGCCCCGGAAAAAGGTATCCCGTTCCCCCAGGGTGCGCCAGGCGGCTACGACCTTTTGGTCCAGCAGTTTAAAGTCAGACGCGTTTTGCAGGTCAAAGCCGGAAAGCCTGTGAAAGAGCTTATAAAACGTCCGGGCCAGAGTGCGGGCCAGCCAGCTCTCATGCTGCCGGGCAACCTTGACTCCGTCAACCACCTCATAACCTTCCCGCCAAAGCCTGACCATCTCCGGAATGTATTCCGGCGGATGCTGCAGGTCGCCATCCATCAAAACGGTACAGTCCCCGCTGCATTGGTCCAGGCCGGCGCAGACTGCCGCCTCCTTGCCAAAATTGCGGGCAAAACCAAAAGCCCGGATCTCCTGCGGGTGTTGCAGGGCCTGATTTTGAATCCGGGTCCAGGTGGCGTCTTTAGACCCGTCGTCAATCAAAATCAGCTCCTTCTCCATTTCAGGCAACTTTTGATTTAAAACCGTCAGGACGGTATCTACGGTCAGATCAACCTGTTTTTCTTCATTATAAAAGGGAATGATGACAGAAATTCTCATGAATAGTCGCTCGCTTCCTGCTCTGGTGGCCGGCTGCCTAATATACCCGCTATTATAACAATCTGACGGCAATAAACACAGCCAGAGGGCCCCCCGGCCGGCGCTTTAAATCCAGCCCGCGGCGCGGCTCTGCCGGTCCCGGGCTTCAGAAGTGCAGCTTAACCGCGGCCGGAACAAAGATTTATCTGCAGTGAGGGCGGCGGCAGGGTAAAGCCGCCAGAAACTTTAGCTAAGCTTAACACAGCCTTAACAAAGCGTGCTTAAGATGAAGCTGTAAGTTAAGCTTGAGTAAAATGCAGTCGCCCGGAAACCGGGAATTGCGTGAATTAGGTTAAAACTGAGAGGAGATCCATTCATGAAAAAATTTCTGACTGTAGCTTTGAGTACTGTCTTAGGGCTTAGCCTTTTAGGTGCCTGCAGCGGCGGTACAACTGAAACCACCACCACTACCACCGCCACTACGGCGGCGGAGACCACCACCACGGCCGGTACCACGGCGGCCGCCACCGCGGAGACTACCACCGCGGCCACCACGGCCAGTCAGTCCGGCGGCAGCGACAGCAGCCTGGGCAACATTGTGGTCTATACCCGCGACAGCGCCAGCGGCACGCGGGAAGCCTTCCAGTCGATTGTCGGCTTTGGGGATACTGAAAAAGATCAGGCAGCCCTGACCAGCAGCGCCATTGAAGTATCTAACAACGGCGATATGGCAACCAAAGTGGGGCAGGATGTCAACGGCATAGGTTATGTCTCGCTGACCACTGATCTGGCGGCCAACAATCTTAAGGCCCTGAGCTTTGACGGGGTAGAGCCGACAGAAGCTAATGTGCTTAACGGTTCCTATGAACTGGCTCGTCCCTTTAATTACGTTACCCGCGCTTCAGGGGATTTTTCCAGTGATGAGCTCGAGCAGCTGGTTGAGGCGTTTATTGCTTACCTGACCGAATCCGTGGAAGGCCGGACGGTGGTCCACGCGCAGGGCGGCATTACTGACGCGGCCAGCGGTACCCCTTGGGCGGACATGGCGGCCGATTACCCCATCACGCAGCAGGATAACAGCAGCCTGACTATCCGCACCGCCGGATCGACTTCAGTAGAGTCTACCATCCAGGCCGCTTTACAATCCTTTCAGCCGCTGGCCGGAAACTTCCAGTTTTCTATGAATCAGACCGGCTCGGGCGATGGGCAAAAATCAGTGTTAGGTGATGGCAAAGACGGAACCAATGCCGCTGAAATCGGTTTTGCTTCGCGCAGTTTCAAAACGGAAGAAGATGTATCTGCCGCTATGGCTACCGGGACCTACGCGCAGGACGCGGTGGTTATCGTGGTAGAAAGCAGCAACAGCCTGTCTGACATTGGCATGGACCTGGTCCGCGGTGTCTTTACCGGTGACATTACCGCCTGGTCTGAACTGCAATAAACCGTCACTTGCTTAATGGCCTGAAAAGCATCCCGCCGGTAAACCCGGCGGGGGAGGAGTACAAAGCAGTTATGAATGACAGACAGCCCAATGCCCTGAAGCTGCAGCATAACCGGCAGCGGCGGGATCTCAGCGATAAAATATGGCGGGCCTTGTTCCTGGTAAGCTGTGTCGTGTCAGCGCTGATGATTGTCTTAATCATCATCTTCATAGCCGTCAAAGGTATCCGGGTCTTTCTGCCAGGCTATGAATACGGTCAGCAAAACTTCTGGGACTTTTTGACCGGCATGACCTGGCGGCAGGATTCCCAAACTTACGGCGTAGGTTTCATCGTGGTCAATACCTTTACCACGGCGGCCTTCGCCGCACTCTTATCTTTTCCGGTGGCCACCCTGACCGCGCTGTTTATCGTAAAAATCGCGCCCAAACAACTGCGCGTCGCTTTTACTACCGTAATCGAACTGCTGGCGGCCATCCCGTCGGTGGTGTACGGGGTGTTTGCCAGCGGCGCCATCACCAAACTGGTGCAGCGGCTGGCGGACTTTTTTGGTCAAACCAGTGCAGCCGGCATCTCTGCCTTATCTGTCATCTTGCTTTTAGCCATCATGATCTTTCCCACTATCTGCTCCATGGCCATCGTCGCCATCCAGGCGGTGGGTAAAAGTCTGGAGTGGGGCTCCCTGGCCTTAGGCGCCAGTCAGACCCAGACCAACTTTAAAGTCGTCCTGAGCGCGGCTAAATCCGGGATTTTTGCCGGCCTGGTTCTGGGGCTGGGGCGGGCCTTTGGCGAAGCTACCGCCGTGACCATGGTGGCGGGCAACGCCATGTCCGGTCCTTCCTGGAACCTGTTTGATACCACCCGGACCCTGACGACCACCATGCTGTCCGGCATGCATGAAACCAGCGGCCTGGATTATGATATCCGCTTTTCTGCCGGCTTAATCCTGATGGCGGTTATCCTGCTGACCAATGCCTTGATTCACCTGATTAAACGGAAAGTCGGAGGTGTGGGCAATGAATAAATCCCGCCGGATAAAAGACGGTATTCTCAACGGCCTGACCTGGCTGAGCACGGCAGTGGCAGTGGCGGTCCTGCTGCTGGTCTTTATCTTTATGGTCCGCCGCGGCTGGTCTGATCTCAGCTGGGACCTGATCAGCACGGATTACTGGCCGCAGAATCTGAACGTGGCGTTCAGACAAAGTGAAGCCGGCGAATACAGTGCTCCGGCTGACTTGGCCGCAGGTGACAGCTTCAGCACCCGTTACGGCTTTGCCCTGCGGGATGCCACGGATGCCCAAAACGCCACAACCCTGTTAATCACCTATGTGGATCCGGATTCGCCGCTGGAATCAGCCTATGTTACCACGGCCGGCAGTCAGCAGGGCCTGAACCAGGCCATTCACGAGGACGCCAGTGTCCAGATGCTCTATTATCAGGACGCAGCGGGTAATCAGGTTATCGCCGGCCTTTTAGCCGGTGATGACGCCGCCAGTCTGGTGCAAAAGCTGGATTCAGAAGCTGTCAGCATCCAGTCCATGTACTACCAGACTGCCGGCGGCGGGATCCGCGGGTCCATCCTGGCCACCCTGTTACTGATCGGCCTGACCCTGCTGATTGTGCTGCCGGTGGGTATTCTGGCCGCGGTATATCTCAATGAGGTAGCCAGCCGCAATCGCCTGACTGCTATGCTCCGGCAGGCGATTGAAACCCTGAACGGCGTGCCGTCCATTATCTTTGGCCTCAGCGGCGTCGTGATGCTTTTTCCGGTGACGCAGCTGTTTGGTGCCAGCGGACAGAGTATATTGTTAGGCGCCCTGACCATGGCGGTTATCTTATTGCCCGTCGTTATCAGGCAGACCGAAGAAGCGCTGATTGTCGTGCCGCAAAGCCTGCGAATGGGGTCATTAGCCTTAGGCGCGACCCGTTCGCAAACGATTTTTAAAGTGGTGCTGCCCAACGCCCTGCCCGGTATCCTGACGGCTACCCTGCTGTCAGTCAGCCGGGTGATTGGTGAGTCGGCCGCGCTGATTTACACCATGAGCACGGTGGTGACCGACAACCCCAAAATATTACAGCCTGCCACCAGTCTGGCGGTACAGATCTGGCAGATCATGAGTTCAGAGCAGCCTGACTTTAAGCTGGCTTCAGCGGTCTCCCTGATCATCCTGTTTATGGTGCTGCTGCTGAACCTGACCGTCAAGCTGATAACCAGGCGACTCAGCCGGCGCTGGGCCTGAACCTGATACGGAGGATGAATTTATG
The DNA here is from genome assembly GCA_028704415.1 of Oscillospiraceae bacterium. Lineage (GTDB taxonomy): Bacteria > Bacillota > Clostridia > Saccharofermentanales > Fastidiosipilaceae > JAAVLZ01. The sequence continues at coordinate 416 of JAQWFM010000058.1, read as the reverse complement.
CAATTGATGGCTAAAAAAGCGACAAACCAGGACCCGGATAAGGCGGCAGGCCCGGCAACCCCGGGACGTGCCCCCGGCAGCAGTCAGCCCCCGGCAGCCGCAGACCGCTATATGAGCCAGGGCAGCCAGCCGGCGGCCCGCGCCCGAACCCAGGTAACCGCGGGACTGAAGCCCGCGGCAGAGCAGCCGGATCTGCAACCGATGTTTGAAGTGCAGGACCTGAATCTTTATTACGGCAAATTTCAGGCCCTCAGGCATATTAATCTGACTATACCCGCCCACCAGGTTACCGCCTTCATCGGGCCGTCCGGCTGCGGCAAATCTACCCTGCTGCGCTGCTTCAACCGCATGAATGATCTGCTGGAAGATGTGCGGATGGAGGGCCGGATCCTGCTGGACGGCCGCGATCTGCGCGG
>JAQWFM010000057.1 GCA_028704415.1 Oscillospiraceae bacterium | reverse complement strand
TCGTTTCAGGTTGGCTCTGACTCAAAGCCAGATAGTCCTCAGCCAGTTTTGACCATCTGAAGACAGCTTCGCCCTTCCGGCCCTGAGTCGGATGATCCTCCCGCTGCATATATCCTCCCTGGCCGCGCACGTCTCAAAAATCAAGCCCGTGGGGTTCAGAATTCTCAAGCTATACTTCTGATAACAATTATTATTAGTATCATTATCAATACAGAAGTATCTTAATATTTATATCATATTAAGGGCTGAAAATCCACTGATTTGGGCGCTTTAAGGCCTGTCTGGCCGGGATTGTAATCAATTCACCCTAATTGTGATCATATAGTAACCTGGGCCTATCTAAATGACCGTTCTCTTAACCTTATCACCCTGTTTGCTTCAGTTTCGGGGAGAAGCGCCCGGTGGTGTTTGCGACAGTTTTGCCTGCTCCCTTAATTGTTGGCGCCGGTATTCAACCGGCGTCACGCCGTTCATTCGCTTGAAAATCTTGTAAAAGTAGTTGGGGTTAGCAAAGCCCACCTGCTGAGCCACATCTTGTACCGGCAGCCGGGCTTGCTTCAGCAGCTCCCGGGCCTTAGCAATTCGCTTTTCTGTAATCGTCTCTTTGATGGACTGACCACAGGACTGACTGTAAAACCGGCTGATATAAGGCAGGGTTTTGTCCAGCTGCCGGGCAATTTGCTCCACCATAAAGTCCGGATCCTGATAGTTCAGCTCAATCAGGGTTTTAATCTGCTGCAGCAAATCCTCCTGATGGTTCTGCTTTCGCTGCTCGGTAGCCTGGGCCAGCTGACTGAAAAAGCGATTGACCGGCTCCAGGGCTGCTTCGACCTGGTCCGCCTGGTTCAAAGCCGGCTGCAGGGGCAGCGCCAGGCTGGGCAGAGCCAGGTTTTTACTTAACTGTGTGGCGCAGTTATTGATGGTCACCGTTATGCGGGCTACGGCCATATCGTAGATAGCCGCTGGGAACTTGGCCAGATCCCAGATCAGTTGCTTATACAGAGCCTGGGCGCGCTCAGCCTTGCCAAGCAAAATGGCCTCCGTCAGCTGATGTTCCAGCTGCAGCGGGTAGATATAGGATTCCGCCGGCTGGTAGGGGTGATCGGCCGCTTCAATCAGGCTGCCGTAGGGGTAATAGCGCTTGTGCAAAGCCAGCTCGGTGACCTGACGGTATTGCTTGCCTAAATCCGTTATGCGGTTTCCATAGGTGGCAATAAATACAGTAAAGGTCAAGGGGAAGAAATGCTGCAGCTTCTGCTGGGCTTCTTTAATGACAGGGTAGCAGGCAGCTCGGGTCACCGGGGCTTTGTCAATCAGCAACAGGCAAATATTGGCATCGCCCATATCTACCCCATGGACGTAGTGGAAGCGCTCCAGCAGCTCTTCAAAGACATTGATCATGGCAAATTTGTAGGTGCGCAGCTGTTCGTCATTGATCTGGCGGCGGGCATAGTTGTCCAGGGTCAGCCAGATCAGCAGGCAGCCCTCATTCAGATGTATGCGGCAGTTGAGGTAGCCGGACAGGGTTTGCAGATCGGCGGCGGTTAAATCGCTTTGCGCGCCATCCAGGAAACGGCGCAGCAGGACGGATTCAACCATAGGTTGGTCCTGGTGATGGGCCTTTTGCATTTGCCAGAGATCTTCTTCCAGCAAGTGAACCGGTTTAGATACGCTTTTGGTGATGATGAAGGCTAACAGAATCCCCACACAATTGAAGCTGATACTGACCAGCAGGGTCAATAATAATTGCCAGCGGGCTTTGGCCACAATATTGGCGTAGGGACGGTAACTGACATAGTACCAGTTGAAATCTGTCATCTTTTTATAAACATAAAAATAGCTCTGGCCGTCGGTCGTTTCAATAAATGAACCCTGTTCATCACCGGCGTTGAGGATGCGCTGGGCAAAGGCAGTCTGCGACAGGTTTTGCAGCATCAGATCGTCCGGTTCAGCCAATACGGTCTGGCCCTTTTGATCCAGGACCAGATAGGAGCTGGAACTGCCCGATGCGGCGGTGCTGCTGCTTTCTTCAATGATAAAGTGCCCGGTCGGAGCCGTTGTGATCCGCTGCCGCCAATACCAGCCAAAACCGGACTTTTCTGTCCAGTCTTCAGTAAGGCCATCCGTTCATGTATAGGTTCGCCGCCGCTTGGAGATGGGCCAAAATAAGCGAGGCCTGGTTTTAGTCAGACCGGCGCCAGCTGCCAGCTTCTTACTGAACTGTAAGCTTTAACGCTTAAATGTAAGGAAAATCACAGGAAATCAGGCCCGCGCTTAGGCTAGACTGGAGCAACCAAAAAAGTGGCGCCGGTCAGGCTGCAGCGTTCGGGCTGAGCCTTGAGGCGCCGCAATATCAGGAGATATTTATGACAGAAACTGCAATCAGCCTGCGGCAGCCGTCCCGGCTGCAGAAACTCAGCACCTTTGATCTCAAAATCATCGGCATCATCCTGATGGCGGTCGATCACGTCTATCAAACCTTTCAGCCCCTGGGCGCGCCAAGCTGGATGAACTGGTTTGGCCGGCCGGTGGATACCCTCTTCTTTTTTGTCAGTGTGGAGGGCTTCAGTCACACCCATGACAAAAAGAAGTACCTGCTGCGGCTATATATCGGCCTGGTCCTGATGTTTATCGGCTCCACCCTGCTCAGTCGGCTTTTGCCTTATGAGCAGGTACAGATATCCAATAACATTTTTGTTGATTTATTAGTGGGCGCCATCCTGATGGCGGGCGTTGACCTGGTAAAAACCGGAATCAAGGCGCGGCAAGGTGGCCGGACCGCACTGGGTGTGCTGGTCTTTCTAGTTCCGATCCTCTTGTCCGGGCTGGTCATTCTGGTCTTAACTCAGGGCTGTCACAGTCAGCTGATGATCACGGTGATATCCTTATTGCCTTCGCTGGTGATGGCGGAGAACAATTTTATGGTCTTACTGATCCCGCTGCTGTATATCTTTCGCCGGCACCGCTGGGTGCAGTGCGCCCTGATCGCGGTTACGGCGCTGATCTACCTTTATCTGGGGTCAATCCAGTGGCTGATGATCTTTGCGGTGATCCCGATTCTGCTCTATAACGGCCAGAAAGGCAGAGGGATGAAGTACTTTTTCTATGTCTTTTATCCCGCTCATGTCTGGATTTTGTATGTCCTGTCTTATCTGATTTTCACGCATTTGAGCTGAGACAGGCGCTGGCTCGTGCCGGCGGCTTTAGGAGTCGGCGGCAGTGGTTTGATAAAATCAGACCGCCCGGCAAACCGGGGCAGCTGGATGATGGTCCGTTTTGCGGTATCTGACCAGCTTTCAGCCAGGAATGTATCCTGAGCTCAATTGAAATGAAACACCACCCGGCTATCAAAGTATTGTTCCTGAAAATGCACGGCGGCCATAATTCGGTCAGCCGTGTATTTTTGGAGATCGTCCTCATCTGCAATCACTATCAGCTTGTCTTCGCAGTCGTCCCGGCGGCAGACGGCGGCAATCGCCCGGCCAGTGAACTGCGTCAGCGGCTGCTCCGGGCCCAGGATATAGGCATCCAGGGCTTCGCCATCCGGAGCTGTGATCCCGGGCAGGTAACCGTAGTTGACCGGATACGGCGGATCCGTCGGGCGTTCCGGGTGCCGGGAGCCTAAGGGGCGGTCGATGGTGAGGGTAAGTCGTTGCCCCAGACAGCGCCAGAGCAAGGCCTCACGCAGGGTCTGGCGGATAAAGCCGGCCTTGCCGGCCGTGCAGGGTCCGCGGCCACCGGCGTCGGGGTGCGCATCCGCCAGCTGTTGTTTCAGAATCTGGTAGGCCTGGCGGGCCTGAGGATGGGCGGTCAGGAAATCGCGAAAGTTAAGGTAGTTGCGCCAGGCCAGACTGCCAGCCGGCACGACATGGATGAAGTGGGTCTGTCGGCCGTCCGGGCGGCTGTAGTCGCCGCGGGCTAACAGCAGCTGGTCCGGCAGATCACAGGGCCGGAGCAGAAAGCCCTGGGCCTGCAGCCTGGCCTGGCAGTCCGGGCTTTGTAAATCGGCCAGGTCACGGACAACTGCGGCGATGTCCAGGATAGGCTTGGCCATGAGTCCGGGGATAGCCGTGCTGCCGACATGCTGGATATCCAGGGCCAGCGGCCCCAGACAGGCCTGCAGCTGGCGGATGGTAAGCTTTGCCTGGGCAGCCCACTCTGGCTGAGGCGGCTGGAAGCGGACCGCGCCGCGCTGCAGTCCCAGTGCGGCTATGTCAGGTTGAATGGTGGATTGGTCAGGCTGATGCGGCATGCGGCAGGCCTCCTCAGATTTGCGGGATAGGTGGGTAAAGTAAAGTCGGGATAAATATGGTAAGCATACATTGTGATCGTGACAAGATCAAGAAAGGAACCAGCAGGGGAAACATAGGCAGGCATAGCTTGCTACCATCTCTGACTGAGACGGTCTCGATTCATTACCTTTAATCAGAGGGATAAATATAAACCCGGCTCAAAGATTTTTACTGCTTTGAACCGGGTTTACCGTGTCTGCTTATCGCTTGATCGGGTTATTAGTTTAGGAAGGTCAATTGATTATGTTGTGCGGCGGTATCTGAACCTGCGACTTATACCAGTGGCTGCTTTGTGCTTCAATTGTTTTCAGGTGCCTGCTTGCCGGACTTGTTATCCAGGGCCGGCGGGTTATTGCCGGGCTCACCGGGGCCGTGGTCATCGTGTTCGTCGTGACCGCAGCCCTCCTGCCCCCCATGGCCCTTGCCGCCGTGCTCGCCGTGGCCGCAGCAGCCCTCATGGCCCCCATGGCCCTTGCCGCCGTGTTTGCCATGACCGCAGCCCTCATGCCCGCCGTGGCCGTGACCGCCGTGGCCGTGGTGGCAGCCAGGTCCCCGGCCGGCCCAGTCAGGATCAGGGCCATCAGGGCCCCAAGCCGCGTCAGCTCCCGGTCCAAAGCCCGGGCGGGGTGGTTCACAGCCCGGCCCCGGCCCAAAGCCAGGCCCCCGGCCGGGTCCGTGCAGGTGGACAAAGCGCGCCATTTCTTCGCGGCGGGCTTCGTAGTCTTCCTCAGGAAAGAAAGCCTCGTACTGCTGGATCAGGCGTTGCAGATAGCCGCTGAAAGTGGCCAGTTCCTCCTCATTCAGGCAATCCAGGACCTGCGTGTTGCTTTGCAGGCGTTCTTCGACCTGTTCGGCCGCGGACTGGCCGGCTTCCGTCAGGCGGATGGTCAGACTGCGTTTGTCGCTGTCCGACGGCGTCCGCGTAAGCAGGCCGTTCTTTTCCAGTTTGGCGATCAGCTCGGCCACCGCCTGCTTGCTCATGTTGAGCAGATAGGTCAGTTCTTTCTGACTGATCTCCGGTTTCAGCCTCAGGATGGCCAGGATGCGCCCCTGGCCGCGGCGGGGGCTGAAGGGATGCCCCATCTGGGCAAACATGCTGCGGTGTTGCAGCATTTGCAGCTGTTGCAGCTGTTCAGTTACGGTGTCTTTGATATTCGCCATGTTGTTGCTACTCCTTTATCTCTATGTTTTGTGGGGATATTTGCTCCGGTCTGGCAGGACCGGTACCGGGTCTGGTGCAGAGCCGATGACTCCGCGGAGCAGGCCAGGGTCTGGCCGGCCGGTTGGTCGATTGGTTGGTCGGTCGTCAGATTAGTCAAGTACTTGATTTGTTTTCATTATAAGCGCCCAGCCCTATTAGTCAAGTACTTTACAATAAATTCATCACTGGCTCCGTTTCTGCCAGCCAGGCCGGCGACTACCCGTAGCCAATCGGTTTACTTGCAGCCGTACTTGACCTAGACTGAAGCCAAATCATCAACCGGCCGGAGCAAAGGAGAAAACAATGCAAGAGAGACTCGGACTGGCAACCTGCTTTTACGCGGAGCCCAGCGCGGAGAAATGGCGGCAAGCCGCAGCGGCAGGCTTCACCGACGCAGAAATCGATGTGGATGGCCGCCAGAATGCCGCGGCTATCTGCCAGCAGGCCCAGCAGCGCTATGACGAGCTGACCGCGGGCGGCTTGCGGCCGTCTTCGCTGCACCTGCCTTTTGGCGATGCCTGGGACATCTCAACGGAAGACGCCGCGCTAAGCCCGCAGCTGCTGGCGGGCCTGGAGACCATCCTCCGCTGGGCCAGACAGCAAGACATCCGGCTGGCGGTGCTGCACGCAAGCTTTGAGCCGATTCCGGAGGCGCGCCGGTCAGTCCGGCTGGCCCTGGCCAAAGCAAACCTGCAGCGCCTGGCTGAGCGCGCGGCTAAGCTGGATATCCGGCTGGCGGTCGAGGATCTGCCCCGCAGCTGCCTGGGCAACTGCTCGGCCGAGCTGGAGCAGCTCACTCAAACAGGCCTGGTTGCCGGAGTCTGCTTTGACGTCAACCATCTGCTGAAGGAAAGCCATCAGGCTTTTGTCGGGCGGGTGGGGCGCTACATTCTGACCACTCACCTGTCCGATTATGACCGTATTGATGAGCGGCACTGGTTCCCCGGCGAAGGCTGCATTGACTGGCCCGCGCTTAAGCAGCTGTTGCGGCAGGCAGACTACCGCGGCCGCTGGCTCTTTGAGCTGAATGAGAATGCCGCGCCCAGCCTGGGCCGGCCCTTCACACCGGCAGAGCTGGCCGCCCGGTTCAACGCGTATTGAAAAGAGCCCCGGAGCAATCCGGGGTTTTGGCTATTTGGCGGTTGAGGCCGCTGGGGCATTGTTTATAAGGGGCTTACAAGCAGTCCGGCTTGCAATTCAATTACATGCCGGCTTGGCTCAATAAAGGCCTTTGACTTTGCCTAATCACTCCAAACGGAGAAATCAGCAAGACAGATAAATTGATCAGGGCATTGCAAAACCAAAGCGATCAAAACAATTCATCCAGCAGCAGATAGTAGCGGATCCGCTCCCAGTCAGGCCTAAGCCCCAGATCAGTAAATAGCTGTTCCGGCTTAAAGGCCGGAGGCCTGACTTCAGCCGGCGACGGTCCCGGCGGAGCAGACGGGACGGCGGCAGAAAAGACGGCGGCAGAAGAGACGGCGGCGACAGCCTTGCCCGGCTCCGGCTGCGGCCGGTAACGGCCGCTCAGATTGTCCCGCAAACTGCGGTAGGCCAGCGCCCGGTCCTGCCAGGGATCGGCCAGGCCGCAGCGACCCAGGTCTAAAAACGCCGTCACCTGATCCCGGCCTGGCTGGAAGGCGTCAGGGCGGGCCATAATATTAGGCAGGCAACAATCGCCATGGGTCAGGCACAACTCTTCCGGGGGCTGGTGGTCCTGCAGCCAGCGCAGCAAAGCTTCCGGGTCCCTGAACCCCGCCGGGCCAAAGGTCTCCGGCTCAACGTTGCGGAGATCCACCCGGCCGTGGCGAACGTTATAGGCGGCCTGCCGCAGTTTACGGGTCAGGCGGCAGTCGCCGGGACAACCCTGAACCGGCACCGCCTCGAGCTGTCGCAGAGCCCCGGCCAGCAAGCGGCTCAGGCGCGGCGGGTCCTGCAGATACAGCGGCGCGCAGGCCATCTGTCCGGGAGCGCGGCTCATCAGTATATACAGCTGCCCCTCTTGCCTGACTTGCGCCAGGAGCTCAGGCACGGGCAGGCGGCCCTGCAGCCACTGCAGCATCCGTACTTCGCCAAGAGACTCGGCCGTAACCGGCTGGATTTTCAGCACCAGCTCCGGATACAGCCAGATCGCCGCGCCTGACCGGCCCGTGCGCTCAGGCTGGGGCGTCAAAGCGTCAGTTGCCGGCAGATAGTGCGCCAGCGCCGCGCGCAGGGCAGGCGGCAGGAACGGCCAGTCCCCGGCCGGTTGCTGCCGGTCTGGCGCCGCGGCCGCCCGGGCCGGATTTTGCCGGTCCGCTTTATCTGTCATGAGCGCCACGGCAAAAGCAGTCCTGAAACGCTGCTTTCCGGTAACAGAAATTTATTGAGCTGGGAAGATGTACTGCGCCAATATGCCCAGATGATCAGAAGCAATAAAATGATCAGGATGATCAGAATCCGGCGGCGGTGCTTATTCATGGGCACCAATTGTTTACGCATAGCTTCTGCTGTCCCTCCCTTACTTTGACCAATGGTCAGACCCACCTCTCTCAGTTTAGCAGACCGGGGAGCCAGATAGATTAATAATAACTTAGAAAGCAACGCCGACTGAGCCTGGCGCGCCGCCAAGCCACAGTTTTTCTGCCTGTTCCTCGGGCCCGGACCCAGGCCCTGCGGGCCAAAATCAGCAGAGGCTTAGTCTGCAGACGGTCCTGACGGCAACTCTGGTCTGCGCAGGTTGCCCCCGGACTCCCTCCGGACTTGCCGGCTAAGCGTCCGCTCAGTTCCGATTGACATCTCTCAGGCAGATATCTAGACTGACAGGCAGAAGGCAGCCCGCCCGCCCCGCCGCCGGCGGTGCGCCAGTCCCATAAAGAAAGAGGCAGCCCTATGAAATTGTGTACCCAAACCGAGGTTCTCACCCAGCATATGTCTGAAGAAGCAGCGCTGACCTTGCTGGCCCAGGCTGGCTTCGACGCCGCCGATTTGTCGTTATTCCATCTGCAACAGTCCCCCCGCTGGACGGACAGTGGCTGGCTGGATCAGGCCAAACAGCTGGGAGACTTTGCCCGGGAGCAGGGTGTTCCTATCCTGCAGGCCCACGCCCCCTTTGCCTTCCCCTATCACCAGGCTGATTTTGAGACAGATATCTTACCGGTGATCCGGCGCGGCGTTGAAATTGCCGCGGCCGCCGGGGCAAAACACATTGTGGTTCACCCTGTTCAGCATGGTCAGCTCAGTCAGGATCCTGGCCGTGACTTTGAGCTCAACCTGACCTTTTACGGCAGATTAGTTGACCTGGCCCAGCGTTATGAAACGACCATCTGTGTGGAAAACATGTGGTCTTATGACGCCCGCCGCCACTGTATTGATCACGATGTCTGCTCCCGGCCGGAAGAATTTTGTCACTATGTCGACGGTCTCAGACAAGCTCTGGGCCCGCACTTTGCCGCCTGTCTGGATCTGGGCCATGCGCCGCTGGTGGGGGTGGCGCTGCCGGACATGATTCAGCAGTTAGGCCCCCGGATTAAGGCGCTGCATATCCATGACAATAATTATCACGAAGACAGCCACACCTTACCCGGGCACAGTGAGCTTGATCTGGCGGCAGCTTTCCGGGCATTGGGCCAGATAGATTACGATGGGCTGTTTACGCTGGAAGCAGATAATTTCTTTATTCATCAGGCCGCGCCTTTATTTCCGGCGGCGCTCTGCTACATGCGCCAGGTCAGCGCCTATTACCGGGATTTACTGTTGACTGCCAAAACCACTAAATAACCGGTAATTTGAGGGAGCCGGCTGGTTTCTGGCCAGCCCTGGGCGAAATCGGTTGCGTCCATTTAGGCTTGACAGGCCCTGTCCCCGGGCCATTTTACATATTTTCCGTCAATACAACCTATAATAAGAGCCATCATGCTTTATTCTCTAACACATTGCCCTATTTCGTAATGTTTTCCGCTTAACGGTTTCGCAATGTTTCGTGGCGCAAATGTGTACAACTATGCACTTTGCACTATTATTTTAATCTCTTGAACCCATCACAGGGTATAAATTTGTGCAATTGGTCGAGTTTGTATTTTTAATTCGAAATCTGCTTGCGAAACCCTACCGCTCTACCTACAATGTGGCTATGGAAAACGATTTAGTCATGTCTGGTATCTGGCTAAATTACCCAAATAAGATTGGAGCGAGTGAGCAGCATGAAAGAAGCCGTATCCCTTAAAGATATAGCTAAAATCTGTCAAGTGTCTGTTTCAACGGTCAGTAAAGCACTGAACAACCGCTCTGATATCAGTCATGCCAAAAAGGAAGAGATTCAGCGGGTTGCCAAAGAGCTAAATTACGTTCCTAATTACATGGCGTCAACTCTAAAGAGCAAGCGGACCCGGGTAATCGGGGTATTGTTGTCTGAAGGGACAGGTACCAATCTGCTGCATGAACACTTTGCCCGTATTCTAAACAGTTTTAAGGATACGGTGGAAGAGCGCGGTTATGTCATTATGTTCCTAAATGCCAGCACTTCGCCTAACCGGCTGTCTTATACTGAGCAATGCAAATATATGACCTTTGACGGTCTCCTGATTTTATGTGCTGATTATCAGTTAGATGAAGTTCAGGAGCTGCTGCAGTCGGATCTACCGATTGCCATGATTGATCACTCCGTACCTAAACATATTAATATAGCCTCTAATAACTTTGGCGACATGACGCGCCTGATGCAACTTATTTATGACCGCGGCCACCGCCGGATTGCGTATGTACACGGCCAAAATAATGAAGTCACCCGGGCGCGTTTTGATGCATATAGGAAGTTTATGCTGGAGCATAGACTCCCGGTACCTAAAGAGTATCTGTACACCTGCCCCTATAGGGATAATGAGCGGGCCAGCGCCCTGACTAAAGCAGTGCTGGCACTACCACAGCGACCTACCTGCATCCTCTATCCGGATGATCAGACCGCGGTGGAGGGCCTGAACAGTCTGCAGGAAGCAGGCTTGCGGGTTCCGCAGGATATCTCCATAGCCGGCTATGACGGCCTTGCGGTTATTAACATCGTCCGCCCGCGCATCACAACCATTCATCAGGATACGGTATCCATGGGCATACAGGCGGGCAACAAGCTGATCAGCCGCATTGAATTTCCTGAAACTGAACCTGGTACCGTAACAGTCACAGTTGACGGAATGGTTGAACCCGGCGCTTCAGTCGCCATGATTAACCCCAGATATAATTAGCAGGCCCCCCTGTTGATTATAAACAAACCTGTAAGTCAGGCGTATACACATAGGAGGAGTAAAACATGAAGAGAAGCAGTAAAATCATGAGCGTTCTGCTCAGCGCGCTGATGGCCAGCGGTATTCTGACCGCTTGCAGCAGCGGCAGCACAACGACCACCACGGCAGCAGCAACGACCACGGCTGCAGCAACAACCACGGCCGCTGAAACCACCACCGCGGCTGAGGAGACCACCACAGCCGCGGAAACCACCACAGCCGCGGAAACCACCAAAACCACAGAGACCACCGCGGCAGATGACACCAGCAGCTCAGGCACCCTGAACTATACCGGTGAAATCTCCCTGATGCATTTCTCAACGTCAGAGGAGTCTGAAGGCAACGGCGGTTCTGATGGTTTCCGGACAGTTATTGCCCAGTGGGAAAAGGATCATCCGGATATCAAACTGAATCAGACAGTTCTGGCTAACGATGACTACAAGACTCAGATCGCCACTCAGGCTGCCGCCGGTGACTTGCCGGACGTATTCCTGCTGCAGGGCATGAACACCAAAGCATGGGCCGCCCAGGGTCTGATTATGGACATGACTGACATCATCAAGAGTTCTCCTTATTACAGCGAATATAATCAGAACTATTTCACGCCGTTCACGGACAATGACAAATTATACGGCCTGCCGGTTCTGACCGGCGGTACCTGCACCGTTGTTGTTTATGACAAGAACGCGTGGAAAGAAGCCGGCTATGATGCCTTCCCGACCAGCTGGGACGACGTTAAAACCGCCGATGAGTATTTCAAGTCCAACGGCTATAAAGAAACCATTGCTTTCGGCAACGGCGGACAATGGCAGATCAACTCTGACTTCCTGTCAGTTATCGGTGATCGCTATACCGGACCCGACTGGTTCCAGTCTCTGGTTGACAAGACCGGCGCCGCTTTCACAGATGAAGAGTTTGTTAAAGCCTTGACCTTCACCAAAGACATCTTTGCTTCCGGCATCTTTAATGACGACTTCAATACCGTCACCAATGAGGACGCCCGTGAATATTATATTTCCGGTGAGTCTCCTGCTTTCATTGGCGGCAACTGGGATGTCAGCTATATCGGCGCAACCCTGAAAGAATCCGATAAAGATCTGTACAACAACACCGGTTTTGCCGTGCTGCCTCAGCCTTCTGACGCGACCGGCTCCACCAACACTCAAAACATCGGCTTAGGCTATGCGGTTTCACTGAACAGCAAGCTGGCTGATGATCAGGACAAACTGGCTGCGGCCACCGACTTTGCTGAATATGTTACCGGACCTGAATTCTCTAGCTACGTCGCAAAGAACTACGCCCTGTCCGGCTTAACCAAGGTTGAAAACGTTGACCTGAGCGCCTTTGATCAATTCACGCAGGACTTCTACAACTATTCTTATGTTGATACCAACACCTGCGAGATCTACGACTCTTATGTCAGCAGTGCAGTCTGGAGTGTTCTCAACACCGATCTGCAAACCATGCTCAACGGCGACATGACCCCTGAGGATGTTGCTAAGGCTGCCCAGGAAGCCTATGAGGCTAACTACTAAGTCTGGTATGAGATATGAACAGTCATTAGGACTGACAGAGAGGGCAGAGCGCGTGAGAACGCCTGCCCTTTTTGCCTGAATGAAAGGATGGCGGATTTATGCTGTCAAGAAAACCAAAGGCCATAACATTTCTGGTATACCTGACTATCCCGATCCTGCTATATGTTTTTGTGGTCTTTTTTCCGCTGCTGACGTCCCTGTTTTACAGCCTTTTTGAATGGAAAGGCGGACCTAATAAAACGTTTATCGGCGGCGCTAACTACACGCAGCTGATCCATGACTCAGTTTTCTGGTCGGCCTTCCGCAATAACCTGTATCTGGTCTTTTTATGTTTGATCGGGCAGGTCGGAATCGCCTTCATTTTTGTCATGATCATCAACACCCGTTATATCAAGCTTAAGGGAATGCACCGGACTTTTGGTTTCTTTCCCAGCACGATTGCAGCTGTATCAATCGGTTTTATCTGGACCATGATCTATGACAGCCGCCGCGGTTTACTGAATTGGTTCCTTGAAAAAGTCGGCCGGGCGGATCTGCAGCAGGTTTGGCTGAATAACAGTAAGCTGGTGATGACGCTGGTTTCTATTCCGCTGATCTGGCAGTACATAGGGTATTACATGATTATTATGCTCTCCGCTACGGCAGCCATTGACACGGAAATTTTGGAAAGCGCAGATCTGGATGGGGCTAACGCATTCCAGACCGCGGTACATGTGGTTTTGCCCATGATCAAAAGTACCATCATGGTCTGTATTGTGCTCTGTGTATCCGGCAACATGAAAGCCTTTGACAACATCTATGTCATGACTAAAGGCGGTCCGGGCAACGCGTCTATGGTGATGGCCATGTACGGTTACAAAATCTCCTTTGAACAGCAAAACATGGGCTATGGCAGCGCCATTTCCGTAGGCATATTTGTGCTGGGCATCGCCGTCATCGGCGCCATGCAGCTGTTGCAGCGCGCGATAAGCAAGGAAGAGGTGATCTGAATGATCAGTCATAAGTATGGAAGAAGCACCGGCAAACGCGTAGCTGATGGTATCATTGGCGTCATTCTGAACCTCATCATGCTGATCTTTTCCCTGAGCTGCATCTTCCCCCTGTTCTGGATGGGCTATTCCTCTTTAAAGATTAAGCGCGAGTTTAATGCTGACATTATCAGTCTGCCGACTCATCCGACGCTGGATAACTATCGCCGCATCCTGACCAACCCGGATTACCATATCGGGGCGTCAATCCTAAACAGTGTCCGGACGACTGCCATTTCTGTGTTCTTTATTGTCCTGTTTGGCTTTGTTATCGGTTACTTTTTAGCCCGCTACAAATTCAAAGGACACCGGGCCTTATGGATCATGCTGCTGATGGGTATGCTGATCCCGGTTCACTCCCTTCTGGTACCAATTTACATTGTCTTTAAGCAGACTAACCTATCCAATCAATGGTTTACATTGATTATGCCGTATGTGGCTTTTGGTCTGCCGATAGCGGTATTTTTGGTCCAGGGGTTTGTCAAGACCGTCCCCACGGCTCTGGAGGAGGCTGCTTCTATAGACGGCTGCAGTTTTACGCGATCGCTATTCAACGTCATCATGCCTATCTGTCGTCCGGTTATGGTGACTGTCGCCATTTTACAGACCTTCAGTTGCTGGAACGAGTTCTCCTTTGCGCTGGTTCTGATCCGGGACACCACTTTGCAAACTGTACCGCTGGCTATGACCCAGTTCACCGGCCAGTTCTCCTCTGACTATCCCAAAATTATGGCTGCTATGTTGATCACGATGGCTCCGATTGTCATCCTCTACTTTGTGTTTAGCAAGCAAATTATCAAGGGTATGGTAGCCGGCGCCGTTAAAGGCTGACCTGATTTCCGCCTGCGGTGACCAACCACCGCCTGGCAGCTGACCCTATCAAGCTCGGGTCAGCATCTACTCCTCTGACCACCGTCCGACCCCAGTTACTAGCGACTGGGAACCGGGCGGTTTTTTATGCCTGGCCGCCGGTGCCGTCTGCTTCAGGGCGAAGGCGGTAGCAGTCGGGTCCGGAACACCCGGTCTGAGCCGACAAACCAAAGCTTGAAGGGCCAGGGCGGGGCAGCGTCCCTCGTCACCTAAAGCGGGATCGGCCGTACCTTCCCCTCAGCTTATCAGGCAGGGGCGGTTTGCTGTCTAAGCCGCAGCGCACTACCGGGGCCAATCCAGGCAATGCAGCCCAGACAATATTAAAGGGGGCTTATCGTCTGTAACTTACAGCCGGTAAGCCCTTTATAGCGCTTATTATGTTTTTCCTTCAGGGATAACCGGCTCAACGCCTAGAGCCTTTAGGCCTTAATTGGTCAGGGTGGCCGAAGGCGGCGACATGACCGCATAAACATGGAAGTTAGTGCCATACATGTAGCCGGACACGGAGGTCACCCGGGAGTAAGGGTAGGTAGATTCAGCGATCATGCCGTTGCCCAGATAGATCGCCATATGGTTAAAGAAATCAGAGGTGTAACTGCCACTTTGATCCCAGCTGCCATCACTGTTAATGGCGTTGATCCATAAGATATCACCGGCTTGCCAGGTACTCATGTCCTCCGGATCCTTGGACAGTGCATTAATCGCCCCGTAGTTTTGGTACGCAAGATAGGACCAATAAGTCTGGCGGATAAAGCCATTTCCGGGAGTCAGGCCCAGCGCTTCGTTGATGACGGCCGCCACAAAGCCGCTGCAGTCAGTGTTATAGCCTGCCTGCAGGCCGCTCCAGGTTGAAGCCCCGCCGACGCTGTAACCATTCCCCCAATTAGCCGCTTCAGTCGCCAGGCTTACAATTCTGGAACGGATAGTGGCGTCAATGACGCCTGGATAGCCAAACTGGCCATTGTAGGTCTGCTCCGGCGCCTGCGTAGGCGCTGGCGTGGCCGTGGGCTCTGGTGTGACCGTGGGCTCGGGCGTCACCGTGGGCTCCGGTGTGACCGTGGGCTCAGGCGTAACCGTGGGCTCGGGCGTCACCGTGGGCTCGGGCGTAACTGTGGGTTCAGGCGTCGCCGTAGGTTCCGGCGTCGCTGTGGGCTCCGGGGTGGCCGTGGGCTCGGGCGTCACCGTGGGCTCGGGCGTAACCGTGGGCTCAGGCGTCGCCGTAGGCTCCGGCGTCGCTGTGGGCTCCGGCGTGGCCGTGGGCACTGGCGTAGCCGTAGGCTCCGGGGCGGCCGTGGGCTCCGGCG
>JAQWFM010000120.1 GCA_028704415.1 Oscillospiraceae bacterium | reverse complement strand
CTGCAGGTTGTGCTGCCGAAGACGTATCTGAGAAAGGAAAAACCCTTGAGCCTTTTGTTCCAGGGGGGCCAGGACAGGACTTCCCATGTGGCCGTGGAGTGGATTCTGGAAGAGGGAGCCGGGTACAAGTATTTGCTGACTGGTTTTTCTGCCCGTAAACGCCGGGGTCTGAACAAAGGGCCGGGCGCGGCGCCCGAAGAAGAGGAAAATCTGCAGTCAGCCGATATTGAGCACCTCAACTGGCTTGTATTTTATAACGACCACCGCACTGCCGGCTGCCGGACTGTGCCCCTGGCGCGGCAGGAGGGTGGCCATAAAAAGTATGCCGGGTTTGATGATGTTAGAAAATATATTCAACAAATGCGGCAAAAGGATTTACCGGCGGAAGTTTTCGATAGAATTGACCGCTACCAGCATTATATTGCCGCCCACCACCTTCTCGCCGCCGAATGGAACATCATCAGGGGCATCAACAGCGGCGAAAACAATATAGAATCATATTTCAGACAGAACGCTACTTCCAGAAAGCTCATCGAAAATTTATTTGTAAAAATAATAGAGGATGTCGAGGCCTTAAATAAGGGAGAAAAGAACAGGGACGAAAGCCTGCTTTTGGCGGATACCCTGATTGAGATCCGCAGCAGGCTCAATGAATACCTGAAGCTAAAAAGCCACCTGGCCGAGTTTGCCGGGATCAAGGGCTACTACAGTGAATTCGGCGGCAGGAATGAGGAGTTGCTGGCGGCCTTTCAACAGTTCGAAGCCGGCAAACGCCAGGCTGCGGCTATTTACAACCTGATTGGCCGCAAGCTGCAGGCGCTGGAGCAGGAGATAGAGCAAATCCGGCTCAGGCTGGCGGAGCATACTGCCGGCAGCGAACAGGCCCAACAGTTGCAAAAGCTGTTGGAGGCCGGTTTGGTAAACCTGCAAAAAGAAAACCTGCAGGCTGAGGAGCAACGGCAGCAGGAGGCCAGAGACGGGCTGGCGGCCAGACAAAGGGAACTGGAGCATGAGCTCAATCACCTGCTGGCGCTGGAAGAATACGGCGAATACCGTACTGTGCAGGCCAGGGTGTCGGAGTTGAGCCGGCGCCTGGAGACACTGGCGGCAGGTGCGGACAGCCTGCAGGCTGAATACAATGAAGCCGGGGGGCAGCTGAGGTTTTTAGCGGACAGGCGCCTGGCGCAATTGGACCTGCTGCTGGCGGAGGTACAGCAGGCCAAAGACGGGCTGGAAAAGCAGCGGGAAGATGTGCAGCAAGACCTGACTGTCGCCAAGTCAAATGCCGCTGTCCTGCAGGCTAATGTGGATGACCTTCACCAGCAAGAGGCGGCTTTGGCGGAAAGTCTGCAGGAGTTGGGCGGTTATTTCCAGCAGGCCGGTGAACTGGACGCGGTGCTTGCGCCGGATAAATATGCAGCGGGGCTGCAGGCGGAGCTGGCCGGCTGCCAGGCTGAAACCACGGATCTCACCGGGCGGTTGGCGGAGCTGGCCACTGAACTGCAGGAAGCCAGGCTGGCCTCTGTACAGGTGGAAAGCGAAATCAAAGAGCGCGCCGCCGCCCGGGAGCGGGTGGAAGGACGCCTGGCGGCTTACCGGCAGGAGCAGGCGGCGCTGGAAAATAAAGCCCGGGCCTGGGGACAAGCCGGTATTGGAGCGTACCGGGAAGCGCTGCAGCTGGCGCTGCACCGGGAAAGCCTGAGCCGGCTGGAGCTGGAGATCGAAGCCGGGCGCATGCGGCAGAAAAAACAGCTTAGCGCGGACAAAGGTTTCTACGTGCCCAATGAAGAGATATTTGCCCTGGCCGGGCAATTGAGCGCCAAATGCTCCTATGTGCGCGCCGGCATAGAATGGATTGACGAAGTGGAAGCCCGGGAGAAGGAAAGTCTGTTGCGGCAGATGCCCTACCTGCCTTTTTCCGTGATCGTGGATGGGCGTTCCTTTGCCGGGTTGCAAAACGGCCGGATTAAGCCGGATTTTGCCTCGGACTACCCGGTGCCGCTGGTTAATCTGGAGTCGCTGCGGGGCGGCCTTACGCCGGCGGGAGACGGCCCTTATTATATCTGCAGCTTTGCCGGTTTGCTGCTGGACCAGGGGGAGTATCACCGGTATATCCGGGGTATGGAGGAAAAAATCCAGGCCCGGGACCGGGATATCCTGGCGGCAGAGGCCAGGGCGGCAGAATTAGACGCCGATTTAGCCGAAGTGGCCCTTTTTGTGGATAAATACCCCCAGGCCGCGGTTGCCGGATGGGAAAAGGAGACTGACAGCCTGGCGCAAGAACTGGCCGGCTGGCAAAAACACCGGCAGGAACTGGCAGACGGGCAGGAGCGGCTCACCGGGGAAAAGGAACGCTGCCGCCGCCGGTTGGCGGAGCTGGCCGGGCTGGTGACCGGAAGCCAGGAAAAGATAGAAAAGTTTGCGGAGAAAAGGCAAACAGAAACAGAACTGGCCCGGATCAGGGAGCAATTACAGGCCAAAAAGCGGGAGCTGGCGGTTGTTGACAATAATATCGCCGGGCTGGAAGCTGCCATAGCCGGGTTAAAACAACAATACCATGCGGCGGAAGAGCAGCTGGCCGGGCTAAAGGAAGAGGGCTTTGCGGCCAAACAAGAAGCAGAGCAGGTGGCCGGTTTTGCAGCTATTGAAAACGACCTGCCCCTGGTCCAGGCACGCGCTTCTTTTAAAGCCCTGGCGGAGGCTGTCGGCGGCAGAAATGCCGAGGAAAGCGACCTGAGAAATAGATTGTTGGAAAACGGGGAACGGCTGACCAGGCTGCGCGCCAAAACCCTGCGGGACTACGGGGAAGACCTGGCGGAAGTAGAAAAAAGCGAGTCAGCAGGCCGGCCGGTGATTACCCCGGCGCAAAACCAGGTCATAGAAGCCAGGCAGGCGAAGGAAACCAACGGGCGGCGCCTGGCAGACATTGGCCGCAGTGTTGTCGAAATCTCCGGGCGGATTAAAAGCCTGGAGGGCCGGCTGGGGGAAATTTTAAAAGACTTTACCGCAGAGCAAAAGTCAGCTTTGCCCCGTTATGATCAGGAAAGCCGCTACCGGCACGAAATTGCTCTGGCCGAACAGCTGATCAATAGTTACAAGCAGAAAATTAACAGCGCCAACGTGGAAATAGCAGGGAAAGAGAAAGAAAGCGGCAGATTGGGCCACCAGCAAGAGGCATATAAAAATTTTCTGAACAGGGAGTCAGTCGACAACAATGGAGAGCTGGCTGCCGGGGTTGAGGATTACTGGCAATTTGAAAAAGAATACCTCCGGAGCCGGGACGCCGTTCAGGGTTTGTATGACAAATGGGACGAACGCCTGAAAACCATTCAGGCGGAGACGGCAGCTTTTGTGATCCGCGAGCCCCTGGAGGAACTGGCGAAAATTGACAAGCCAACAAGCGCCGCCCAATGCCTGGACCGGAAAGCAGCTTTTAACGAATACCTGGCCAATATCGAAGAGCAGGTGCAGAAGATCACTGATGATATCAGCCGGCTGGAAAGCTATCAAGGGGATTTCACGCGCCGCTGCATCCAGCGGGCGGAACTGGTGCTGGGTCATATGAGAAAGCTGGAGACCCTCTCGCGCATTGAGGTCTACGGCAGGAGAACCAATATGATTGAGTTGAGGCTCCAGGAATTCGAGGAAAAAGATAAGCAGATGCGGATGAAGGAGCACATTGACGGGATTGTCAGGGAGAT
>JAQWFM010000119.1 GCA_028704415.1 Oscillospiraceae bacterium | reverse complement strand
CAAAATCATTAGCAAAAACCAGCAGGGACATCCCCAGCAAGGATACCAGGCTCTGCTGCAGCCAAAAAAACCCCACCGTAAATAAGATGACGACTTCTACCACTTTGGTGATTTTATTGATGACCCAGGTCAGCATCCGCTGATACGTCTGGCGGCTGACCCGGATAGCCGTCAGGATTTCTCCCAGTCCCGGCTGGGTGAGAATCATGCTGGCAGACGCCTTGGCTACGTCTGTAGCTGCAGCCACCGCCGTACCCAGCTCCGCCTGCTTCAGAGCCGGCGCATCATTGACTCCGTCCCCGGTCATGCCGACCTGATGGCCCTTTTCCTGCAGGCGCCGGACAATCTGGTACTTGTCTTCCGGGAACACTTCCGCAAAGCCATCCTGCCGCTCAATCTGCTGCTGCTGCTCAGGCGACTGAGAGCGGAAATCCGCCGCGGCTGCAATCCGACTGCCTATGCCTACCTGACCGGCAACTTCCCGGGCGATCGCGGCGCTGTCGCCGGTAATCATGAGGGGACGGATCCCCAGGTCCCTCAGCCGACCGATCATTTCCGCGGAGTCCGGCCGGGGCGGGTCGGCCAGGGCCAGCAAGCCCAGGAGACGACTGCTGCCATTCACGGTCTGCCCCACCGCTATACTCCGGTAACCATGGGCAGAAAAATCCGCATCCTGCTGCCGCATGGCCTGCTTTTCCGGCTCCGGCTGCTGTTCACACAGCGCCAGCAGGGTCGGCAGGGCGCCCTTCATGACCCGGAAAGTCTGCCCATCCCGGCTGACCTCAGCCTCGGTGCGGCGGTTTTCCGGACTGAAGGGATAAAACCGGGTGCACAGCCGGCTTTTAACCTGCACGCCCTGGGCCCGGACATACGCCCACACGGCGGTGTCAATCAGATCCGCGCCGTTATCCTGGGAAGCCCAGGCCGCCGCCTGCAGCAGTTCAGTCTGACTGACGCCGGCCACCGGTTGAGCGGCTGTTACCGTCAACTGATTCTGGGTGATGGTACCGGTCTTGTCAAAGCAGAACACATCAATGGAAGCCGCGTCTTCAATACAGTCCAGCCGGGTTACCAGCACGCCGTCGTGAGAGAGCTCCAGGGCGCCGGCTGCCTGGACAATGGTCATGACCGCGGGCAGCGCGACCGGAATGGCGCCAATTAAAAAGATCACAATAAAGGAAAGCAGAAAAAGGATATCCTTGCCCAGGTAGAGGCCATACGCGGTGGTGACTGCCGCGGCCGCCACACCTAAGTACATCATGTAGCGCACAATGGTCAGCATCAGCTGCGCCTGGCGCGACTGGGGCTTTGCCTCCTTCACCAGCTGGACCGTCTTGCCAAAATAGGTGTGCACGCCTGTATTGATCACCACTGCGGTAGCGTCGCCCCGTTTTACGACGCTGCCTGAATACAGCACCGCTCCGGTCCCGGTCTGCCGGGGCAGCGATTCCCCGGTCAGGGCGGCCTGATCCACGGAGAGCTCGCCCGAGAGCTGATAGAGGTCGGCCGGGATCCATTCGCCCAGCTTCAGGGTCAGGATATCACCTGGCACCAGGTCATCTGCCGGGCAGCTGATCCACTGCCCGGCGCGGCGCACCCGGGTCTCCAGCTTAAGCTGCTGCCTGAGTAAGTCTACGGCTCTATGAGCGTGCTGGGACTGAACAAAACCGATCACCGCGTTGATGGTCAGCAGCAGGAAGATGATCACGCTCTCGGTATAGTGCCCCAGTATCAGGGTCAGCGCAATCGCCAGTTCCAGCAGCCAGGGCATGGGCCCCCAGTAGCGCTTGATAAAGTTAAGCCAGGGCCGGCGCGGCGCTTCAGGAATAGCGTTGCGACCCAGATTTGTCTGTCGCTGCCGGACGTCTGCCGCGCTGAGGCCCTCCGCGGTGGCGGCGACTTGCTGCAGCGCCTGCTCGGGGGTCAGCTGTCGGTACTGGTCTGTCGGGGTGAGTTGGTTCAGGGTATCAGACATATAGGTCAGGTCCTTCCACGGATAATAAATCGCTAATGGCTAATTCATTATAGGCTTGCCTGATCCATATTAAAAATACGCAGTTCAAATAGAATACATAACTTATTACTTATAATTTGGGCTCTTTTCAGGCTTGCAGCCGCCCCTCAGTCAAAGTCAGGTTCCGGTACCCCGACAGAGGCAGGCTGTCGACCTGGTGAGTGGCTATAATCAGGCAGCGTTCCGGGGTGAGATACTGCTCCAGCAAAGACAAGACGTCACGCCTGAGGGCCGGATCCAGAGCACTGAAGGGCTCATCGGCTAAAATGACGGCGGGCTGATGCACCAGAACCCGGGCTATGGCTACACGCTGACGCTGGCCGCCGGACAGGTCCCGGGGCCGCTGTCTGAGGTACGCGCCCAACGCCAGCCGATCCAGCTGCGCCTGGACCAGCCGCCGTTGCTCCCGCAGGGAATAACCGGCATAAATCAGCGGAATCCGGACATTTTCAAACACGGTCTCGTTTTCAAGTAAAGCATAGTCCTGAAAGATACAGCCAAACGTGCGGTTGCGGCAGGCGGCGCGCTGCCGGCCTGACAGCTGCCGGGTGTCCTGACCATCCAGACTGTACAGGCCGCTGTAGTCCGTATCAATCAATCCCATAAGGTTCAGCAAGGTGGTTTTGCCTGAACCTGATGGTCCGCTGATCAGGATCCGCTCACCGCCGCGGACGCTCAGGCTCACCTTATCCAGGGCTAATTTTTCAAAGTGCCGACGGCGGTATATCCGGCTGACCTGCTGCAGCTTCAGTTCCATACTCAGCCTGCTGCTCTGATGCTGTTTATAAAGCTTTTCTGACGCAAAGCCACAAAGACCATCAGCTCTGCCAGCAGTACAAAACCCAGTAACACCAGGCTGGTCACCAGTGGTAAGCGGGGATAGGACCATAGCCGCAGCAGGCTCAGTAAAAGCAAGGTCAGCAAACAAACCGTCAGCGGGACCGGCAGGAAACGCAGGTTCAGGGCCAGCCGGTCGCCGCCGTGCAAATAATGCAAGGTCAGGGTCCGGAGCATATCCGCCATACGAGCGCGGGTCAGCACCACCAGGGTCAGCGCCAGCAGCAGACAGCTGAGCAGGATGAAAGGCGCCAGATAATACACTAAAAACAGGGTTTCCTCATTAGCCAATGGCCTGATATCAAACAGGGTCTGGCTGCCCAGGTCAGTAAAAGCCTGCACCCGCGACTGGTCTTGGCTGAGGATGCGGGTATTGGTTAAAAACTGGGCCAGTAGATCATAGGGCTGTTTATCCAGCAAGGCCGCCAGCTGCCCGGGCGCCAGAAAGATATAGACCTCCGCCTGATCGTCCGTCTGGCTCAGGCCATATAAAGTACTCAGATCCAGCGCAGCCGGCAACGGCGTAAACGTAAAGGTCAGGTCGCCAAGCCGCAGGTTTTGCGCGGAGGTTTGGTAAGCGCTGTTGTAGTAAGCCTGACCGGCCAGCCCCTCTGCCGGTTTTATCCCGCCCAGAGACGCGTCCCCGCCCACCAGATATATAGTAGCGTCCCGCTGTATGGCGCTGAACGTACTGTTACCATCCTGATTATCCAGCTCAGCATAGGAAAAAGCATGGTCCGCCAAAATGTCATCCAGCTGATTCAGCAAATCAGTCGTAACCCCGGTATCAAAGGAAACCGGCGTCAGGCTGAAGCGGGTCACCTTCAGGCCGCCTCCCAGAATAAGTTCCTGATGCCAGGAACC